>CANGBK010000011.1 GCA_947452235.1 Micrococcales bacterium
AAAAACTCTTTAGCTCGATCCCTGATAGCTGCAAGACCGGTGTCAAGGCTGATACCTCTAGCACCTGCTCTTGAAAACTTGATCCCGTTATAGCTTGCTGGGTTATGGCTAGCGGTAAACATCGCAGCCGGAAGATTTAGATAACCAGAAGCAAAATACGATTCATCGGTTGAACAAAGCCCAAGAGAGATAACACTTGCTCCGCGCGCGGTAGCACCCTTAGCGAAAGCTTCAGCGAACCTAGGTGAAGAATCACGCATGTCGTAACCGACGATGACCTCTTTACCAGCTAGCCCCAATTCATCAACAAAGCCGGCAGCTAAAGCCGCAACCACTTCATCGGTTAGGTCAATATCGACTAAACCACGAACATCGTAGGTTTTTACTATTGCATCCCAATTAACACTCATGAGGGGCCTTCCGCTCTATCTAGACAAGAATACAATGACCTCATGCCTCGTAATCTATCCCGTGACCGCCATGGTCGTGGAGTCAGGCATTCTCTGACCGGTTCCCTATACCGCTCTGGTGGGTCAAGTTCAGACCAGTTCGCTCAAATAGTTAGAACCACCTGCGAATACCTCAGAGAAACCTATCCCGAAGAGTTAGGGCAACTGAACTTCAGGATTATGGATGCCCCTGTGCTTGGCGCTAACTCAACCTATGTCAAGAGATGGTCAACCCGAAAAGAAACCATGACTGTGGTTCTTTATCGACTACCAATACTTCGTCTAGGTGTTGCTCCTTCCCCTAATGAGGAACGACTAAAGATTGAACATCATGTGTTTGAAGCAGCAGCAGATCTGATTGGCAAAGAACCTTGGGATCTTATTTTCGGCGAAGACTAGTGAACGCTGACCTGAACATTACCCGAGATGTTCTTATCATCTAGAACCGGAATGTTTGTTATCCGACCAGTCACGTCAATGATTAAGTTCGCATAGACCTTTGAACCGGTTGGCAAAATTCCGATAGACAAACCTGGTGTTGCCCTAATCACTTCAGCAGAACCTGCAGCAATAGTTTTAGTAACAAGCGCAGAACCTATTTTGATATTCACCACAGTTGATTGCTTAGCAGGGTTCACAATACTCAACTTAGAAATACCCGCTGTTGGAACCATCACATACCTTGGAGTATCAAAAGCTTGAGCTGCTTGCAACCAGGTGAAGTCTGTATAGGAACTTGATCCAACTTTGGTTCTAACTAAACGAACAGCTGAATAAACCTTTGTTGTTGAGTGGAGAATTCCGAAGTAGTCCCCATCTTTCAAACCCGTTACATCGAAATCTGTTACTCGGCCTGCTTGAGCAGTACCAGTTATAACTGTTCCAAAAGTATTGCTTGTGGTTCCTAGGGCTTGGAAACTGATTTGAGCATCAATGTTACCTGGAACGTAAACTCTCAACATCTGTTGAACATCAGAATATTTATCTGCACTGATTCTTAGTTTGTAACTATCAGCGGCCCCTCGCACCAAAATTCCAGGGAAGAAAGATTCTGCAGCTAGCTCGGTCGACGGATAAATGTAGTCAGCACCATTTGCGAAAAGTCCTCTAACCGTTTTCTGCTGAATCAAAGCCGTGATAGATCCACCGTGGCTTACTACGTGAACTGCCATAGAGCTAGCACTTAGAACAAAAGATGAAAGTGGCAACAGGGTTGTCTTGCCAGCTGGAACCGCTATTCCACTAAGGCCGGCACTGTGTGAAGAACCATTCTCGGTGAAGATCTCTAGATCTGCAGTCGCATCGACTTTAGAAGGATTAGTAAGAACCAAGAGCGCTTCACGTCCAACATCGGTTGAACCACCGATAAGCCAGAACTCTGACTGAGGTCTAACGCAAGGCGCTCCGACCAAACCGCTCATTGCCTTGGTTGAAACCATTTGAATCTGGTTAGCGGTAAGCAAGGCTGAACCTTGCTGAGTCTTCCCTGTTTTATCCTCAACAGTTAGAGAACCTAGGTTCTCTAGACGCTTATTGAAATCTTGTCTAACTCCGTAGCCAGGTGAACCAGCTTTCCCAAAAATGTCTAGCGTAGTTTGACTCGGAGCTGAATAACTACCTGAAACAAGCGCTGTTCCAATTCGCCTGAAGCCGGTCACTGAAGTTCCCGTCGCACCACCAGCTTCAATGGCAGCTCCGCTGCAAGTTACCTGCAAGTCCTTAGCGCTCACTTCATAACTAGCACTCGAACCTTTAGGTGAAAACAACAAATCCTTTGGGTTACCAAAAAGCAATAACCCCACCAGTGCAAGAGCAACTAGGACAACTCTGAGGATGCGAACAAACATTACTCTTCACTCTCCTCAAACTCGCTGAAGTCATTGGTGGCTCGCACCTTACGACCTCGAGCTGTTGGCAGAGCTAGCAGAATAAAACCAACCAGAACGCTAAGTTGAATACCTTTAGTAATCGACCACATCGCCTTAGTCTCATCACGAAGTTCTGGGTTAGCTGCCTTCACTCGCCAAAGTTGACCGAACTCGGTAGTTCCAACTTGGTCTAGTTCAACTGCACTATTTAGCGCTACCTGAACATCACCGTTGCCTTGACGCTTAGGAACAAGTAGATAACCAATGTGAAGGTCTTTGAGATCATTAGCTACCTCTTTACCATTAGCTGAAACAAGGTTCGCAACCAGGTTGGCAACTTTGGCTTTAGGAAGTTGGTTAGCAGTTGATAGTCGGTAAGTGGTTGAAATTGTGTCCAGTTTTATTCCGACTGATGCAACAAGTTCAGCACTAAAGCTTTGAGTCTTGCCTGATCCGTCATTTGAAATAATAAGCATCTTCAAACCACTACCGGCATCAGCCTCGGCAGTAAAGATAGCTGGAAGGTTTCTGGAACTACCAAAACTAACCAACGAAGGCGTTGCAACACCTAGGTAAACAAGCGGTGAAGCAATCAAAACAAAAACGATTGTTGTGATGGCTCTTCTAAAGCCTGCACCCATCATTGAATCTAACCAGAGCGCTACTAAAGCAATCAGCGCTAAAGCAAAGAACATCATTGAACCAGTTGGTGAGTTGTAAACCCAGGTGGTGGTATCCATCAAGATTGCTCCAGTTCCACCAAAAGCAAAACCTATAGAGCTCACTAGCCAAAGGTTAACTAAAGCAAGAAGCGAAAATATCCAAACTAAGAATGCAATTCTTATTTTTGCTAGAAGTGCTACTAAAGCCAAAACAATTAGTCCAGCAGAGCACCAACCAACAATCCTGTTATCGCCAATTAGTGAACTCAAAATTTGTGGCTGTTGTGTGACAAAGCTAACTGTTGGATCCGCTAAAACACCGATAGGTGCACCATTACCAAAAGCTTGATACGAAACATATGGAATAGCTAAAACTAAAGTTGGAATTGGAATGACTAAAAGAGAAATCAGTTTCTTTCTGGCAATCACGGTAAAGGCAAGACCAATAATGATTAGCAAGAAGACTGTTGAAGGTGCACTGGCGAAAGCAACTGCAAGTAATAATGCACTCGTAGCCAACCAAGACCAGGTTTGCTCAGATGAACGAACTGATGCAGAGATTCCGATTCGATAGGCGCGCAGCAAGCTAAACATCAACCAAGGCAAGACGATGGCAAAGATAACTGAAGGATAGTTGCCTTGAGTTTGAGCCAGTGTGAATGAAGTCCAGAACGCATAGACCAGGGCCAGCGAAATCTTGAGTGAGTTTCTGGAAGTTAAAGTTGAGATGAATCGCCAAGCACCAAAGAAGGCTAAAGACTTCGCGCTAAATAGAAGCCAACTCAACGCAAGGTTTGGTGAGAAGAAAGTTATTGAACCGATTAGTAACAGCACCCAGTTGAATGGATCACTCGGCGAAGCTAAACCAAGTCCAACATGCTGATAACTAGAACCCGTGTTAGTAAATAGGGCTAACCAGTTATCACTCAGCGGTAATGCAAAACCGCCGTAGGCCGCTTCTCCCATAGGGAAATATTTGGATGAAGCAACAGCCAAAACCAACATGATCCATAGACCACCGGAGGCAATGAAGCCCTGTTGCTGAATAAAGGTTCGCTTAGGGTTTTCTTCAGCAAAGTTGGTTAGGTTGATCTTCTGCTCGGCAGTTTCAAGGGCAAGCCTTGCACGTGATTTAACCTGAACCCTAGTTGCAAACAACGGTCTCAGTGATCTGATTGAAACGCTATGGCGATCACGAAGCCTTGCTCTGAAAGTGAAGAAAGCCCAGAAGTTTGCTCTAAGTGTGAACCAGATGCGGTCTGGTCTTTTCACAAACATCAACCAGAACACCTGAAGAATTGAAGTCACAGGCAAGCTCAACCAATAGAAAAAAGCTAACCCAATTGGATATTGAGAAATTCTTAGGTGATTGGCGGCCTTTGCTAAAGCAAACTTTGAAGAACCTCCCAACCAGGATTTAGCTCTCTTGTTATTTACAGATAATTCAGCGTGCCGAACTCTAGAAGTTGGAACAACAACAACTCTGAAACCTAACTGGTGAGTTCTAATACCAAGCTCAACGTCCTGGGCTAGTAGTGGTGCACTGAGTGATAGTCCACCAAGCTCAGCCCAAAGGTTTGCTCTGATCAACATGGCATTAGTTGAAACTGCCAGAACGTCGCTCATGCTGTCATGTTGTTTTTGATCAAGCTCGTCGTTGACGATAGAGAAAGGTTTGAGGGTTCTTGTAACGGTTAGTCCCTGCTGAACAATCAACTTTGGATTATCAAAAGAAAGTTGTTTCGGCGAAGCGATGCCCACCAGTGGTGAGAGCTCCAGGGTTCTAACTAGCTCAGCCAGAGCATGCATCTCCGGTGCTGAATCATCGTGCACCAACCAGATAGCAACATCATCAAGGTTTTCGTAACCAGCTAAGCCCTGTTTGATTCCTATCGCCGCTAATTCAGCGAAGGTGGCTTTATCTTCAATATTGATAAGCGCATGATTGTTGGATTTGTTTACAAAACTTTCAAGAATGTTTTGAACTTCAGGGTTGGTTGAAGAGTCAACAACTAACACTCGTTCTGATCTGAAACTTTGACGTTCAATAGAACTTAGAGCGTTTTCTAAATAGGAAGGTTGGTCGTTTGAGATAACGACCGTAACCACACGCAGAGCCATGCTGTGGCCTCGTTTCTAACTAAGCGCGACGCTTTAGCTTGCGGCGTTCGCGCTCGCTCAGGCCGCCCCAAATTCCAAAGCGCTCGTCGTTCTTCAGCGCGTACTCAAGGCACTGTTGCTTGACGTCGCAACCGGAGCAGATCTTTTTGGCATCTCTGGTTGAACCACCCTTTTCTGGGAAGAAGGCCTCAGGGTCTGTCTGTGAACAAACAGCGTCACGCTGCCAGGCAAGTGGGTTGCTGTCTAGGGTGTAGTCCCCGCCAATAACTTTGCGAATAATAGGGTCAATGAACCAGTCATCAGCAGCACCGCTGCGGTCGTCGCGAATTGACATTCGTTTCCTCTCGAGGCTTCACAGCAGGCTTGCTGGATTTCATGGTTGTAATTACACCGATGTAAGTATTGTTGTGTCAAGTTGAGAGAAGGTCAAATCGAGAATGTTATAAAGGCTTAATATTGCGGTTTTTCGACCATTTTGGGTCATTTTGCCCTCTTTGAGCCAGATAACCTAAGGGTATGAGAATCTTGGTGACCGGTGGGGCAGGCTATATCGGCGCTCACGTTGTTCGAGCTTTAGAAGCCTCAGGCCATGTAGCAATAGCTTTAGATGACCTAACCGCTGGCCTTTCTGAGCGTCTAGGTCAGACAGAATTGGTCTCTTTTGACCTGGCTTCCCCAGGTGCTAAAGATCAACTGATTGAGACTTTTAGAACCAAGAACATCGAAGCCGTAATTCACCTGGCTGCCCGTAAAGCGGTAGGGGAATCTGTTCTGCGACCAGAGTTTTATTACCAGCAGAACCTGAACTCAGTCATCAACCTGCTTGAAGCTATGCATGAAGCAAACGTTCTCAAACTGGTCTTCTCTTCTAGTGCTGCTGTTTATGGCTCCCCTGAGCTTTCTTTGGTTCCCGAGGATTACAACTGCAAACCAATCAACCCTTACGGTGAAACCAAGTTGATTGGTGAATGGATGATCTCCAACGCTCAGAGAGCCTGGGGTCTTAGAGCTGTTGCACTTAGATATTTCAATGTTGCCGGTGCTGGCTTCGATGACCTAGGTGACACATCTGTTGCCAACTTGATTCCGATAGCACTCAAGGCAATTAGGGAAGATAAGCCAATCGAAGTTTTTGGTTCTGACTGGCCAACTAAGGATGGTAGCTGTATTCGTGATTACATTCACGTGGCCGATTTAGCTGATGCTCACATCAGAGCCCTTGAATACTTAAATGAAGAAAATAGAGAGCACCTAGTATTCAATGTTGGTTCAGGTCAAGGCTCATCTGTTCTAGAAGTTATTCAAGCTCTCAGAGATGTCATTCAAAAAGATTTCAAAGTGAACCTGGTTGCAAGAAGAGCGGGAGATCCAGCCGAACTAGCAGCAGATGTTTCAAGAATAAACAGCACCTTGAACTGGCAAGCCAAGCACGATTTATTATCAATCGTTGAAAGCGCTTATAGAGCTAGTTTGAACTAAGCGCTATAAAGCCAGCGCCATTGCCTGAAATACTAAAGGTCCTCGCATCGCCTGAAATAAAGGCTGCTTCCCCGGCGTTAATTACCTGACGCTCTTCTTTACTGTTTGATACTGCCATTGCCCCTGAAACACAGAGGACTATTGCATCACCTGGCAGGTTCAAATCCATGAGCATGTTAGTTGAGCCAACTGAGACGCTATAAAACTCGAACTCCGGTGTTGGAATATCAAATCTCGCTAAACCGTTAGCCAAAGTTTTTGTTGCTGTGAGTTTCGGTTCGGTTGATTCAAAGACTAGAACATTACTTAACTCTTCGATGTCTATGTGCTTAGGTGTTAGTCCTCCACGCAGCACGTTATCGCTAGCCAGCATGATTTCAATTCCAAGGCCCGATAGGTACGCGTGTGGCATTCCTGCTGGAACGAAGACTGCTTCACCTTTAGCGAGAACCTTATGGTTCAAAAGAAGTGCTGAAGCAATGCCTCGATCAAGACCGTGGTGAGCGTTCAAATATGAAACTAAATCAACCAGGCTTGGGCATTGCTCTGAAGCATCAACCAAGTCCGAAATAAAGGCATCTGTAACATCCGGGGAAGTTAGCGTCTCTAGGAATACTTTCCTGATTCCATCGGGTTCAGCTAGAAAGCTAATCCATTTGGTTAGAACATCCTTGAGTTCATCAGTTGAAACTTCTTGTAATTCTTCAAACTTCTCAATAACCACTCTTGGATCAGCAAAGCCAACAAGTGCATCGAAGCATTCACTCAAAGCCACTATCAGTTCAGGTTTTGCTTTGTCGTCTTTATAGTTCCTGTTACCTGCAGTTACCGGGATGCCTGCTGCGTTTTCTCGAGCAAAGCCTGCTATGGCTTGTTCTGGATTTGGATGAGCCTGAATAGACAAAGGGGCACCAGCAGCCAGAATCTTCAAAAGAAAAGGCAGCCTACTTGATTTACCTTGAGCATCCAAAAGGCCGTGCAGAGAAATATTTAGGCTAGAAACCTTGGTTGGTGAACCATCGTGGGTGCCAAACCAGATCTCAGCCATCGGCTTACCTGTTGCCGGAATGCCAAAGTAGTCACTGATTAGGGTTTCAGAACCCCACGCGTAATCCATGGCTTCATTGGTTAGTTTCTCTAGCACCCTATAAGCCTAACCAAGTGCCCTTTCCCATAAGTTATGGCAGGTCTTAGACTTGCCAGTATTGCCATGAGTAAGAACAATCAGAATCCAGCCAGCTCTAAAGCTCCTAAGCTTTTCGGTTACCTAGCCTTACTCACCCTGGTTGCCGGTGACAGCATGTTCGCCGAGGATTACATCCGAGCAAACACCACTTGGACTCTATGGCTAGTTTTGGCTTTCTTCACTCTTTTTGGCTGCGGATACTTTCTAGTCAAAGCAGACTGGCGTCGAGTTATCAATCAAGTACCCATTGAACTCAGTTTGCTTTTGGCCCTGATGATCGGGTCTTCCCCTTGGTCAGCATATGCAACCGATACTGTGAGTGGTTTTGCCATTCAAGTTGGCATTGTTGTTATGGGACTTTTCTTTGTTGCTGTTTTCTCGTGGCGAGAAATTCTTGGAATCTTCGCGAATGCGATTCGTGTAATAATCTTTGGTTCATTTGTAGTGGAACTTGTTGCTTCAACCTTCAAAGGTTCCCTAGCTTCAATAATTCCATTTCAAAATGACAACATCGTTCAAGCATTAGCTCGTAGCGGTCACCTGTTTGATGGTGGACGCATCCAAGGCCTCTTAGGGAATGCGAACCTGGTTGCAGCTTGGGCCCTTATGGGTGTTGTTACTTTCGCAATAGAGGTAGCGATAACTAAAAACCGTCGATGGGTAGCACTTGCAAGTTTAATTGCATCCATCTCGATGATTGTGGTTGCTAAATCAGCTGGAATCATTTTTGCAACTATTGCTGTTTTAGTTTCTGCTGTGGTTTCTTTGCTTGCTGAAGGCAAAGATAAAGCAACTCGCCATCGTTACTATCGAATCGCTTGGTCTGTTGAAGGTGTTGCTATGTTCTTCGTCTTGGTATTCAGACGAGCTGTATTTGAGTTTTTGGGTAAGAGCCCAGACATGACTCACAGGAGTGACATTTGGCGAAGAGTCCTATCGTTGATCTCTCAACGACCTCTGGAGGGTTGGGGCTTTACAGGCGTTTGGGTTCCAGGTGTGAAACCTTACGATGGACTAGTTGTTATCAACGGGCATTCATATTTTCAAGCACATAACGCTTATTTAGACATGTGGCTTCAGCTGGGTGCGGTTGGCTTGATTCTTTTTGTAATTCTTTTGACTAGAACTTTTGTGAACACTTGGCGTTTAGGAGTTCACCACAGTAATGCCTTGTATCTTTGGCCACTACTGATCCTGGTTACCCAGCTGGTTAGAGGTATCACCGAATCTCGTCTGTTGATTCAGTCCGCTATGTTGATGCTAATTATTTTTGCTGTGAAAGCATCTGATCCAGAATCACTTCTAGAAGAAAACTCCAAGACCCCGAAACTCAACCAGTTAGAGAAACTCTCCAAGAAACCGATTTCTAGGCTCAAAAACCTCTAAGGTAATTTCAAAACCTGGCCGATAGCAATTCGATCGGCATTGACGATATTGTTCAAAGTCATAATCTTGGCAACCGTGGTGTTGAACCTAATGGCAATAGAAGATAGTGAATCCCCTGCCTTGATTGTGTATTGCTTAGGGTTAGGAACTGGCTTTGGATCTGGCTTGACTGAACCGCCTAGGTCTATTTGATTGCCGGTTGGCAAATTAGCAAGGAAAGCATCATCAACCCAAACTATTGGTGGATCACTGATGTTGTCTTTCTTGTAATCAGCCAAAGTTTTGAAAGGCAGCTTCTTACCTTTAGAAATTTTGTATGACTGATAGGTGGTCTTCTTGGTCTTTGGATCGATTGTCTTTTTACCAACATAATGACCGAAGCTCTGATCAGTGATAGTAAACAGAGCGCAGGTTGGATCGCTTAGTGAAGTGGATTTCAAAGGAAAGTCTTTAGCTACGGCTAGAGCTGTTTCATAGAGCAAGCCATTTGCAACAACATAAATCTGACCAGCACAGGTCACCTTATATGGACCTAGGTCTTCAAAGTCCTGGTAACCAGCAAGCTGCAAATTACTCAAAACACGAGGGGCAGGTAATGGCAACTTAGCTGAAGTTGGAGCAATGTTCACTGCCCTGGTTGGTCCATCAATAATCGAGACTATTTTCGTTGACTTATTTTTAACAACTAAGCCTTGAGGTAAGACCATAACACTCTGCGGAATTGAGAGCATGTCATTACCGGTTATCTCAATTGGTGTTTGACTAGCCATCCCGTTACCAAGAATTGCTCGATCAGTTGAGTTATAGGTAGCTCTAGCAACGCCGTCTTTCAGGAGATAAATAGTCTTTAGATCTTTTACTTTAAGAAAATCAAAACCTGTGATGGTTGGTGTGAGAGTTGGGAACTTATTGGCAACCTGACTGCTTACAGGCGCTGCATTAGCTATCCAGGCGTCCGTGGCATCGAGCTTTATCTTGCCATCAGGAGTTATAAACCAACTCTGGCCTGATTCGTCTTTGACCAGCGATTTGATTACACCGATGTTTGGAATAGTGCTCAAACCATCGTTACCTAAAGTTCCCGTTGTTTGTCTAAACCATTTAGTGAAATCAACCTCTGCTCGTGTAGCTGGATCAATGTCATAGAAAGCTCCATTGACTATGACGCCTTCACGTTTGTTATCTCTATTTACAAAAAGTGAACCGTCAATCGCAATCGGTGCATCCCAAGGTAAATATGCAAAATCCTTAACCTTCAGCGGCGAGGGTGCCATAAGAGGAACAGCCGCTGCAGTCATAGAGGCATCGTCTAGAATTTCACGCTTTCTAGCATTCTGAATAAGAACTCTCGTTCCATCAGATGAGGTCAAAAGTGATGAAATACCCAGCGACGAGGCATTTAATTGAACTGTTTGCACTGCATCAAGTTGAGCCGCTGTCCACGTAGCCGCATTGGCGCAGTTGAAACCTAGTAATGGAGCTTTGCCACAATCAACCGGATACTTCTTAGTTGCGGTAACCATGTAATAAGAAGTCTTAGCCGGAGCAACCGGAACGTTTTTCACTATTCCTGTCACGTCAGGTCTAAATGCGCCAGTCGGTAAGGCATCAAGTTGAACCTGAGTTAACTGAACGGCAGCGTTGCAATCAAGACCTAAGTTGGTTGCTTGGTTGCAATTATTAACTAGGTATTTCTTACCCCCACTTAGGAACCAGTAGTTATTAGTTCCGCTAACGGTTGCTGACTTAACCAGTCTGGTTAGTGGGGCACCCGTCGTAAAGGAATTTAGGTAGTCGGTAGATATTTCACCTAAAGGTCCAAGTGGTCCAAGGTCGCTAACCATGTTTGGATCGCTTAGCGGATATTTAACGTCGTTTACGACAAGGTATGGATCACTGGTTGCGCTTTTGAGCAGGAATCCTCCACCGATAGGTGAACCAAACCAATCCCAGTAGTATCTCCAGAAGTTACGGTTACCGTAAGCGGAACAATTGTCACCTAATCCCCTGAGGTTGTTTAGAGCCGCATCGTTAGGTGTGTATGGGGTGTAGTAATAAAGGTTGGCTGTTGCCTGGCTCTTCAGAAGAAACGTTTTCTTGCCACAGTTTTTTGAATCAACTTCGTTATAGGCAATGGAAACTTGACGTCCAGGTCGCAGGTAAGTGAACGAACCATTTGGATCGCCATACCACTGGAACTGACCAGCAGCTTTATAGAGCTGATTGAATAAACCAGTCCAAACTTTTCCACAAATTGCGGGATCGCTATCTGGACAGCCATAACCCATAGCAGCTCGATACATATAGGGGCTAGGAATCGTTGCCTGAACTAAACCTTGTTCTTTTTGCAGTGTTACCAACAGCACCCTTGGGTTAATGCCACAAGCTCTTGCGATGTTGTAAATAATCTGCGCTGCCGAGATTTGTTTCTGTGCTGGCATGTAGGCACACTTACCGATGTCTGCAAGTTTTTCAGGTGTATCTGTTTTATAGTTTCGAAGACAAGGCATACCGGTTGGACCTGATTTACATTCAGGAACCTGCGACTCTAAGAATCGTTGAATATCATCAACAGACATAGTTCCAAAATCAAAGAACACGCTGTCGCTAATTATCAGACCAGGATCAAAGGATTTCCCGGAAAGAGCTTTAGCTTCATTCACCTTGGTTAACCCGAACACAGCCAATAGCGCAATAACCGCTATGGCTGTGAAACGAGTTAGCCAAGATTTTGTCACGGGATAGTGACTGCCTCAGCGGAGGAAACTCCGTGCTTAGTTTCTGAGTCATAAGTTACGGTTACAGATCCAGAACCAGCAGGAATACCGCCTAGGTTGATTTCAAGTGGATGACACTGAGTGTTAGCAGCATTGGATTCAGCTTTAGCCGAAACGGATACGCTCTTGCCGCCCCCTGTAAAAGTTGCTGTGCAAGTTCCGCCATCTTCACTGAAGTTAGTAACTTGAGCAACCACTTGAATGATCCCATCTTGTGGATAGACCGAAGCATCCATGATGTCCACCACAGCGTTGGTCTTTGTGGTTTTTGTTGGCGTAGGGTCAACAGTCTTAGTTTCTGTTGGGTTAGGGTCGCTGGTCTTAGTTTTAGTCGGTGAAGTAGTTGGCTTACCCCAGTTTGGATAAAGCAAGGTACAACCGGTCAAAGTTGAGAGGATTATCGTTACACCTATTAGCAAACTTAGCTTTTTCATATCTTTCAGACTAACTTTTGATGGTCCAAAAGTGCCTCTGCGAAACTGGGAGAAACCTTAGTTAAACTTGCGAAGCTTTTGAGCGATTTTGTGTCTCATCAAGAAAAAGTCTGGGTTAGAAGCATCAATCAAAGGAGCAGTTAGCTGCAGGCTCTTCAAACCTTTGCTCTTAGCTTTGAAAGCTAGATCCATAAGAGTTGGGATTGAACCTGAAGGAATGTCTGATCTAACTAACTTGGCGCTAGCTCCGGCAACTGCACCAAACTTGAATAGCAAGGTTGGCAAATCAATTTTCTTCAAAATGATGTTCTCAACTTCACGTTGACGTTTCATGCGGTCATAGTCGTTGGTGTTGTGTCTTGAACGTGCATACCAAAGAGCGGTTCGACCATTCATGTGTTGTTTGCCGGCTTCAATCCACTCTGTAACATCTGGGCAATACGAACCGTGCTCATTATTTGCAGGAAGACAATCTTGCTGCCCACCGATAGGTAGCGCCTTCTTCACGTTCACATCAATGCCCCCTAGAGCATCAACTAATCCAGCAAAGCTTCTCATGTTGATAAGAACATAGGCATCTATCTTCAAACCGGTAACCCACTGAACAGCTGACTTAGTTGCTTCAATGCCTGAAGTTGAACCGTGCTTGTGAGCATCAGGGTAAAGGTATGAGTAGTTGTCGATAGTTGCCTTATAAACAGCATTCAGCATGCAGTCACCACCGCAGTAGTGATCAAATCCGTAAGGATAAACCTTGCTAATAGGTGTTCCAGGTAGGAATCTGATTCGTTGCAGGTTTCTAGGAAGACCGATGTTCACTGCGTTACCGGTTTCGGTGCTGATGCTTAGAACTGAGATGCTGTCCGGTCTAAGACCAAAACGATCTGAACCTGAATCTCCACCTAATAAAAGAATGTTGTATCGACCTTTGTTCGATTCTAGAGAACCTGAGTTAGAAAAAATATGCCCCATGAAACTTGTTGCAGTCAAGGTAGTTGAACCAATAGTTCCAGTTAGGAAAGCTGCCACCGAGGTTAGCACAACAGTGAAAGCTAAGGTTGCTCTCATGGCCCCACGGCTTACGTTAGCCAAGGCCATGAGTCGAATGGCATCAAGAGAAAGCAAAACAATTAACGCCGAATAAATGATGAAAAGTATTGCTAACGGATAGGCAATCCAAGGAGTTAGCAGGATTGTGAACAGAGCAACTTTAGATACCAAAGCAAAAAGTATTGCTAGAACTAGGAAAGCCCAGAAGCCAAAAGTGAAAATGATTCCAATTCGCCCAAGTCTTCGGTTACCTGCAACAACTTGAGCAGAACCTGGAATAAAGAAATTCAGTAGCAAAATCCACCAAGCACGCCTAAGCATCTGCTTGCTGTTTACATTTCTAGTGTCGCGAAAAGGAGTTATAGGTTCCTGCGCTGGAATTCGTTGACTCATATTTGAGATTTGAGATTCTGGTTCTTGACAGCAACCTGATCTTTTAGAGATTCGCTAAAGGTAGCTAAAGCAGCTGAAACTTTTTCATCGTTGGTGCCAATAATTCTGGCAGCCAAAATACCTGCGTTACGAGCACCATCAATTGAAACGGTTGCAACTGGAATACCTGCTGGCATTTGAACTATTGATAGTAGTGAATCCATACCATCAAGGCTCTTTAGTTTCACTGGAACACCAATAACTGGAAGAGTTGTTATTGAAGCAATCATTCCAGGAAGGTGGGCCGCCCCGCCAGCTCCAGCGATGATAACTTTCAAACCTCTGTCTTTGGCAGCTTTACCCCACTCCATCATTCGCTCAGGTGTTCTGTGCGCTGAAAGAACCTCAACTTCGAATTCAATACCGAACTCTTTTAGGGCTTGAGCTGCATCGCTCATCACAGACCAATCGCTGTCTGAGCCCATGACAACACCAACTAAAGGTTTAGTCATGGTGGATCTCCCTTGGGTAAATAAAACTTGCCTACAAACAGCAATTTTAGATTCGACCAGGGCAAAAACTGGTTAGGCGTGCAACGCTTCCTTAGCCTTAAGGGCAATAAGTCGGGCTTCATCAATAGAACTGTTGCTCACAGCAGTGATGTGACCCATTTTTCTTCCCTTGCGAGCGCTCTTGCCATAAGTATGAATGTGAGCTCCTTGGACCTTCAGAGCTTCTGGGTAATGCTCAACAAAAGTATTCACATCATCAACGCCTAAAAGATTCAGCATCACAGAAAAAGCTGTTGTTGGTGCGGTGTCCCCGAGCGGAAGGTCGGCAACAGCTCTAATGTGCTGTTCAAACTGTGATGTTGTTGAACCTTCAATGCTGAAATGCCCTGAGTTGTGTGGACGCATAGCCAATTCGTTGATCAGAAGTTTTCCATCCTGAGTTTCAAACATCTCAACTGCAAGTACACCGGTAACGCCTAACCCCTCGGCAATTCGTTTAGCAATGATTGCAGCACTTGTTATATCAGCATGTGGTGCAGGTGATAAAACTTCGGAACAAACGCCATCTACTTGAATTGTTTGAACAACCTGCCAAGAAGACCAGTCACCTGAAACATTTCGTGCAGAGAGTTGAGCTAATTCTCTTACGAAATCAACTTTCTCTTCAACAAGTAAAGGTTGACCTTTAGCTAACCAGTCGGAAGCATCTTCAACACTTCGAACAATTTTTACACCTTTACCGTCGTAGCCGCCGGTAGGAGTCTTTAGAACAGCAACCCCGTTGTGTTTATCTAAGAATGTTTGAAGATCAACAGAGCTATTTACTTCAGCCCAATCTGGAACCGGAAGACCAAGTTCAGAAAGCTTTTGACGCATCGCCAATTTGTTTTGAGCAAAACGCAAAGCTGAACTTGAAGGTTGAACATTGAAACCTTCAGCTTCAAGTTTTTCCAGAATGTTTAGCGGAACATGTTCGTGGTCAAAAGTTATGACATCAACTCTTTCAGCAAATCTTCTAACAGTTTCATAGTCGGTGTAATCACCAACAGAAGTTGCAGCTAGCATTGCTGAAGAGCCTTCATTTTCAGCTAAGACTTTGATGGCTAGCCCAAGTTCTTGGGCTGGAGTGATCATCATGCGGGCTAATTGCCCACCACCGATAACACCTATAGTTTTGCTCACGTCTTATTTTCCCATGCCGCTGCGCTTTGTCATAAAGCCTTCAATATCTCTAGCTAAACGCTTGGCTTTAGGAACTCCTTGCAAGACCAGGTCTGCACCGAATTCACGGTGTAACCGTAGGTCTCCTGCTCCCCTGATCCAAAGTCCAAAAGTCTTAGTAACGCTAACTCCGGTTAGTTCACCCCAAGAAGCTTCTTCAATACGGTTACCGGTTAGGCCACGATGAACAACAACTCGATTGCTGGTTATTTCATATTTATTAGTGAAAAACCTGATGGACGGCAAAAGCCAAAAGATCAAAGCGAAAAGTAAAACAAATGTGAGTAGTGCCTGATGTTGCCAAGCCTGATTTAGTTTGCTCTCTACAAAGAAGAAAACTCCACCGGTGGCTCCTAGCAAGAGAACAGGAAAAAGTAAGACTGAACCGTGTTTACGGATAACAGCAAGCTCTTGCTCAGAAAAGGAAGTGGACACCTATCTATTGTCGCAAGTGTTGAATGTCACCGGCAGCAACGGCACGAATCTCCACAGGGTTACTAACTGCGACCAGCAATCTTCCATCGCTATCTAAGCCAGCAGCATTACCCGTAAAGGAAGTTCCATCTGGCAGAGAAACTACTACCTCTCTACCGATAGTTGAACTAACATCCAAAATGGTTTGTCTAAGGCCCGAAAGGTTTGGATCTCCCTGCGCCTGATTGAACTCTTGATACATCCGCATAAATCCAGCTAGATACCGAACTAGAACATCATCCAGGCTAAAACCGGTAACACCGTGAAGCGCTAGTGAAGTTGCGGTTGGTATCGGCAACTCATCTTTACTCTGCAGAAGATTCAATCCCGCCCCAATAACAACACCTTTACCATCGGGTAAAACTTCTGCAAGAATGCCGGAAATCTTTTCGCCGTTTACTAAAACATCGTTAGGCCATTTCAAGCTGACATCTTCATCGCTGATCAAACTGGCAACGGCATTGCGCATGGCAACGCCAGCCAATAAAGGCAACCAACCAAAATGCTCTAACCCATATTCGGCTGGCCTAAGTAATACTGAAACAGCTAAAGAAGCGCCTGCTTTAGCCTCCCAAGATCTATCCATGCGGCCACGACCTGCAGTTTGGTTGTCTGTAACAACAACAGAGAAGTCACTCCATAATTCAGCACTCTGGCGTGCCTCGTTCAATAAATAGGTGTTAGTTGACCCTATTTCACTAAGGTATTCAAGTTTTGATGCAAATTCTCGGCTAGCAGATAGTTCCATAGGCTTAGGCTAAACCCTCCAACCGACACCTCTTGGATAGAGTTGTTGCGAGCCTTAAAGCACGGGAGATAAATACTGTGAGCGAGAACCAGAAACCTGACCTGTCAACAACTGCAGGAAAGATCGAAGACCTACGTAACCGCTACCACGAAGCTGTTTATGCAAGCGGTGAGTCAGCGATAGCTAAGCAACACGCTAAAGGTAAGAAGACTGCCCGTGAGCGCATTGAACTTCTTCTAGATGCAGGTTCATTTGTTGAGATGGACGAATTTGTTCGTCACCGTTCAACCGCTTTCGGTATGGATAAGAATCGCCCTTACGGTGACTCTGTAGTTACCGGTATTGGAACTATCGGTGGCCGTCAGGTTGCTTTGTTCTCACAAGATTTCACAATCTTTGGTGGCTCTCTAGGTGAAGCTGCTGGTAACAAGATCATCAAGATCATGGATTTAGCTATCGCAACCGGTGTTCCACTAATTGGAATTCTTGATTCAGGTGGTGCTCGTATCCAAGAAGGTGTTATCGCTTTAGGTAAATACGGTGAAATCTTCAAACGTCACACAATGGCTTCGGGAGTTATTCCACAGATTTCTATCATCATGGGTCCAGCTGCCGGTGGTGCCGTTTACGGCCCTGCACTAACCGACTTTGTGATCATGGTTGATAAGACTTCAAACATGTTTGTGACCGGTCCTGATGTAATCAAAACTGTTACCGGTGAAGTTGTTGAGATGGAAGCTCTAGGTGGAGCTTTAGCTCACAACCAAACCTCTGGAGTTGCTCACTACCTAGCTAGCGATGAAGATGATGCTTTAGATTATGCTCGTTCGCTTTTGAGTTATCTACCGGAAAACAACTTGAGTGAAACCATTGTTTACGAAACTGAGAGCAACCTTGAAATAACGGATGCTGATCGTGAACTAAACACAATCATTCCTGACTCACCTAACCAGCCCTACTCGATGATCAAAGTCATCGAATCTATCGTTGATGACAATGAGTTCCTTGAAGTTCAACCGCTATTCGCACCAAACATCATTATTGGTTTTGCTCGAGTTGCTGGTCAATCAATTGCGATCATCGCTAACCAACCTTCAGCTCTTGCGGGAACGTTGAACATCGATGCCGCTGAAAAAGCTGCAAGATTCGTTCGCTTCGCAGATGCCTTCTCAATTCCTGTTCTAACTCTCGTTGACGTACCTGGTTATCTTCCTGGAGCAGATCAAGAGTGGGCCGGTGTTATTCGACGTGGAGCTAAATTGCTTTACGCATATGCAGAGGCCACTGTTCCTCTAGTAACAGTCATCACCAGAAAGGCCTACGGAGGCGCATACATCGTTATGGGTTCCAAGCAACTCGGTGCCGACATCAACCTAGCTTGGCCAACAGCAGAAATTGCAGTTATGGGTGGTCAAGGTGCAGTCAATATTCTTTTCCGCGACAAGATCAAGGCTGCTGAAGAAGCAGGCGAAGATGTTGCCAAGGTTCGTGCTCAACTAGCTGCCGAATACACCTATAACGTTGCAAGCCCATACCTAGCTGCTGAACGTGGTGAATTAGATGGCATCATTGAGCCCGCTGCTACACGAGTTTCAGTGATCAAGGCACTAGCAGCTCTAAAGAGCAAGCGAGCTTCAACCCCACCTAAGAAGCACGGAAACATTCCACTGTAATGAGCGCTGAACTCAACCAGAACATCAAAGTCGTAGCCGGTAATCCAACTCCGGAGGAGCTGGCTGCTGTTATCGCTATCTTGGAGTCAGCCCATGCAGAGCAGGTGACTTCGGCTAAAAGAGTGGTCCGTAAGCCAGCTTCTTCTTGGAATAGGAACACCTCGAGGTTTAGAGGAAACTTGCTACCTGGCATTGGCCAGTGGCGAGCCCAATACCGTCCTGGTTTGGATTAACTCTTAGGCCAAACACCACTAGATTTGGAGTTAGATTTTCCATCTTTAGTGAAAGGACACGACATGACTCGTGAACCATCAGAACTAGATCAACTAGCCGAATCTTGGGTCAAGAAACTTATTGAACTCTCCCCTGAGTTTGCTACCTATGCAGGTTTCAAAGTTGGCGAAGACCGACTTGAAGACACTTCACCTGAAGCTCTTGCTGATTATCAGAAGCTAGAAAAAGAAATGCTAGCTAAGGTTGAGGCAACTCCGGTTACTGACGAAGTTGATAACGTCACCAAGTTGGCTATGACTTCAACCATGAAACTTTCTCAGGAGATTTATGATTCAGGTCTTTGGAGAAGAGATCTAAACCCAATCGCTTCTCCTGCTCAAGGCATTAGAGACATATTCGACCTTTCACCAACAGCAACAGTTGAAAACTGGGAGAACCTAGCTAAGCGTATGAAGGCTGTTCGCGGTGCAGTTGACGGTTACGTTGCAACTTTGCGCGAAGGCATTAAGGCAGATGACACTCCTGCTATTCGTCAGGTGAAGATCGCTATTGAGCAGGCAGAACAACTTCTAACCCCAGATGGTTTCTTTAGAAAGTTTGCTCAGAACGCTAAAGCTGGTGAGAGTGAACTTCCAGAATCTTTGAAGAAGGAACTTCTTGAAGCCGCTGAAGAAGCAACTGCAGGATATGGCGAAATGGCTAGATTCTTCAAAGAAGAGTTGCTTCCAGCGGGTAATAAGGAAGATGCTATTGGCCGTGAGCGTTATGCACTGCTTTCAGCTCGTTTCCTTGGTAAGAAGGTCGACCTAGATGAGACTTACGAGTGGGGTAAAGAAGAACTAGCTCGTGTTATTGCAGAGCAGGAAAAGGTTGCTAACGAGATTAAGCCTGGCGCTTCAGTTGAAGAGGCCATCGAAGTTCTAGATAATGACCCTAAGCGTAAGCTGCACGGTACAGATGAATTACAGAAGTGGATGCAAAAGCTAAGCGATGCAGCTATCGAGAAACTTTCTGGAACTCACTTCGATATCGCTCCAGAACTTAGAAACCTTGAGTGCATGATTGCACCAACTCAGCACGGTGGTATTTACTACACCTCACCTACCGATGACTTCTCAAGACCGGGAAGAATGTGGTGGTCAGTTCCTGTTGGTGTTACCGAGTTCAATACTTGGAGAGAAACCACAACTGTTTACCATGAAGGTGTTCCAGGACACCACCTTCAGATTGGTCAGAAGGTTTACAACAAGAAAGATCTGAACTCTTGGCGTCGACTTGCTTCATGGTCTTCAGGCCACGGTGAAGGTTGGGCGCTATACGCTGAGCGTCTAATGCAAGAACTCGGCTTCCTAGATGATCCAGGTGACCGTCTTGGAATGCTAGATGGTCAGCGCATGCGTGCTGCACGTGTTGTTTTGGACCTTGGGGTTCACCTAGGTAAGCAGAACCTTGAAGGAACTGGCAAGTGGGACTTCGATTACGCACTAGCTTTCATGCGTAAGAACGTTAACATGAGCGACCAGTTCGTCAACTTCGAAGTTCACCGTTACTTCGGTTGGCCAGGTCAAGCTCCTTCATACAAGATTGGTCAAAGAATCTGGGAGCAGATCAGAGACGAATACAAGGCGCGTCAGGGTGCTAACTTCAACATTAAAGATTTCCACATGAAGGCTCTAAACCTAGGAAGCGTAGGTTTGGATACTTTGGAGAAAGCGTTGCTGGGATAAAAGTAACGAGTACCACGCCGATGGCTCCCTCGAAAGAGGGGGCCATTTGTCTTTAACCTGTCCCCCAAAGAGGGGACTAAAACATGAGCTCTTTCACGAGGAGATTTGTTCCATCGGAGCATAAGTTAGTTCCGAAAGCAGAACTAGTGGGTGTCTAAAGGGGCTAACTAGTTCTTTCACCAGGGGATGGGCCGAAGGGTTTAATAGACCCCAAGGCCCATTGGGTTTTAAAGCTTGATGTTTAGAACTGGTTTAGCAATACCTGGAATGGTTGCCACCACGGTCAATTTGAACTCTTCGCTTCTTGGCGATCTGATTGTCACTCGCCCAGATTTAACTTTTTGTAATTCGTTAATGGCGACAAGGAACAAGTCCTCTAGCTCACCTTCGTTGAGATCATCAACGCCACCTTCATCAAGGACAGCAACTTCGCAACCTAGTTTTCGAAGTCTCTGGACTTCTTGTCTCAACTTAGGAGTTAGCAATCCTCTTCCCCTAATTTCATCTCTCAGAGAAAGTTCCAAAAGCTTGGTTTGCTCTTTGTTTGAAGCTGAAAGAGGTTCGCTGCTTTGAGCGATTGCGTTCAGCATGGGAATGGCGCTTGAGAGTATCTGTTGGAGACGCTCTTGCCTTGCCGCCTGTGTTGCTTCAAGAGTGGCAATACCGGCAAGGGAAGCTGCCTCTTGTTCACGAAATTTATCTGAAGCAGTGTTAGCAGTTCTGATACCCCTAGAAACGCCTAGGCCGGCTAAAACAAAAACTGTTGCACCAGCTAAACCATGAGTTAGGAATGAAAGCGGTCCATAAGCTAAAACTTCTTGAACGATCAGTATCACTAAGCCTATGATTGCAAACCGCGGATGTTGCCTAACTGCAGTTGCAGTCATAATTATTGTGACACCCATGACCTCCCAAGCACCGATGTCTTGATTTGCTAAGAGTGTTCTCTGTTGAAGTATCAACCAAGGAACAACAGCTGCAGCAGCTAAATTGAGGCTCGCTTGCCAGATGGGTATACGAATACCTTGATAAAGCAAAAGCGTTGGAGCTCCGACTGCGAAATAAACAATCAAAGCTAAAACTTCGAGCTGTCTTGAACCAATCCCCGGAATCAGAAGAGATTGAACCGGTAGATAGGCAAGGTAGATAAAAGGAATTAGGGTTGCCGCATATCTTTTGATTGAGATCATTTCTTATCCCACTCCAAGATGATGGTGCTTCCTTGTCTAGGCGCTGAAGAGATGTGAACAGTTCCACCAACGGCCTCAACTCGACCAATGATAGAGAGCTTCATGCCTAGGCGGCCCTGCGGGATACGGTTAGGTCTAAAACCAACACCGTTATCTTTTATGACTATCTTCAAATCTGTTGCTGACGCCTTGAGAATTAGCTCTCTTTGAGCTTTTGCCCCTGCATGCAGAACCGAGTTCTGAACTGCCTGGAGGGTTGCTTCAGTTAGAGCTGATGCAACATCGGCTGGTACATTCCGATTACTTTCAAGCGTTGATCGAGCGTCGATTTTAGAATCAATTCTTTTGGCTGCAGAGGTTATTGATTCAAAGACGTCTCGAGCATAAACAAACCCTGAGTTCTCTGTCTCATCCTGCGCATTAGCCAATTTAGAAATTGCCTCTTTGGCAAGTGCACTGGCAGCTAGTGCCTGCTCTCTAGAGTTTGCATGATTAGCGCTAATCAAAGCGGTTAGAACACTGTCATGAACCAATGCATCTAGTCGTTGGCGCTCTTTCGCCCTAGCTTCAGCAGTAGCCTGAGCCACCGCTGAGAGTATGGCTTCATCATGAGCCTTGTCTGTGTCTTGAGCGGCACTTCTAAGAAGCAAGGCAATTACAGCGGCAGCGCCATTGGTTAGAAGAGTGAAGAAGAAATCAGTTACCAGTCGAGTCAAATCGTGGGCTCCGCCAATCGGCAAGGAGAACAAATACTGCATCGCTAGACCCAGGGTTATGTAATAGGTAACCGCCCAACGAATCCGAAGGCTAAGTGCAGCGGCAATCCAGCCGGTATCAAAGGCCCACCATAACCAAGGATAAAAGTGACCGTCCTGAGGTGGGTAAGTGCTAACCACTAAAGGCCAAGTAAAAAGAACTACAAACATGTAAAGCGCATGGATTCTAAAGAACAAATACCTTGCATTACCAAACCAGAAGCTGTAACAAAGCATGATGGTGGTTAGCCACAAACCTCCAGTGATGCACCAAGCTAAAGGTCTGTTCAGAAGTGGTAGTTGGCCAACGAAGTTCAAAGAACTTTCTATGCTTAGCAGGATGGAGGCAGCGGAAAGTGATCGACCGATAAGACGATCAACTCTGCTTCTAGCAAAGGTTGCTTTGGTTTGAACCATTAGAGCAAAGCATCTCCGAGGAGATCATCCTCAATCAAACGTATTAGAAGCTCAGGTTTACCGGGGGCTGGTCTTCCAGCTTTAGAGTATTTCTCTCTGACTCGGTCAATGTGTTCTTTGACTGTGTATTTAGATAGCTGGAGTTCATAAGCAACCTGCTTGAGTGTCAGCCCCGAGGCATACATTCTCAACACCTCTAATTCACGAGCAGATAGTTTGACTTTGAACTCTTGGTCTGTATCAATAGCAGCAACAGTCTCTGAAGTGTTAACTGTGATTCCGCTAGCAACAAGCTTGATGCACTCAAACAGTTCAGACATCTGCTGGCTTTTAGTAACCAAGGCAGCAGCGCCTTCAGCTAGAGCTTCCCTGACCTGAGATTTTCTATCAGCGATAGAAAAGATGAGCACTTGAGTTCCAAAATCCATTAGTGTTCTAACGTTTTCTGCCGGTTGAGATCCATCAGCTAGAGATAGGTCAAGAACCACAACCTGAGGCTTTTTCGTTAGTTTTCCTTGAAGCTCTTCAACAGTTGCCGCTGAAGCAAGCAATTGGTAACCGTATTCTTGGCAGGCACCAGCAAAGCCAAGCCTGATGGCCTCGTGGTCATCAACAATAGCTACGGTTATCTCTTTGCTCATCGAACCAGACTAACCACAGTTTCAAAGTGGTGGGTTTGAGGAAAAAGATCAAAAGCATTCAGGCTCTTGATTTCGTATCCGGCTTTTAGAAGTTCCTTTAGGTCTCGAGCTAGAGCGATTGGATCACAGGCAACATAAATAATGTGCTTTGGTTCCAGCCTCACCAACTCGGCGATAACTTCAAGACCAGCACCAGAACGTGGTGGATCAATGATTACAGTGCTGTTGGGTGCTAAGTTTTCAACTCTTTGCAGATATGCAGAAACGCCGGTAGCTACGGTCTTGAACTTAGTTGTGTCAGCAAAGTTCTTCTTAGCATCTTCTGTTGCAACTTTGCTTGATTCAACCAAAGTCATCCTGATGTCTGTTCCAAAAGCTGAAACTAAAGCACCAGTGAATAAACCAACACCACCGTATAAATCGAGGTTGTCTGCGTTCTTATCAAAACCAGCAGCCTTTGCTACTGCCATAACCTCATCGCTTAGAACTTTAGGGGCGTTTATGTGAACCTGCCAGAAAGCTCCTGGTGATAAACGGTAGGTTCTGCCGTTCACCGATTCAACTAGGGTTGGATCACCCTTAAGTTTCTTATCGACTAAATACTGAACACCACCAGTATTTGATGCTGCCACCTGAATCTTTTTTACTTGCTGCCAGTTCTTTAGGTGAAGACCAAGCTCTTGAATCTCATCTACTGCTAGAGGTAACGTTTTGACTCGAACAATCTCATGGGTTCGTTCTTTGTATGGACCGGCATCACCTGATTCATCAACCTGCAACTGAATGCGAGTCCTGTAATGAAGTCCCGTTTCATCGATGCCTTGAACTGGAACTCTCAAAGTAATGCCAGCAAATCTTTGTAAACCTTCTTCAAGAACATCTGCTTTTAGTTCACGCTGGCGTTCCAGTGAAATGTGACCGAACTCTGCCCCACCGGCTTGTTCCCCATTTTTCCAAAAATGCTTCACCCGATCAGGTGATGCCTCTAAAACCTCAACAACTTCCGCTCTAGCAAAAGAGCCGCCTTTGTCTTCAAAGACCTTGGCTACAACTCTCTCTCCAGGGATCGCTTTAGAAACGAAAAGGACTCTGCCCTCGTGTCTTGCTACGAAGATGCCTCCGTGGGCAACCTTTTCAATTTTCAGTTCTAGTTCTTGACCTAGCCAGTTAGTTTTCACATTCACAAGTGTTTCACACCAACTCATATAGTGTTTAGGTTGTGACCAAACTTGTTTTAGCATCCACCTCCCCAGCCCGCCTTCGTCTTTTGCGTGACGGTGGGATAAACCCCATAGTCATAGCCCCTAACGTTGATGAGGAACTCGTCGGCGAGATGGCCATGGCTGCAGGTCTTATCGGTAGCACTGCTGATTTGGTTTTATTGTTGGCTAAAGCTAAAGCTGAGGCTGTGGTGAATAACCCGCTTTGCCAGGATGCTCTCATTTTGGGCTGCGATAGTGCTCTAGATCTTGATGGTGAAGCCCTGGGTAAACCTCATGAACCTGAGGTTGCCATTGAACGGTGGAAGAGCATGAGGGGGCGCTCGGGAAGGCTTTATACCGGACACTGGCTGGTTGATAACCGCCACGGAGGGTCTATGCCGCCGGCAACAGGCCGGGCCACCAATACGACCGTTCACTTCGCAAACATCTCAGATGAAGAGATTTTGGCCTATGTTGGCACCGGCGAACCCCTAAAAGTTGCTGGAGCATTCACTATAGATGGCCTCGGAGGGGCCTTTATAAAGGCTATTGAGGGTGATTCCCATACAGTTGTTGGCCTTTCCTTAGCCACCCTCAGGGAACTGGCTATCAGCCTTGGGGTTGATTACCCGAGCCTTTGGCGCGGTTAATAGGTAGGCTTAGAAGTTATGACTGCCTCAAAATCAGCCAATATAACCAAAGTTCTTGTTGCCAACCGCGGTGAGATCGCTGTTCGCATCATCAGAGCCGCAAAAGACTCTGGCATCGCAACTGTCGCTATCTATGCAGACCAGGACCGCAACGCCATGCACACTCGCATGGCCGATGAGGCTTATGCCCTAAATGGTATTACCAGTGCTGAAACGTATCTGGTTATCGACAAAATCCTCGAAATCGCGAAGCGCTCCGGAGCCAATGCTATTCACCCTGGTTACGGTTTCCTTGCTGAGAACGCAACTTTCGCTCAGGCAGTTATCGATGCTGGCATCATTTGGATTGGTCCATCACCTAAAGCCATTGAGCAGCTTGGTGACAAAGTTTCAGCTAGACACGTTGCCGAAAAAGTTGGTGCACCTCTTGCTCCTGGAACCCTAAACCCCGTTACCGGTGCAGAAGAAGTTTTAGATTTCGTAGCTAAACACGGGCTACCTATCGCGATCAAAGCTGCCTACGGTGGTGGTGGACGTGGAATCAAAGTTGTTTATAACAAGGATGAGGTTGCTGAAAGTTTTGAATCAGCTACCCGTGAAGCTATTGCCGCTTTCGGTCGCGGTGAATGTTTCGTTGAAAAGTATTTAGAGAAGCCACGCCACGTTGAAACTCAATGTTTGGCAGATGCTTACGGCAACGTTGTTGTTGTTTCAACAAGAGACTGTTCACTTCAAAGAAGACACCAGAAACTTGTTGAAGAAGCTCCAGCCCCTTATCTGTCTGAAGATCAAATCAAGAAACTATATGAGTCTTCTAAAGCAATTTTGAAAGAGGTTGGCTATCAGGGTGCTGGAACCTGTGAGTTCTTAGTGGCTCAAGATGGAACCATTTCATTCCTAGAGGTAAATACACGTTTGCAAGTTGAACACCCAGTATCTGAAGAAGTTACTGGCCTTGACCTTGTTCGTGAACAGTTCAGGATTGCTGAAGGCGGCAAGCTTGACTATGCAGATCCAGTAATCAAGGGTCACAGCTTCGAATTCCGTATCAACGGTGAAGATGCTGGAAGAAACTTTATGCCAGCACCTGGAAATGTAACAGTATTCAAAGTTCCTGGTGGTCCTGGCGTTCGCGTTGACACTGGTGTTGAAGCTGGTTCAGAAATCTCTGGCTCATTCGATTCGATGATTGCAAAGTTGATTGTTACCGGTGCTACTCGTGAACAAGCCCTTGAACGTTCAAGGAGAGCTTTAGCTGAAATACACATCGAAGGCATGCCAACGGTTCTTCCTTTCCACAGAAAGATTGTGAACGACGCTGCCTTTACCGGTGAAACAGGTAAGTTCGGCGTTTACACAAGATGGATTGAAACCGAGTGGACTAACGACATCGAGCCTTGGTCTGGTTCAGTAACAGATTCTCAAACTGAAGCACCTCGCAACAGCGTAGTTGTTGAAGTTGACGGTAAGCGCATTGAAGTTAGCCTTCCTAAGCAGCTCTTCCTTTCAGGTGGCGCTCAGAAGCCGGCAAACGCCCCTAAGCGTAAACTGCACGGCAACGTTCGAGTTGATGCTGGTAACAGCTTGGTAGCTCAGATGCAAGCGACTGTTGTGAAGATCGCAGTGAAAGAAGGAGACACGGTCTCTAAAGGTTCACAACTGCTGGTTCTTGAAGCCATGAAAATGGAATCCCCACAATCAGCGGTTAGAGATCTTGTTGTGAAGAAGATTCACGTAGCCGTAGGTTCAACTATTCCTGCTGGAACTGTTCTCATGGAATTTGAAGAATAAATCAAATTACAGGTTTGGTATGTGTAATGCCCTCGAAGCATCTGTAATAGATGTTGAGATTGAAGGGTAAACAGCAAAGGTTCTAGCTACCTGGTCAACAGTTAATCTGTTCTCAACAGCTATTGCTATCGGATAGATAAGTTCACTAGCGCTAGGCGCTACCACTACTCCACCGATAACTGTTCCACCACCTGAAGCGATTAGCTTGATGAAACCATCCTGATTACCTTGAAGTTTTGCTCTTGGATTAGGTTCCAGTTCAATTTTGTAAACAGTTCCTGTAACTCTGCCTTCCTGAACATCTCTCTCAGTCCAGCCAACAGTTGCAATCTCAGGTGATGTGAAAACGTTTGCTGCAACGTTTCTCACCTCTGTTGGTCTAGCAACATCACCTAGCGTGTGAAACACAGCTGTTCTCCCCTGCATTGCTGAAACTGATGCAAGTGGAAGGAAAGTTGTGCAGTCACCAACTGCATAAACGTTTGCTCTTGAAGTTCTTGCTACCTTGTTCACAACTACGTGACCAGATTCAGTTAGTTCAACACCAGCTTCTTTCAGCCCTAAGCCTTCAGTATTAGGAATAGATCCAACCGCCATCAAACAATGGGAACCTGAAACTGTAGTGCCATCGGCAAGCGTCACTTCAACACCGCTACCAGTGTTACTCACCTTTTCCGCTCTTGCCTTAGAGAGAATGTTCATCCCGTTACGAGCAAAAACTTTTTCTAGTAGAGCTGAAGCATCCACGTCTTCACCCGGAAGAACTGTTTCGCGCGAAGATATGAGGGTCACTTTAGAACCAAGACCCAAGAAAGCTGAAGCAAACTCGGCTCCGGTAACACCAGATCCAACAACAATCATGTGTTCTGGAATTTCAGTCAGGTTATATAGGTCAAGCCAGGTCAGGATTCTTTCACCATCTGGTTGTGCTGAAGAAAGCGTTCTCGGGTGAGCACCAACTGCAACGATGATGGTTTTAGCTTCTAAGCGTTCTTCTTTACCATCAGCCAATGTTGCGATAACAAAGTGATTGCCATCTAGTCTTCCTGAACCGTTGATGACCCTGACCCCTAAATCGCTTAGGTGACTGTGCATCTCTGTTGACTGTTCTTTGGCGATAGTCAAAAGTCTCTTGTTGATGGCTTCAATATCCAAACCAAACTGAGGCTCAACGGTTTTACCTTCAGCGGTAAACCTAATACCCAGTTCACTAGCAGTTCTAACAGCGTTAGCAGCACCTGCTGTAGCTATCAGAGCTTTAGAAGGAACAACATCGGTTAGCACGGCTGAACCGCCGATGCCCTGTCTTTCAATCAAAGTGACCTGCGCACCTAGCTGGATGCCGGCAATGGCCGCCTCGTAACCGCCAGGGCCTCCGCCGATGATGACAATGTGATGTTTGAGATGGGTTTGATTACTCACAGACCTATTCTCGCATCTTTGCTGGTTAGACTCACATTATGAGCAATCCATTGGACGATCCAAAGGCGGATCCTTTCGAAATAGCAAAGCAAGCCGCTACCGTAATCGCTGAGAAATCAGGTATCGAGAAGCACGATATAGCCCTCACCCTAGGTTCTGGTTGGGCAAAAGCTGCTGACCTTATTGGTGAAACTATTGCCACCATTCCTGCAACAGATATTCCAGGTTTTAGCATGAGCCACGTGGTTGGGCATGTTTCAACCATCAGATCTATTGCCTTACCTTCAGGCAAGCACGCCTTGGTTTTAGGAGCAAGAACCCACTTCTATGAAGGTCATGGAGTTAGACGAGTGGTTCACGGTGTTAGAACTGCAGCTGCTGCGGGTTGCTCAACAATGATTTTGACTAACGGAGCTGGCGGTATCAAAACCTCTTGGAAGCCAGGAACACCTGTTCTAATTAGCGATCACATCAACTTCACTTCAGCTAGCCCAATCGAGGGTGCGAATTTCGTTGACCTTACTGATTTGTATTCAAAACGTCTAAGAGATCTTGCTCGTGAAGTCGATGGAACTCTAGATGAAGGTGTCTACATGCAGTTCCGTGGCCCTCACTACGAGACTCCTGCTGAAGTCCAGATGGCTAAAGCCATGGGAGCCCACATTGTTGGTATGTCAACGGCTCTCGAAGCTATTGCCGCTAGACAATCGGGTCTAGAAGTCTTAGGTCTATCACTTTCAACTAATTTGGCTGCTGGTATTTCATCTGAACCGCTCTCACACACTGAAGTTTTGCAAGCAGGGAAAGAAGCTGAACCTAGAATCAGCGCACTGCTAGCTCAAATCATCGCCAAGATTTAGTTTTATGTCTGATCTACTCACCATCGCTCAGGCTTGGGCCGACCAAGATCCTGATCTTGTCACCAAACAAGAATTACAAAACCTAATTGATTCAAAGAATCTAGTTGAACTTGAATCAAGGTTTAGCTCAAGACTTGATTTTGGAACAGCTGGACTACGTGGTGAGCTAGGTGCAGGTTCTAACCGAATGAACCGAGTGCTAGTTGCGCAAGCGGCTGCAGGTATTGGTAAATATCTTGGTGCAGGTCAATCAGTTGTAATTGGTTTCGATGGACGAGTAAACAGCGATGTCTTTGCCAAGGATTCTGCAGAGATTCTCTCTGGTCTTGGGCTCAAGGTTTACCTACTCGATGGGATGTGCCCAACTCCCCTTATCTCTTTTGCAACCAGATATCTAAACGTATCTTCGGGCATCATGGTTACCGCCTCCCATAACCCACCTAGAGATAACGGATACAAGGTTTATCTTGGTGGTGATTTCAATGGTTCACAGATCATCTCCCCCGTTGATACCCAAATCCAAGAGCAGATTTTGGAGGTAGCTGAAGCAGAGACCTTCCAATCTCTCCCAAAGTCTCAAAGCTACGAAGTAATAGGACCAGAAATTAGGGCTGCCTATCAGTCCAGTGTCCTAAAAGCTTCTGGCAGTGTTCTCTCAAGCCAACTAAAAATTGTCTACACCGCCATGCACGGTGTTGGCTGGGCATCTGCTGAGCCGCTATTTTTGAAGGCCGGTTTCAACCCGTTGATTCCAGTTGTTGAACAGATTCAACCGGATGGTAAATTCCCAACTGTTTCGTTCCCTAACCCTGAAGAACCTGGGGCCATGGATCTTGCTTTTGCTAAAGCAGAAGAAGTTGGTGCCGACATTATTTTGGCTAATGATCCAGATGCCGACCGTGTTGCAGTCGCACTCAAGATTGATGGCAAGTATCAAAGACTGACCGGTGATCAAATTGGTCTACTCTTGGCAGATCACATCGCTAAGCAAAATAAGTCGGGGACTCTTGCCTGCAGCATCGTTTCATGCTCTTCACTAAAAGCTGTGGCTAAAGAACATGGACTGGACTTTGTTGAAACTTTGACTGGGTTCAAATGGATTAGCAAAGTTCCAAACCTTATTTTTGGTTTTGAAGAAGCTCTAGGTTATTGCATCGACCCTGATCATGTTGCAGATAAAGATGGAATCAGTGCAGCTTTGCTGATTGCTAACATCGCCAACCAACAAGCAGAACGTGGGAAGACACTTCTAGATCTCCTTGAAGAACTGGGCGAAAAGTATGGGCACTACGGAACCGGGCAGATCTCTATTCGAGTCACAGACCTTGGCATCATCGCCAAGATTATGAGCGCACTTCGCTCTAGTCCACCTCAAGAACTAAATGGGCTTTCAGCTTCGCTAACAGATTTAGCTAAGGGTGCTAATGGGTTACCACCAACTGACGGTCTTCGATTTGATCTAAGTGATG
>CANGBK010000012.1 GCA_947452235.1 Micrococcales bacterium
ACAACAACAGAAATAGATCTCATGCCTGAAAGCTTTAGTCGGCTAACCATCCATGCTGGTGTTGCCTTAGAGGCATCAACATTTCTAACTACGCGAGTAACGAACTTGCTAACACCTTGTTTGCCTCTAATCGGAGCCTGGTCCGAAATAGAAACACTAAAACCACTACCAACTTCCGGGTTAATCCGACTAACTGGATCTGTGAAACTTGCACCGCTCGCGTGTGAATATTCTCTGGCAATACCTCTAATAGAGAAACAGTAACCACGATCCGGAGTTACGTTCACTTCCGCAGCTGAATCATTCAATGCCAAAAGTTCAAGCGCATCGGTTCCAACTTCAGGATCTAGACCAATTGTCTTTAGTCTCAAAATACCTTCATGGTCATCACTGATGCCAAGTTCACGAGCGGAAGCAATCATTCCGTCGGATGTGTGACCATAAGTACTTCTTGCCGCAATCTTGAAATCTCCAGGCAAAACAGCTCCAGGTAGTGTGACAACAACCTTGTCCCCAACTTCAAAGTTTCTAGCGCCACAAACAATTCCGCGAACAGCACCTTCGCCGTCTTTAGCAACACGAACCTGACACCATCTAATGGTCTTGCCATTGCTTTGAGGCTCTTCGACGAACTCTAGAACTTCACCAACAACAATCGGCCCTAAAAGCTCGAAAGAGTGTGAGCCTTCTTCTTCTAAACCAATTTTCACCAGCTCGGCCATCACAGAATCAGCCGTCGCGTTAGCAGGAAGGGTTACGTATTCACCAAGCCAAGATAGCGGCACTCTCATTACAGAACACCACCAAACTGTTGTGAGAATCTAACGTCTGCTTCAACCATGTCGTGCATGTCTTTAACATCGTTACGGAACATCAAAGTTCTTTCGATACCCATACCGAAAGCAAAACCTGTGTAGACCTCAGGGTCGACTCCCGCCGCTTTCAACACGTTTGGGTTCACCATGCCACAGCCACCCCACTCAACCCAGCGAGCTCCACCTTTGGCACCAGGGTGCCAAACATCTAATTCAGCTGAAGGTTCCGTGAATGGGAAGAACGAAGGACGAAGACGAATCTTTGCATCTTCACCAAACATGATTCGAGCAAAGTGTTCCAAAGTTCCCTTTAGATCAGCCATGGTCAAACCTTTATCAACAGCTAGCCCTTCAACCTGGTGGAAGACCGGTGTGTGAGTTGCATCAAGTTCATCGGTTCTAAAAACACGTCCAGGGCAAAGAACATAAACCGGGAGTTCGCGTTCTAAAAGTGATCGAACTTGAACTGGAGATGTGTGAGTTCTGAGAACTAAGTGTTGTTCAACCGGTTCAATGAAGAAAGTATCTTGCATAGCTCGAGCAGGATGATCAGCATCAAAGTTCAATGCATCAAAGTTGAACCATTCGCTTTCAACTTCAGGACCTTCAGCAATCTCCCAACCCATGCCAACGAAAATATCTGAAATCTCATCTTGTAAAAGCGATAGCGGGTGCCTAGCGCCGAAAGGCTGAGTTAGCGGCGCTGTGGTTATGTCTACGCGTTCTGCTTCAAGTTTCGCTTTTTGCTCAACAACGTAGAACTCTGTTTCACGATCTGAGAACGCTTGGTTTAGAGCGAGACGAGCCTCAGTAATAATTTTTCCAGCAGCTGCCTTCTGGTCTGCCGGCAATTTACCCAGGCTTGAACTTAGAGAAGCGAAAGCTGAACCTTCACCAATTGTTTGAGGCTTAACCTCTTTTAGTTCGGCTAAATCTTTAGTCGCCTGGATCTTGGCGAGCGCATCAGAAACTATCCCGTCAACGACAGGTTTCGAGATCTCTTTATGTTCTGACATTTGATTCTCAGTATATCTTTCAAACTCTGGTTTAGTTCTGAGCGAAAGCGCTCATGTATAAACAAACACTGGCAGCAGTTGCAAGGTTCAAAGATTCAGCAGCACCATAAATAGGGACCGCGACAACCTTATCGGCCTGTTGCAACAACTCTGGTTCAAAGCCCCATGCTTCATTTCCGAAAAGCCAAGCCGTTGGTTTAGCCAATTCACCTTGAGAAGTTAAATCGTTGAGCACTACCCCACCCGCATCAGCTGCGAGTACCTGAATACCCGAAGCCTTCAGAGCTGAAATAGCCTCATTGACATCAACATCAACTGCGAAAGGAAGGTGGAACATCGAACCGGTCGTTGACCTAACAACTTTCGGATTATAGATGTCAACACTTCCAGAGGTGAAGATGACCGCGTCAGCGCCAGCTGCATCAGCTGCTCTCAAAACCGTTCCAGCATTACCTGGGTCTCTTATTTGAGATAAAAGTGCCACAAGTTTTGGCTTAGTTTCTAGAATGCTCTCAAGGGAAACATCGAACTGCTCACAAACAGCAACAACACCCTGCGGTGTATTGGTATCAGATAAAGCAGCTAACACACTCTCACTTACCAACTGAACATTGATTCGAAGAGCTTCCGCTTTTTCAAACAGTTCTTTATGGCGAGCCAAAGCTTCCTCTGTAGCAAAAGCTTCGAGGATTAGCTTTGGTCGATCGAGTGCCTCGCGAAAACCTTGCGGTCCTTCAAGCAGAAAGAGCCCGGTCTCTGCCCGGGCATCTTTCTTAACTAACTTGGCAACCCCTCGAACCTTACTGGCCTTGGGATCAGTTAACACGTTCTACTTACTTAACCTTTGGGGCTGAAGTGTCAGCAGGAAGTGCAGCCTTCGCAGTTGCAACCAAAGAAGCAAAAGCCTTTGGTTCATTAACTGCTAGGTCAGCCAAGATACGACGGTCAACAGCCACACCAGCAAGGTTTAGTCCCTGGATTAGACGGTTGTAGGTAAGACCGTTAGCACGTGAAGCTGCGTTAATACGCTGAATCCATAGACGGCGGAAGTTACCCTTCTTGTCGCGACGGTCGTTGTATGCATAAACAAGTGAGTGCAGAACCTGCTGCTTTGCCATGCGGTACAAACGTGAACGCTGTCCACGGTAACCCTTAGCGCGCTCAAGAGCGGTACGACGCTTCTTCAAAGCATTTACTGCATTTTTTACTCTTGCCATTGTTTTCTCCTAAAAGTCTTTTACTTAGTGTCCGAGCTGCTTCTTTATGGTCTTGAAGTCAGCTGCACTGACAACCTGATCCTGGTTCAAACGACGTGTGCGTCGAGATGACTTGTGTTCTAGGTTGTGACGCATGTTGATCTGTTGCTTCATCAACTTGCCGCTTCCGGTGAAACGAAAACGCTTCTTAGCGCCAGAGTGGGTCTTCTGCTTTGGCATAACTGCTCTCCTGTTTATCTAATCTGCAGATTCAACTGCAGAATTCTTTATTCTTCTGATGCTTCTGCTTTAGGTTGACGCTCAGCACTTCGCTTCGCATCCGCTTTAGCATCAGCCTTGTTGCGCAGTGGAGCGATAACCATAACCATTCCCTTGCCATCAACAGCTGGTGATGACTCAACGGAACCGAACTCGGTTACTTCCTCTGCAACTCTTTGCAATAACTTCACACCCATCTCTGGACGAGACTGCTCTCGACCTCTGAATGTAACCATTACGCGAACCTTGTCACCGGCTTTAAGGAATTTTTCGATCTGACCCTTTTTAGTTCCAAAGTCGTGGCCTTCGATTTTCAAACCGAACTTAACAGTCTTCACAACAGTGTTGGTTTGATTCTTTCTGGCTTCACGAACCTTTTGAGCTGCTTCGTACTTGAACTTACCGAAATCCATAAGTTTGCAAACCGGTGGTTCAGAGTTAGGTGAAACTTCAACTAAATCAAGGTCGGCTTCCTGAGCCATACGCAAAGCAATATCTGTTTTGACTATGCCAAGCTGCTCACCGTTAAGGCCGACGAGTCGAACCTCAGGAACACGGATTCGTTCATTTATACGCGGATCGCTGATCTGCTTACTCCTTTGACGTGACTAAGATGGCCACATCAGAACAAGCATTTGCTTGCCGACGCGCAGAACTGAAAGTTCAAGCTTTACCCGGCCACCTAAAGAAATCGGTAATCGCGGGTGGGAAATGAATCCACTTCTGACTGATGACCTAGGTCAACAGAGCCGTAGGCTAGCCTAGCAGAGAAACAATAGAAAAAGGAAGCCCTCAAATGACCGAAAACGAAGAAACCCGAGCTCTTAGAGAACTCGAAGAAGTTCCTGCCGTTGAAGTCATCACCGCAACCGCTGTTCACCTGATGAGCGCTGCTGCAGTTCAGGTTGGGCTAGCCGAATCTGGCTATAAGGGCGACCTTGATGAAGCCCGAAAGCTCATCAATGCGTTGGCAGGACTAGTAACCGCTAGTGCTGCTGAGATTGGCGATCACCATGCAAGACCTCTACGAGATGGGCTCAGAAGTCTTCAATTGGCTTTTCGTGAAGCATCAATTATCAAGGATGCCCCTGGTCAAGGTCCAGGCGAAAAATACACAGGGCCTGTGAACTAGGCAGTCAAGAACTTCACTGCAACAGAGTCAACCAACTCAACAAACTTTTCACTGGCAGCAATGCTCGCAAAGAATTCCTGTTCGAAAGCTCGCAACCTATCCGGCGATAACCCCTCTTCCAAATAGAGCTCAATAACAAGCTCTTGGCCCCTAAGTCGGTAATCAGGATCTCCAGAAACAAGAGCAAAGCTGTCCACGAAATCGAATTTTCCAAGCTCACGTTGAATAACACCGGTAACTTCCGGATGATTATGCGGTGCAATCCATTCAAATCCTTGAGCTAGAAAAGCAATACCTGGTCTTCTAATGACAAATTCAGAAGGTGCCATTGGATCTAAAACAATCCGTGTATTACCCTCACTCGCTGCCGCAAAGGCAACCTGTCTACCGAAATTTGGAACCGGTCTTGCATTCGAATTCCAATTTGCCATTGCCTCAACCGAACTAAATACCGGCAACGCATTTTGCCCATCAGGTGTTCTAACGGTGACAATAGAAAGATCTGCGCTCTTATCTATCTCTAAACCGTGAGCACCTTCGCCGGTCTCCCCGAGATTTGCAACGAGAGGAATAAGTAGTCTTGCCTCGGCGAAAGCAGTAATCACTTTCTCTGCAGGTGCTGTGCCCGCCTGAAACTCAGTTATAGCGTTCATCAACTTTTCGTCAGCCAAACCGTTGTCTGCAGAGAACTTGTTTTCTGAGAAGTTACGCCCCTCCCAAGGCACCCCTGCAGAGTCAGTAAATTTTGAATGCTCGCTCATTAGCCTGCCACTTCAAGAGCTTGTGCCAAGGTGAACTTGCCTTCATAAAGAGCTTTACCCAGCACTAATCCCTCTAAACCACTGCCAACGAGCGATTTCAGAGCCTGGATATCTTCAAGAGAAGCCACTCCTCCAGAGGCAACGACAGGCTTACTGGTTTTATCCAAAACCGATTTCAACAGTTCTAAATTTGGACCTCGCAGCATGCCATCTTTAGAAACATCCGTCACCAAGTATCTGGCGACACCAAAACTCTCAAGCTCTTCCAATACTTCGAAAAGATTTCCAGCATCAACAGCATCGCCTCGCGCAATGAGTCGATCGCCCAAAACATCCAGGCCAACGACTAGGCGTGGCCCGTGTTCCCCAAGAGCTTTCTTGACCCAATCAAGGTCAATCAATGCAGCGGTGCTGAGATTTATTCGTTTCGCATTTGTGGAAAGGGCAAAATTCAAAGTTTCATCGTTTTTAATTCCACCAGAAAGCTGGATAGACAAGTTTTTCTCGAATTCGAAGAATTCCGAAATCAATCCTCGATTATTGTCATTTGAAAAGGCTTGATCCAAGTCGACCAAGTGAATCCACTGTGCCCCTTGGGCTATGAATTCTTTAGCAACTTCAATTGGCGATCCGTATTCAAGGTCTTTGTCAATTGTGTTCTGAGTGATTCGAACTGAATGACCATTCGAGATGTCAATTGCTGGTAGCAATTCAAGCGACGTGCTCATTGATACCACCTAAATCTTGCGTGAGCGAATTGTTCAATTATCGCATCGCTCGAAAGCATTCAGATGCTAGTTAGTCGGCAGAGCCAGACGCTGCCCTGGGCTTAGCAAAGAGTCGCTTAGGTTGTTCAACGCCTTTACGTCTGAAATAAAGGTCCATGCATCCTGTTCAGGTGCATAACGGCTAGCAATGCTCCACATGGTGTCGCCTTGCATAACTGTTATGTACTTGAATTCGCCAATTTGGCTAACTGCTGGAGCTGTATTTGTTGCCTGAGCAGACTGACCTGCCCCGAAAGTTGAAGAAAGCATCACATAGATCAATCCAACGACAAGAAGCCAGAACATGGCTACACGGAAGTAGCTCACGCGTTGGGTTGTCTCAGCTGCAAGTCTTGCCTGGCGCGTGGTTCTAGCAATAGAGACACTTACCGGCTTGATTCGGTCCATCGGGAATTCAATGATTTGAGCTGACATCTAAAACACCTTTCTTCGAACAAATGTTCTAATACGAACAAGATTACGCCTTATTGAACAAAATTGTCAATAAATTTGAGGTTTTTTTCGTAAATGTGTTTGATTTTTGTATAGAAACCGAATAGATTTGCGATAGCTACCTCTTGAGCTATTCAAGTAGGAACCACCGACATTTGCTTCTGGGATTTCCTCCCCAGCGGCTGAAAGGCAGACATGGCTAAGCGCTCATCTGACTCATTGACCGAGATTCAAACTGCGATCCTGCAAGTAATCATGCAGAGCAAGACCCACCGCGGAATTGTTCCATCCATGCGTGAAATTGCAGAAAAGGTGGGCCTTAGCTCAGTAGCAAGCATCGCCTACCAGCTAGACAACTTAGAGGAGAAGGGTTACATTCGCCGCCAGGGCAACTTATCCCGTAATACAGAGATTTTGATCAACATTGATGACTGGGACGATGCTCCGGCAGCCGAGAATGCTGCTCCTCGCTCAGCTTCTGTTGTTATTCCAATGGTCGGTCGAATTGCCGCTGGTATTCCGTTAACCGCTGAAGAGCAAGTTGATGGCTACTATCCACTTCCTCTAGACCTTGTTGGTTCGGGCGAGCTTTTTATGTTGAAGGTAGTTGGTGAGTCAATGATTGACGCAGCTATCTGCGAAGGTGACTGGGTTGTTGTGAGAAAACAAAACTCAGCAGATAACGGTGACATAGTTGCTGCAGAACTAGATGGTGAAGCAACCGTGAAAGCCTTTAGACAACGCGATGGAAAAACTTGGTTGTTACCCCGCAACAGCGCATACGAACCAATTGACGGTACTCACGCAAAGATTATGGGTAAAGTCGTTACCGTTCTTCGTAAGGTCTAAACCAAATAAGGTTTTAATTCTGAGGCTAAGTCTTCCCGAACTAAAGCTTCAACGTAGGTTCCATCTTCTTTGTATTCAAGTTTTTGAATCTCAGAGTTCAAGTGCATTCTAGAAACCAACTCTCCCCTGTTGTATGGAACTAGAGCTCTGACAAAAACATTTGGTCTTGGTAAATTGTCTGCAATAACTTTCTGCAGCTCATCAAAACCTTCACCAGTCCTACTTGAAACGAAAATACATCCAGGTGCCAGTGAACGTAACGCAACAATAGTTGTTTGATCTACTAGGTCAACTTTGTTGAAGACAATGATTTCCTTCACATCGTGAGCATCAACTTCTGAAACTACTTTCCTAACTGTTTCGATTTGCGAGCCAGGGTCAGGGTGTGATGCATCAACAACATGCAAAATAAGGTCGCTATCGCCAATTTCTTCAAGGGTAGACCTGAATGCTTCAACAAGTTGGTGCGGAAGATTACGAACAAAACCAACGGTATCCGAGAGTGTGTATTCCCTGCCATCAGGAGTTTTGTAGTGACGAACAGTTGGATCCAAGGTTGCGAATAATGCATTCTGAACTAGAACTCCAGCGGAGGTCAGCCTGTTCAGTAACGAAGACTTACCGGCGTTGGTATAGCCAGCTATAGCCACACTAGGAATCTGAGTTCTCTTACGGTTAGCGCGTTTTGTTTCTCTGGCTGGCTTCATGGCTACGATTTGCTTACGTAACTTAGCCATGCGGGTATTGATACGTCTACGGTCGAGCTCAATCTTGGTTTCACCAGGACCCCTAGAACCAATACCTTCACCACCAGCAGCGCGACCACCAGCCTGGCGAGACATAGATTCACCCCAACCACGAAGACGTGGCAAGAGGTATTCCAACTGAGCTAATTCAACCTGAGCTTTACCTTCACGAGATTTTGCGTGCTGGGCAAAGATCTCAAGAATGATTGCAGTTCGGTCAATGACCTTCACCTTTACTACATCTTCAAGGGCACGTCTTTGTGACGGGGCTAACTCGGTGTCAGCGACCACGGTATCTGCACCGAGTGCCTTAACTAAATCTTTGAGTTCCTGCGCCTTACCTTTACCTAGGTAGGTTGCTGGATCTGGGTGATATCTTCTTTGAAGTAACCCATCTAAAACTTGAGCTCCAGCCGTCTCACAAAGAGCCATCAACTCGTGCAAGGAATTCTCGGCTTCAACCTGAGAGTTTTCGCCCCAGATACCAATAAGGACGACTTTCTCAAGTTGAAGCTCACGGTATTCAACTTCTGAAATATCTTGCAGCTGGGTTGATAAACCCGGGACTCTTTGCAGGGCTGCTCTATCGGCTAAATCTTGCTGGTCACCATCAAATTCATTTGGGCTTGAATCCGGAACACCCAGGGCCTGCGCTCGTGCATCGCGTTTCAGGATGCGCTCAAGGGCTTCATCATTGGGTTCTAATTCGTTCTCAGCCATGTCAATTTCAAGACTACCTTCACTGGGGTAGGTTTGTTGAGTGTCCACCAATCACTACTTCTCCGAACAGCCCGAAGGCGATTTCAAAACCAAGGAGATCACCATTGAACTCTTTGATACCAAATACAAAGTTGTGACAGCAGGCAACGTTTTCAGTCCAGATCACATCGATCAGGGAACCGGAATTCTTCTCAAACACATTCAAGAGATAGCACCGAATTCAACTTTGCTTGATATCGGCTGCGGCTGGGGTCCAATCGCTTTAGCTCTGGCAATCGCATCTCCGAGTTCAACCATCTATGCCGTTGATGTGAACCAAAGAAGTCTCGAGCTAACTAGAACTAATGCTGAAAAACTTGGCCTAAAAAACATAATCACTAAAACTCCCGCCGAGCTGTCAGGAGAAATCAGTTTTGATGGAATCTGGTCTAACCCACCAATTCGTGTTGGGAAAGCAATCTTGCATGAAATTATGCAGACTTGGCTGCCAAGACTGAAAACTCAGGCTGAAGCAATACTTGTGGTTCAAAAGAATTTGGGAGCTGATTCGCTTCAGAAATGGCTTGAAGCAGAATTCAAAGACATGTCCACGGAAAGAATTGAAACCAGTAAAGGTTTCAGAATTATTTCTGTCGTAAAAAACTAAAGTTCAAACTCACCATCGAAGGTTAGTTCCGCTGGTCCACTAAGGCCAATGTGCTCGCCTTCTTCGGTGGCAAACATACGAACACCACAAGAGCCTCCAGGAACTTCAACAATCCAGTGATTAGGAGCGTCTGCCCCGGCCCATAATCTCGTTGCTAATGCAGCAGCGACTATTCCAGTTCCGCAAGATAAAGTCTCACCAACACCACGCTCAAAAACACGCATACGTATACGACCAACACCGTTAGCTACCATCGGCTCAAATGGAACAACAAATTCAACGTTGGCTCCATTTTCAGGAATAGGTGTGAGCTTAGGCAAGTGATTGAGATCAAGTTCTTTTAACTCATCTTCAGAAGCTAAAGCAACAACCACATGTGGGTTACCTACGTTGATTCCTTGGCCTGGTCTTGGGACATCCATGCCGTTGGTCTTTACCAAGATGTCTTCAGATTCTGGACGCCATCTACCCATATCAACAACAAAACCCGCCTTGTTTCGTTGGATGTCCTTCACACCCGCTCTGGTTCCCACATGAAGAGTTTCACCGTCGTTCAATAGAACACCGACTCTCTCGGTCAAGTATTTAGCAAACACACGAACACCGTTGCCGCACATCTCTGCGATAGAGCCATCTGCATTTCGGTAATCCATAAACCAATAAGCACTCGGCTCGTCGGCCAGAATATCTGCACCTTCGGGGACATCCTTAGAAGGCACAATTCGAATAAGGCCGTCAGCACCAATACCAAAGTGACGGTCACAAATCTTGGCTACTTGTCTTTCATCAATGACTAACTCATTGTTAGGGTCAAAGACCAGCACGAAGTCGTTACCCGTTCCGTGGCCTTTAGTGAAAGAGATTTTTGCCATGTCAAAAGCCTACTTGCCTAAAGTTCTAGAGCCTCAAAAATAAGCTCTTCAACATCAGAAACCAAGTTCTCATCTTGATAATCAAACCAATTAATTCTCGGATCTCTTCTAAACCAAGACATCTGTCTTCTTGCATATCTTTGAGTTAACTGAGTGGTTTGATCAATGGCTTCCTGCTGACTCAAATCACCATCAAACTGAGCCAAAGCCTGAGCATAACCAATAGCTTGGCTAGAGGTCTTTGATGAACGAAGTCCAAGCGGAATCAAACTGGAGACTTCATCAACCAAACCCTTTTCCCACATCAACTCAACCCTCTGAGCGAGTCGTTGAACTAGGTGCTCCCGATCTGAGTTCAATCCAACCTGCAGATTAGGAATATAGGAAACGAACTGATCCGGTAGCGAGGCGGCAAAAGGCTCACCAGTGATCAGAACAATCTCTAAAGCTCTAACAGTTCTTCTGCCGTTATTCGGTTCAATACGACTAGCCGCAATCGGATCTAACTTGGTTAGCTTTTCATGCATGTGTAGCGGACCTTTATCAACAAGCTCTTGTTCAAGGTCCGCCCTCAAATCCTCATCACGACCAGGAAACTCAAAAGTGTTCAGTAAGGAGGCGATGTAGAGCATCGAGCCCCCAACAACCACAGGAAGAACTTCTCTAGCTAAAAGCTCATCAATCTTTGCTCTAGCTTTCACCTGGTAGTTTGCCGCAGTACTCTCCTCAGTGATCTCAAGCCAATCAAGAAGATGATGTTCAATGCCTTCCCGTTCTTCAACGGAAAGTTTTGCAGTACCGATATCCATGCCTTTATAGAACTGCATGGCATCAGCATTAACAACCTCAGCTTTAATGCCTTTGGCTTCAAGATCATGAATGAGTTTTAGCGCTAGGCCACTTTTACCAGAACCGGTAGGCCCAACAATAGAAATGAATTTTGGCTTTTCAGACATCTAAGAATTACTCTTGACCGAAACACTCAAACCGATCGAGCCCTTCGGTGACGAAGCAACAACAGGAACTTCACAGCTGGCTGCATCCTGACTTTCAAAAACGTCACCAGCTTTGGTTTTCTTAACCTCTGGGTTCATTCCAGCATCGGCGATCAGAAAGTAAGGCTTAGCATCAGTAACAGTTGCCCAGACTAAATCACCGGGACGAGGTTGAGGCTGGGCACTATTCCAGTCAACGTGCACCAAACGGTTATCTCGCGCTCGTCCAGTCAAGCGATTGGTTCGGTCATCCTTACGACCTTCACTATTCCCGATGAGCACTTCAACTTTTTTACCAACCTGTGCCTTGTTCTCGTCCCAGGCAATCTGGTTCACAACTTCCAGAAGTCTTTCGTAACGCTCCTGAACAACTTCCTTAGGAAGCTGATCTGGAAGCAATGCGGCTGGTGTTCCTGGGCGAATAGAGTATTGGAAGGTGTAAACAATTGAAAACCTTGAGGCTTTAACGACTCGAAGAGTTTCTTGGAAATCTTCTTCGGTCTCCCCTGGGAAACCAACGATGATATCTGTTGAGATTGCCGCATCTGGAATAACATCGCGAACCCGATCAAGAATTCCTAAATACTTTTCGCTACGGTAGCTACGTTTCATTTCTTTCAAAATGCGGTCGCTGCCAGATTGAAGAGGCATGTGAAGTTGAGGCATAACATTGTGAGTTTGAGCCATAGCTAAAATGACATCATCTGTAAATGCGGCAGGATGTGGGCTAGTGAATCTAACTCGTTCAAGTCCGTCGATTTCGCCACAAGCTCGAAGCAACTTGGCAAAAGCTCCCTTATCGCCAAACTCAACACCATAGGTGTTCACATTTTGACCAAGCAAAGTAACTTCAACCACGCCTTGGTCAACTAAAGCTTTTATCTCCGCAAGAATCTCCCCTGGTCTTCTGTCTTTCTCTTTTCCACGAAGACTTGGAACAATGCAGAAGGTGCAAGTGTTATTACAGCCAACGCTGATAGAAACCCAAGCTGCATAGATTGAGTCACGTTTGGTCGGAAGATCGCTTGGGAAAGTTTCTAACGCCTCAAGAATTTCTACCTGAGCTTCACTGTTGTGCCTTGCTCTATCCAAAAGAGCCGGAAGTGAACCTATGTTGTGAGTTCCAAAAACAACATCAACCCACGGCGCTTTGCTGACGATGATGTCTTTATCTTTTTGAGCTAAACATCCGCCAACAGCAATCTGGAAATCAGGATTGTTTTGTTTACGTTCAAACAACTGACCTAAGTGTCCATAAAGCTTGTTGTCTGCATTTTCACGTACAGCACAGGTATTGAAAACTAGAACGTCAGCCTCTTGCCCATCAACCGCTGGAACGTAGCCAGAAGACTCCAGAAGCCCCGATAGGCGCTCGCTATCGTGGACATTCATCTGGCAGCCGAAGGTCTTCACTTCGTAACTGCGGGCTTTAGTGTTCATCCCCACAATTTTACAGCTTGAACAAAATTAGGCAGAGAGCTGGTCGCTGGCGTGACGGATAGCCGCCCAAACTACTGAACTTGAATAGCCCTTGCGACTTAGAAATCCAGCCAATTTCCTCGATCTAGCATCAGTGTCGAGGTCTGCCATGCGAGCAATTCTGGATACCGCCAAAGCTTTAGCTGACTCGAGTTCGGCGTCACCATCAAGATCCGCTATCGCATAATCTATGGCTTCAGAGGAAAACCCTTTTTCACGAAGTGCCATGGCAATCATCTTTTTAGCTTGAGATTTCCTGGTAAATAGGCGCTCTGCCGTGTCTTTAGCTAAGGCAAAATCATCGATTAGACCCACTTCTTGAAAGCGAGCAATCAGTTGATCAATAAGTTCAACCGGGTGTTCCTTCGCCACCAAAGCTGCTCTAAGCGAAGATGAAGGTTTACTGCCACGCTCAAGCATTTTCAACAATGCTTGGCGAACATCTTCCTCGAGAGAATCAACCGACCGGAGCGAATACTTCGGTTGATCTCCACTTGCCTGAGCAGCCTTGAGGGCGTCGTTTATGTTCACTGTTAGTCGTTTACGGCTTTCAGGTCAACAGCTTCTTCTTCAGGAAGATCAGCTACCGCACGAGGCACACCAATACCTAGCTTGGTCTTGATCTTCTGTTCAATCTCATTTGCTACTTCTGGGTGATCTAGAAGGTAGTTTCTTGCATTCTCTTTACCTTGACCAAGCTGTTCGCCGTCATAGGTATACCAAGCACCAGACTTCTTTACGATCTCATGTTCAACACCGAAGTCAATTAGGCTTCCTTCGCGAGATATTCCAACACCGTAGATTATGTCGAATTCTGCCTGCTTGAATGGAGCCGCCATCTTATTTTTAACAACCTTTACGCGAGTTCTGTTACCAACTGCGTCCTGGCCATCCTTTAGGGTTTCGATTCTTCTAACATCGAGACGAACAGATGCATAGAACTTCAATGCCTTACCACCAGCGGTAGTTTCAGGAGAACCGAAGAACACACCGATCTTTTCACGCAACTGGTTGATGAAGATGGCAGTGGTCTTAGTGTTGTTTAGAACACCGGTTAGCTTACGAAGAGCTTGGGACATCAAACGAGCCTGAAGACCCATGTGTGAATCACCCATGTCACCTTCAATTTCGGCTCTAGGAACAAGAGCTGCAACCGAGTCGATTACGATGATGTCAATTGATCCAGAGCGAATCAGTGTGTCTGCAATTTCAAGCGCTTGCTCACCAGTGTCTGGTTGGCTAACTAGAAGCGCATCAATGTCTACACCTAGAGCTTTTGCATACTCAGGGTCCAGCGCGTGCTCTGCGTCAATGAAGACTGCAGTTCCGCCAGCTTTCTGGCAGTTGGCAATTGCGTGAAGTGCAACGGTAGTTTTACCTGAAGATTCTGGACCGTAAACCTCTACGATTCTTCCCTTTGGGAAACCGCCAATACCTAAAGCCACGTCCAGGGCAATAGATCCGGATGGAATAACTTCGACTGGTGCACGTTCATCTGAACCAAGTCTCATGACTGAGCCTTTACCGAACTGCTTGTCGATCTGTGCGAGCGCCGTGTCTAACGCTTTGTCGCGGTCTGATGCTGATGGCATTTCTTTTCCTTTTCTGCTGCCGAAGCAGCTGGTTTTATGCTGTCATGACACTACGTCGGAACACTGCGTTGGTGGCGGTGTCCATCAGAACTGTTGATAACTAATCAACTTTTCTAACTGTTAGTAGCCTAGCAAGTATCGAACAAAATTACGAACAAAAACTCATTCGGCGTGTTTATCTTTCGGCTTTTTGTTCAAACCCAGCCAGCGCTCCTCCGGAACCCCCTGAGCCATACAAATAGCCAACCAGACTGATCTAGGCTCTATACCCGCCTGCAGAGCCTGATTACCAGTCAAATCGTTGAACTCAGTAAGTGCTAGATCTCTCAGCAAAACAGCGGCATATTCGACCCCGAACTCATCGTTCATAAGGAAATGGAAGTCACTATGTCTCACCCTTAGAAGATAACTGTTAGGAAAGCGAAAGGGCTTTAGGCATACCCAGAAGATACAAAAGAACCCCAGATTATTAGTCTGGGGTTCTCTAAATCAAGTCCTAGCGGCTATTTGCCAGGCTTGAGGAATCATAATTGGTGACAAACTCTGCTGGAACAGTATCTGGAATAACCACTGTTTCTACTGCTGCAAAGCGCTCAGCTACCATGTGCATAATTTGAGAAATAGGGACATCTAGGGCATCTGCTACGGAGGCTAAAATCTCCGAAGAAGCCTCTTTTTGTCCACGCTCAATCTCACTTAGGTAACCAAGCGCCACAGACGCACGGCTAGCTACCTGGCGAAGGGTGAAGCCCTTCAGCTGACGTAGATCACGCAGTACATCACCAATTTCTTGACGAACTAGAGCCATTTTGGGCCTCCTTTCAAAATGAGCTGCAAATCTCTCGATTTACAGTTGGAACTTGTTTCCCGTAAAGATAATTTACCTGTTCCTACTGACATTTATAGCCTAGATTACTGAAAATTACCTTTGAATCTAGTTGGGCTATAAACCTTCAGCTACCTGTAATAACTGCAGCTTTAGCCCAGGTATTCCCGGATTCGGGCTATTGCTTTATCTACCGTTTGGCTTCGTATAGCCTGCCTGTCACCTGAGAAATTCTCTTCCCAGACCAAGATTCCTTTTCGGCCAACCACGGCAATGAATACAAGGCCAACCGGTTTACCATCCTGCTCATCAGGACCGGCCACGCCTGTGGTGGCAACCCCAATAACATCATCGGTGTTTTTCAAAAGCTGCAGAGCAAGCCTTGATCTAACTCCTTCGGCCATTTGCACGGCTACTTCCCCATCAACTGCACCAACCTGTGACAGTAATTCAGAACTCACGCCTAGGGAACTAGATTTCAAACCGGTTTGATAAGCCACGATTGAGCCGAGGATTACTTTTGAAGCACCAGGAACACTTACTAGCTCTGAACAAAGTGCTCCACCGGTTAATGACTCAGCAATTGCCAAACTCAAACCTTTGGCTTCTAGCTTGCCAATTAGTTCCTTGGCTTCACTCATCTGGATGCTCTCAAGTACTTGAATGCTGAATACCAAGTTACAAATACCGCACCATAGACCAAGCCGAAGCTGATGCTGAAATCAGGATTGTATGTCCAAACATTTAGGGGTGAGATAAACCAACCGATAGCGATGCACTGGAACACAGTTTTGAATTTTCCTGTGCTACTTGCAGCAATCACACGATCGTTCACAACAATTAACCGATAAATGGTCATACCAATTTCACGAACCAAAATAGCAATTGTTGCCCACCAAGGAACAACATCTAACATCGAAAGAACTACGAAAGAGCCACCGATAAGCACTTTGTCCGCAATTGGATCAAGCAGTTTTCCAAGCTTAGAAACAGTCGCAGTTCTTCTAGCAATAGCTCCGTCAATGCCGTCGGTTGCAGCAATCAGAATGAAGGCTGCTAACAGTACCCAGTTGACCGGCTCTGAAGGAGTGTATTCGGTGTATAGAAACCAAAGAAATACTGGTGCAACCAAAATTCTGAGAACTGTTACAGCATTAGCTAAATTAGACATCTACTTCAGCCTAGTTCCTGCCAGTGAGTTGCCAGGCGTCTTCATCGCCGTCTTCATCGTCATCGCTAGCTTTAGGAACAAAGTCATCAAAGTCCCCTGCCGCCATTGCCGACTGGTCAATTACCGCAGCAACACTAGCAACGTCCTTGCTGGTTTTAGTGCCAGTCTCGCCTCGTAACTGAGCTAACACAGTGGGTAACTCTTCAGGCCGAACCATAACTTCACGAGCTTTTGAACCTTCGCTTGGGCCAACAATGTTTCTTGATTCCAATAGGTCCATCAAGCGACCTGCTTTAGCAAAACCAACACGAAGCTTGCGCTGAAGCATTGAAGTTGAACCAAACTGTGAAGAAATAATGAGTTCAGCAGCCTGAAGCAACACATCCAAGTCATCGCCGATATCCGCATCAACAACATTTCTTACCGCAACTTCATTCACGTCTTCGCGATATTCAGGAGCCATCTGGTTCTTAACGTGAGTCACAATTGCGTGCATCTCACCTTCACCAATCCATGCGCCTTGAACACGCATTGGTTTATTGGTTCCCATTGGCGAGAACAAAGCGTCACCCTGACCAATAAGTTTTTCTGCACCTGGTTGATCCAAGATAACTCTTGAGTCAGTAAGAGATGACACTGAGAAGGCAAGTCTCGATGGAACGTTAGCCTTAATCAAACCTGTCACAACATCAACAGATGGTCTTTGAGTCGCCAACACCAAGTGAATACCGGCGGCACGAGCAAGCTGAGTGATTCGAACAATTGAATCTTCAACTTCTCTCGGCGCAACAATCATCAAGTCAGCCAACTCGTCAACGACGACGAGCAAGTAAGGATATGGCTGCAACTTGCGACTTGAATTCTCAGGTAATTTGATTTCTCCAGCAACCAATGCTCGGTTGAAATCATCAACATGCTTATAGCCAAATGAAGCCAAGTCGTCGTACCTTGAATCCATCTCCTTCACAACCCACTGCAAAGCCTCAGAAGCTTTCTTAGGATTTGTGATGATTGGAGTAATCAGGTGTGGAACACCTTCGTATGCCGCAAGCTCTACACGTTTTGGATCGATAAGAACCATGCGAACTTCCGCAGGTTTAGCTCTCATCAGGATTGATGAAATCATAGAGTTTACAAATGATGATTTACCGGCACCGGTTGCACCAGCAACCAAAAGGTGAGGCATCTTGGCTAAGTTTGCAACAACGAAACCACCTTCAACATCCTTACCAATTCCAATAGTCAAAGGGTGTTTGCTTTGAGCTGCAACTGTTGAACGAAGAACATCTCCAAGTGAAACAGTTTCTCTATCAACGTTAGGAATCTCAATACCGATAGCTGACTTACCTGGAATAGGGGCAAGGATACGAACCTCGTTGCTTGCTACCGCATAAGAAATGTTTCCAGCCAAACGAGTAACCGCTTCAACCTTCACACCAGGCTTCACTTCAACCTCATAACGGGTAACAGTTGGTCCTCTAGAGAATCCACTAACCTTGGCATCAACGCCGAATTCACTGAACACAGAGTTCAAAGATTCAACAACGGCATCATTAGCGGCTGTCTTACTCTTCGGTGGAGTACCAGCGACCAAAAGTGTTTGCGGTGGCAATACATACGCACGCTTTGGCTTCGCAACTGATGCTGCAACAGCACTAACAACGGCAGCAGCTTCTGCAACAGGTGCAACCTCAGGAATCACAGGTGATTCAACGACCGTGTTGATGGGTTCAGTGAGATTCTCGTCAACGTGAGCAATAGGTTCAGTGACAGACTGAATTTCATCTGAACCAAAAATCTCTTCAAGAGTGGCTGTTTCTTGACCGGTGATTACTGGAGTGTCAAAAGCCTGCTTGTCATTTTTGGACCGCTTCCACCAAGGAACCTTAGTTCCATCGAAGGCGTCATCGATTTCTTCCTCAACAACTTCAGCTTTTTCTGAGCCGCCAGGGAAAAGCTTTTCATAGAACTCTTTGAGTCTTGAGATCACTTTGTTCGGTGCGGTTCTAGTCATAACCAACAGAGATCCGAAACCAATCAAAATCACAACTGCCAAAGCCCCCCATTGGGTGATGGAGTTGATAAACAGAACTGAAATAAGCCAGCCGAATAAACCACCGGCTGTGGCAAGTGCATCAACACCAGCTGAAGGCTGCGGCTGAGTGCTGAAGATGTGAAACACACCAGAAATGCTCATCAAGAAAAGGAACCAACCCAGCCCAACTCTTGAGTTGTCTTTAACGTGTGAAGGATGCCTCATCAAATACATGGAGAGGACGATCATGACTACCGGTAGTGCCACAGCTAGTCTTCCAAAAAGTAGCCCTGCTGTGTAGTTGTTTAGAATCTGAGCGATTGAATCATTGGCCAAGAACCACGAATCGACGATTCCAATAACACCGAGCAAAAACAGTGCAAAAGGCGGTCCATCACGACGATCCTCAGGAGCAATCTTCTCTGAAGCCAAAGATCTGGCTAGCCAGCCAATAATGGCTGCTCCAGCTAAATACAACCAGGCGATAATCCTCACAAACCAGTTGTGCCTAGGTGCAGCTGGCGCACTTGCCTTCTGCCTAGTTGTTCTGGATGTCGGTCGTGCTGGTTTTCGTCTAGCCATGCCAACAAATTTAACAGCGACCCCCGTCATTACTGGGCAGGCACGACCGAAAAAGCCTAACTATCGGGCAATAACCACCGGAATTATGACTGGACGGCGTCTATGGTTCCTATTCACAAAGGTTCCGATAGTCCTTCTTATGACCTGCTGAAGGGCATAAACATCCTTGATTCCGTCATTTGCAGCCTCAGCCAAGGCTTTTTCAATCAAAGGTTTGACCTCATCAAAGACGTGGTCATCCTCGGCATAGGCGCGAGCCCTTATCTCTGGCCCTACAACCACTCGCCCAGTTGTTTCATCAACAACAGCAAAGATAGAGATAAACCCTTCTTGGGACAGCAGGCGTCTGTCCTTCAAATCTTCATCGGTAATCTTGCCAACGGTCTTACCGTCAACATAAAGCATTGCGCATTCAACCTGACCAACTATTTCAGCCAGGCCCTCCTGCATGTCTACAACCCAGCCGTCTTCAATAATGTGAACACGATTATGTGGAACACCAGTAAGTTCGGCTAATTTACCGTTAGCAATCAAGTGACGGAACTCTCCGTGCACAGGCAAGACATTCTTAGGTTTTAGCAGGTTGTAACAATAGAGAAGCTCACCCGCAGCAGCGTGACCAGAAACGTGAACTTTGGCATTGCCTTTGTGAACCACATTTGCTCGCAAGCGAGTTAGCTGATCTATAACTCGATAAACAGCATTCTCGTTACCGGGAATCAAAGAAGAAGCCAGGATTATCGTGTCTCCCTCACCAACTTCAATCTCATGCTCGCTATTAGCCATCTTGGATAAAACTGCCATAGGTTCACCCTGAGAACCAGTACACATATAAACAATCTGGTCGACAGGAATACTGTTGGCGTCTTTTAGGTCAATCAAGATGTTTTCTGGAACTTGGAGGTAACCAAGGTCATTAGCAATCTGCATGTTGCGAACCATGGAACGCCCAACCAGGGCAACTTTACGGTTATGAGCTTCTGCGGCATTCAAAACCTGCTGAACGCGGTGAACATGAGATGAGAAAGATGCAACAACCACTTTGCCTTTGGTTCTTGAAATAACTTCATCGATAACTGGACCAATGTCCTTTTCCAATGGTGTGAAGCCAGGAACATCGGCATTGGTGGAATCCACCATAAACAGATCTAGCCCCTCTTCACCAAGCTTGGCAAAAGCGGTTAGGTCAGTTAGGCGATTATCCAATGGAAGCTGATCCATCTTGAAATCGCCGGTGTGCAAAACACTTCCAGCTTCAGTTCTAATCACAACAGCTAAGGCATCGGGGATTGAGTGATTGACTGCGATGAACTCTAAACCAAAGTCAGCTAACTGCTTCTTATCCCCTTCGCGAACCACATATTGAACACCAAGAATCTTGTGCTCTTTGAGTTTGGCATCAACAAAAGCAAGGGTTAGTTCTGAACCATAAAGCGGAATATCTTCACGCTTACGCAAAAGGTAAGGAACACCACCAATGTGATCTTCATGTCCGTGAGTTAGAACAACACCAACTATGTCATCTAGGCGATCGTTTAGGTAATTCAAATCTGGAAGGATGACATCAACTCCAGGTTGATGTTCTTCAGGAAATAGAACACCACAGTCAACAACAAGTAACTTACGGTTAAGTTCGAAGACGGTCATGTTGCGACCAATCTCCCCTAACCCACCTAAAGGAATAATCCTCAGAACACCACTTTTGAGAGCTGGTGGTTTAGGCAAAGTATCAAACATGGAAACCCTATCGAGTGGTTCCGGCCACCTTAGGCAGTGCACCGCCGGCGGCGGCATTTCTATCTGGACGGAAGTTTGTAAAGTTCAAACCAGGCACCGAAATAACTTTGTCGATGTCTGATTCGATACGAGCAGCCTCAGCTTCTTCAGGACCTACCAGAGGAAGACGAACTCGAGGCGAATTAATTAAACCTAAACCATGAAGAATATACTTCGAAGCAACAGTTCCTGGAACATGGGTCATCGCTGCTCGAACTAGAGGCTCAAGTTGATTGTGAACTGTCAAAGCAGTATGGAAGTCATTTTTGTTGGTGGCATCAATCATTTCACGATATGCATGAGGTGCGATGTTTGCTGTAACGCCAATCAAACCGGTGGCTCCAATAGCCAAGTGAGCTAGAACGTTACTGTCATCACCTGAGAAATACAGCAGATCAGTTTCATTTAGAACTCGTGAAACCTGAGCGAAATCACCTTTAGCATCTTTCACCGCAACAATGTTTGGGTGCTTTGCTGCGCGAAGAATGGTTTCTAAAGCAATAGGAATGCCTGTTCGACCTGGGATGTCATACAGAATAACTGGAAGATCAGTTGCGTCTGCAATCATGCGAAAGTGCGTCAGAACACCAGCCTGAGTTGGCTTGTTGTAATAGGGAGTGACGATCATCACGCCATCGGCCCCAGCAGCTTCACTGGCTTTGTAAAGCTGGATAGCGTGAGCAGTCTCGTTTGCGCCACCGCCGGTGATTATTTTTGCTCGACCTGAAGCGACTTGCTTACCAACTCTAACCAGTTGAACTTTTTCAGCATCGGTTAGCGTACTGGTTTCACCTGTTGTACCGGTAACAACGACACCGTCAGCACCATTAGAAATCACATAGTCAAGGTGACGCTCAGTTGCATCCCAGTCAACTTCACCTTCAGGGGTCATTGGTGTGACTAACGCCACAAGCATTTGACCAAATAAATCTTTATCTTTTTCAGACATAGGTCAAGATTAGTGCTCTAAAGGGGAAAAACTAAACCGAACTATGGAGCTACGCGGCCGTTAGCGTTGAATGCTTCGTATGTGTACGGCATCAACTTAGCCCAGAACTCTTCCATCTTTTCAGCACACATCTCAATTTCACGCTGAGGGAAAGAAGGGAAATGAGTTCCTTCACGCTTGGTTCTAAGACTCAAGAAGTTCATTAGAGCACGTGAGTTCATAGTCACATACATCGAAGAGTAGATGCTCAACGGCAAGACAATACGTGCAACTTCACGAGCAATACCAGCTTCAAGCATTCTCTTGTAAGACTCGTAAGCCTGAGTAGCGCTGGTTCTAGCTTCCTGTTGAACCAAAGCTACCTGCTCAGCTGAACCTGGTAGGAATTCATAGTGACCGGTCTTACCAACCTGGATCAGGTTACGGTCAGGACCTGGAACATAAAACACTGGGTTCAATTCCTTGTATCGACCTGACTCTTCGTTGTATGAAGCAATGCGGTGACGCATGAACTCACGGAATACGAAGATCGGAGCTTGAACATAGAAAGTCATGGAGTTGTGTTCAAAAGGTGAACCGTGACGGTCACGCATCAGGTAATTGATCAAACCTTTGCTGCGCTTCTCATCTTCACTTGCATCGGTTGCTGCCGCCGCAGCCTCAAGAGTCTGCTCACCCTGGGTGGAAACTCTGGCTGCGAAAAGGACATCGCTATCAGATGCGCTTGAACGCACTAGCTCTACTGTTACATCGCTACGAAAAATAATCTCAGACACGAAATAAGCCTACCTTTTGGAAAGTGTTATTGCCTTGCGCATCGCTAATCTGGCGCGTTTTCTATCCCCGCAAGCATCGTAAATAAGTCCAAGGGCAAACCACTTACGCCAGTTATCTGGTTCGCTCTCAGTTGCCTCCTTATAATCCCCGAACTCCTGCAAAGCCTCGCTCTTATTAGCTCGACCTGAAGGCATAACACTGAACTTGAATCTAGGCCAAGCACCCTCAGCCTCTAGGATTCGACCCAATTTTTCAACGCCGATACCAAACATGAGCTCCCGATAGATTCCCCAGGCTCCAAAAACAGGCAGAATAAAGATCACAAAACCCATTACCTTTGAAACAATGTTTGGTTGAATCAAGAACAGATAACCTTGGCGACTCATCAAGGCCACATACATCAAAACCAACGCAGCCATAACAACTGCACCTAATTTAGCTCCAGCCATAATCTAAATACCCAAAACCTTATCTAAGCCAACAACTAAACCAGAAGCATTTGCTGTGAACTCTAAAGCCCTGAGAATTCCAAGTGCATAGGCCTGAACAGAATTGGTTTGGTGCGAGATAGTCAGAACCTCTGATGCTCCACCGAAAATAACTTCCTGTTTAGCTGAAACACCGTCAACTCTAAGCGAGTGAATAGGAACACCAGCAACGATCTCTCCCCGAGCTTGCTGACCAACACCTGGAATCAAGCTTTGAGTTTTACCGGCTTCAGTTCTAGAATCTGCGATAAGTTCAGCGGTTCTGATGGCTGTGCCTGAAGGTGAATCAACCTTGCCAGCATGATGAGTTTCAATAATCTCAATCGAATCAAAGTGTTTGCCGGCTTCAGAAGCGAACTTAGTTGCTAAAACTGATCCAACAGAGAAATTAGGAATAACAACAACGGCGGATGAATCCAAGTTGCCCTCAAGTTCAGCTAGAGATGATTTAGTCCAGCCACTTGTTCCAACTAGGACTTTGATGCCATTAGCGATACCAAACTGAACGACCTGCTTGCTAACTTCAAGATTAGTAACATCGAAAATCACATCAGCTCCGAGCGCATCCTTAAGGTCAGATTTGCTATCTAAAGCGGCGTGCAGGTGAAGGTCTTGAGCACCATGAATGATCTCTAGGGCTAACTTACCCATCCGACCGGTGGCTCCAACAACAGCAACTTTTATTGTCATGAGTTAAAACTTACCAATCGCCTAGATAAACTTCGCAAAAACATCTTGTTTTAGATCTCCAACAGCAACAAAAGATCTTGGAGTACTAAACATCAGCTGAGCAATGCTTTGAACATCAGCCAATGAAACCCCTCTGTAATGAGCAAGAGATTCATCTAGGTCAAAGAACAAACCATCGGTTAGTTCAGCTGAGGAAAGTCTTCCCATTCGCGCCTGAGTACTCTCAAACTTCAATGCAAGACCACCTGAGATATTGCCTTTAGCCAAATCAAGCTCAGCTTGGCTAATCCCATCATTGGCAACTTTCTCAAGTTCCTCAATCATCAGCCTGGTGACCTCTTCTGCTTTAGCTGGTGAACATCCTGCATAAAGCCCAAAAACAGCACCATCGCTATAACCCTGGTTGAAAGAGTAAACCGAGTAAGCAAGACCACGCTTTTCTCTAATCTCTTGGAACAGTCTTGAAGACATGCCACCACCTAGAACGGTGTTCAATATAGCCATCGCATATCGACGATCATCTGAACCAACAATTCCTTGACCACCGAAAACTATGTTTGCCTGGGCAATAGGTCTGTTTATTACTTTGACTGTTGTTGGGGCGTCAACCGGTTCAAGATTCTTGATACGCCATTGCTTAGGATGAACCTTTTTACCTAAATCCCAGCCGGCTTTCTCCAAGTTAGCTGAGACCAACTCAATAAGTTCATTGTGATCTAAACCACCGGCAGCCGTCACCACAAGATCTTGTGGACGATAGTTATCTTGGTAATGCTCCCAAACAGCATCTCTATCAACAGCATTGATAGTTTCAGGCGTCCCACCAATAGGGCGGCCTAGTGGATGACCTTTTAGAACAGCTTCAAAGAATTCTTCATGGGCAACATCTGAAGGATCATCATCATTCATCGCCAACTCTTCAAGAATTACCGTTCTTTCATTCTCAAACTCTTTAGGATCAATCACTGAAGAGGTAAGCATGTCAGCAATGACTTCAACAGCAACTGGGATAGCGCTGTCTTGAACTCTTGCATAGTAGCTAGTGTGCTCTTTACCGGTTAGAGCATTAGATGCTCCACCAACAGAATCAAAGGCAACAGCAATGTCCAGAGCTGTTCTGGTCTTAGTCCCCTTGAATAAAAGGTGCTCTAAGAAGTGCGTTGAACCGAAATGACCATTAGTTTCATCTCGAGATCCAACTGCAACAGAAAAAGAAACTGAAGCGCTTTGAGCACCCGGAACAGTTTCAGTTAAAACGCGAACACCGCATGGGAGAACAGTTCGGCGTACCGTACTGCCTCCCGATGCGGTGAACTCTAAATCGGGTTGTTCAAGCTTGAATTGAACTTGAGTCATAGAAAAGTATTACTACTCTTCGTCTGAATCGTTGGATGCAACTTCGCCCTCAACTACTGGAGCTAGGGAAAGCTTGCCACGGTCATCAATCTTGACTAGCTCAACCATGATCTTCTGACCGACTGAAAGAACTTCTTCAACATTCTCAACACGCTTACCTGTTAGCTTGCGTAGTTCAGAAACGTGAAGAAGACCATCTTTTCCTGGAAGTAGTGAGATGAAAGCACCGAAGGTAGCTAGCTTCACAACAGTTCCTAGGAAACGCTCGCCAATCTCAGGTACGTGAGGGTTAGCAATGGCGTTAACCATAGCCTTAGCAGCTTCAGCTGCAGGGCCATCGGTTGCACCAATGTAAACAGTTCCGTCATCTTCGATTGAGATGTCAGCGCCAGTGTCTTCCTGGATCTGGTTGATCATCTTGCCCTTAGGGCCAATGACTTCACCAATCTTGTCAACCGGAATCTTCACAGCGATGATTCTTGGAGCGTATGGAGACATCTCGTCTGGAGTGCTGATCGCTTCTTTCATCAGATCAAGGATGCTCAAACGAGCTTCCTTAGCCTGAGATAGCGCACCAGCTAGAACCTCAGATGGAATACCATCCAACTTGGTGTCTAGCTGAATTGCAGTAACGAATTCGCTTGTTCCAGCTACCTTGAAGTCCATGTCGCCTAGAGCATCTTCAGCACCAAGGATGTCAGTCAAAGCTGCATACTCGGTCTTGCCGTCAACGGTGTCAGAGATTAGACCCATAGCAATACCCGCAACTGGTGCACGTAGTGGAACACCAGCATTTAGAAGTGACAAAGTCGAAGCACAAACTGAACCCATAGAGGTTGAACCATTTGAACCTAGAGCTTCAGACACCTGACGGATAGCGTAAGGGAATTCTTCTCTTGAAGGCAGAACAGGAACTAGAGCACGCTCTGCTAGAGCACCGTGACCAATTTCACGACGCTTAGGAGTTCCAACACGACCAACTTCACCAGTTGAATAAGGTGGGAAGTTGTAGTTGTGCATGTAACGCTTTGAAGTCACCGGTGAAAGTGAATCAATCTGCTGTTCCATCTTCAACATGTTTAGAGTTGTGATACCCAAGATCTGAGTCTCACCACGCTGGAAGATAGCTGAACCGTGAACGCGAGGAATAACTGCAACTTCACAGTCAATCTTTCTGATGTTCTTCTTGCCACGTCCGTCAATACGGATACCTTCTTTAAGAACGCGAGTACGAACAACCTTCTTGGTTACAGACTTGTACGCAGCAGAGATCTGGTTCTGTTGAGCCTCATCTAGAGTTTCAGCCAACTTCTCTTTAACAGATGCCTTTAGAGCATCATCTGCATTCTGGCGTTCAGTCTTATCTGCGATTAGGTAGATGCTGCCAAGTTCAGTTTCGGCAAGCTTAGCTACTGCGTCATAAACCTCATCGGTGTATGGAGCGAATAGCGGATACTCTGCAGTTGGCTTAGCAGCTTCAGCTGCAAGTTCCTGCTGAGCTTTAACCAAAAGCGCAATGAAAGGCTTAGCTGCTTCAAGACCCTGAGCAACGATATCTTCGCTAGGTGCAGTTGCGCCTTCGTTCTTGATGAGGTTCCAAGAGTTTTCTGTAGCTTCAGCTTCCACCATCATAATGGCAACATCTTCTTTACCGTTTTCAGTAACTAGACGTCCAGCAACAACCATGTCGAAAACTGCACGGTCAAGTTGTGAGTGCTTAGGGAAAGCAACCCACTGACCATCGATAAGTGCTACACGAACACCACCGATAGGACCTGAGAAAGGTAGACCAGCAAGCTGGGTTGACATTGAAGCCGCGTTGATAGCAACTACGTCATAAAGCTCATCTGGGTGGATAGAAAATACGGTTACAACAACCTGAATTTCGTTTCGCAGACCATCTGGGAAAGATGGACGTAGTGGACGGTCGATTAGACGACAGGCCAAGATTGAATCAGTTGATGGACGACCTTCGCGACGGAAGAAGCTGCCAGGAATCTTTCCTGCTGCATACATCTTCTCTTCAACATCGATAGTCAATGGGAAGAAGTCGAACTGATCTTTAGGGGTCTTTGATGCTGTTGTTGCTGAGAACAACATTGTTTCTTCGTCGATATAAACTGCAGCTGCACCCTGTGCCTGCTGAGCTAGACGACCTGTCTCGAAACGGATAACACGCTTACCGTGCTTGCCGTTGTCGATAGTTACTTCTTTAGCTTTGATTTCTGGACCTTCCATGGTCCCTCCTCTTTTTCTTCATATGAAAGTGATAAACCAAATTGATCTATTTCACTTGAGCGCGCACGACAATAGAAGCGTCCGATAATTTTTGAGGGATGCCCTGGCCAACAGTAGAAAATCTTGGGAAATCTTTGCCCCAAGGTCCACCACCGATGACCAGCAAACCTGCCGTTCGGCTCTTAGATAAGACTACCAGTGACCCCCGTCAAACACCTATAGGGTATTTATCCCCTAGTTTTCAGGGGTTGGCGCTACCAAATACTTGTTTCCTTCAGCAAAGCTTTTAGATGGCTGAACTAAGAAAACTAACATCAAGACAAGGTAAGCCACTGTCAGCAACAAGCCAAACAGCAACACTAAAGCGAAGGCAATAAACGTTGGATCGGAGCTCAGAATATTTATTTGGCTCTCCAAAAGAGCAGGATCCATATTTTCTGAAAGGAAAGTCATGTCAGGCAAAAGAGCTATAACTCTGACGATTATGCCAATAATTCCAACTATGAAAATTAGGCTCAATCCAAAACCAAGCAAAAGCCATTTCCAAGTGTGACCGGCATCACGAAGTCTTCTAACCTGAACTGCAAGGTTTGGCACCAGCGTAGCAAGAGAGAACAGAGTGCCTAGCACCGCGTAGTCGCTGAACTGATCAACCACGTTGAGAACGATGCCACATAGAACCGTAAATAGATACCAGTACCAGTATTCACTTCGACCAGCAACACCAGTGAAGTTAGCGTAATTCTTGAACCCAGCTTTGATAGCCCCAACGAAATCCATGATTTCTCCCTAATCTTTCTCGAAGTCAAGAATAACCCTTTAAAAAGAAAAACCACCTCTTTCGAGGTGGCTTCTCCCAACAATGAAACTTAGCGGCGTAGGCCTAGTCTTTCAATCAGGCTACGGTAACGAGCAATGTCAACGTTCTGCAAGTAACCAAGCAGACGGCGACGCTGACCAACCATAAGCAAAAGGCCACGACGTGAGTGGTGGTCATGCTTGTGGTCCTTTAGGTGCTCAGTTAGATCTTTGATTCGCTCAGTCAAAACTGCAATCTGAACCTCAGGAGAACCAGTGTCACCAGGGGTGATTGCGTATGCTGTAATAATTTCAGTCTTTTTTGCTGCGTCCAATGCCATTTGATTTCCTTTCAAGGCTCGTTGCGCGGCGCAATAAACATTCTGTTTAGAGCATAGAGATCCGCGGCCGATTCACGGCAACCTGTCTATGATAGCCCAGAAAGAGAGACCAAAACCAGCCCCTTAGGAAAGAATTTCCTTGATTTTCTCTAAATCACGATTGATTTCAGCTACCAAATCCTCAACCCCATTGAATTTGGCTGCCAGTCTGATGAACTCAACATATTCAACTGTTATTACCTTGTCATAGAGGTCTAGACCTGACTCCCCTATGACGTGAGCTTCAATAAGTCTTGGAACAGCTGTAAAGGTCTCATTAATGCCAACCGAGAGTGCGGCCATGTATCTCTCGTTGTCAACATACAGCCAGCCAGCATAAACAGCATCTCTAGGTAAGAAACCTTCAGAATCACGAGAAAGATTGGCTGTCGGGAAACCTATTTCCCTGCCTATTTTCAAACCATGCTCAACCATGCCGGTGGTTGCATGTCTACGACCCAGTAGTTTCGCAGCTCCTGTGACATCACCTTCAAGAAGTAGTTCTCTAACCCAACTACTTGATACCACTCTGCCATCTAACTCAACTGGGGCCATCACGCGAACGGTAAAGCCATGCTGCTCCCCTAGTTCTTTGAGCAGGGAAATGTCTCCCTTAGCTTCGGCCCCAAATCTGAACCCGTCCCCAACAATGACCACCTTGGCATTTAGCCCGTCAACCAGAATGCCACTAACAAAATCTTCGGCTGAACAGGAAGCCAATGCATCATCAAAGGGAAGAGCCACCATGACTTCAATACCTGCTTGTTCCAACAGGTCTCTCTTTTGATTAGGACCGATAACTGGTTGCGGTGCTGAGCCTGGGTTCAACACTTCATCAGGATGCCTATCAAAAGTCACAACAGCTGGAACAAGCATGTGCTCTTCGGCTATCTCAATAGTTTCCTTCAGTAATTCTTGATGACCAAGGTGAATTGCATCGAATTTACCGATAGTAACAACGGTTGGTTTGAGTGATTCTGGAACAGAACTAGCGGAAATAACTTTGATCACTTAGAAACTCTCCTG
>CANGBK010000013.1 GCA_947452235.1 Micrococcales bacterium
ATTTACTGCCGTGGTTTACAAGACCAGATGATCTCTCAAGAAGCAATCTCAAGAATTAATACCTGGTTACAGTCACACACTAAAGCAATCACTAAAACTTATGAAGGTTTAGGCCATTCGGTTGATGGCAGAGTCATGAATGATGTAGCAGCCTATCTCGATGGAATGCTCGCTAACTGATAATTACCTGTGAAAGGCGCTAAAACAGGCTTAACTTAGGTTTCCCTTTCTAGTTATTTTGTGACGCAAATGGAATAGTTTTCATTGCCCCCCTTATGAAAGGTTCTAAATGAACAAGAAAATCCGCAATGTGGCTATTGCACTTGCAACCCTTGCACTAGGTGCAACCATGATTGGAAGCAGTCCAGTATTTGCTTCTGGTAACAACGAAAACAAAGCGTCGGTCAACGTGACTGTTACTGCCACAAACCTTCCTCAAGGTTTAACTCAAGCTTCTAAGTTGGCAGACTATCTAACGCTAAGACTTTGCCCTGTTGCTGCTGGAACTACTACTGCCCCTGCGACACCCGCATGTACTGATGACAAGTACAGCTATGAAATCACAAGCTCGTCAATCATTGAAGGAAGTTTCGTTGGTGCTACATCAGTTAAGCTTCCTAGCGCTGAGACCACATATGCCGCTTATGCAATTTTGCAGAAGACTGGATCTCTAGGTTTAGCGGCTACAACATCAGTTGGTTCAGTAATCACCTTAAACTCAGCCACAACTGGTCCTGTTGCTGGTCCAACCATTGCTCTCCCAGCTGCAACTGCTGTTTCTAACGGTTCATCTAAAGACGGCAAGTCTGTGACTGTGAACTTCACCATCACTGGTGTTCCAGCTAAATACACCAAGGTTGACTCTCTAAAGGATTCAATCAAGGCTCTAGTTTGTCCTCTAGCGGTTGATGCAACTGTTGCTCCTGAGACTGTTCCATCAACCTGTACCGCAAAGTCAAACGGTAAAGAAGTGAAGCTAACTTCTGTATCTAACGGAGTTGTATCAGGAACTCTTGCACTTGGAACTCCTAGCACAACCACTAACTACGCGGCTTACCTAACTGTTGCTGCTAACAAGGATTCTGGTTTCGCAGCTCAGACTGGTGCTGGGCAGTTTGTAACAGTAACTGTTGCAAACAAGGCTGGTTCAGTTACAGCTGGTCTAGACGGTCTAACTCTTAGCTTGAGCGCTAACACTGGTGCTGCGGTTGTTGAAAAGGTAATCAACGTTTCAGTTCCTGCAACAGGCACCTGGGGTGTTCTAGTTACTAAGGCTGGCGAAAAGGGCAAGACCTCAGTTGTTGGAATTCTTCCAATCGCTGCTGGTGCAACAACTGTTGCTATCCCTGCTACCTACGAGTCAGGTTCATACTCTGCTCAGTTGATTCAACTTGGTTCAACCGGAACCTTCACTATCGACAAGAACAAGAACCTAGCTGCGGCTCTAACTCTTAGCCAAAACTAAGTTCTAAAACTAAAGTGGGTGCCTCTTCTAGAGGCACCCATTTTATTATTTAAGGTTTTAGTTATCTGGGGAGAGATGCTCGTGGATAGCCAACCACTTACCGTCGAAGTTCTGAAAGATAATGGTTTCTCTTTCAGCAATGGTTGATGTTTCACCAGCAAACTCAATATCACTTGAAACAAGATGACTGAAAACAGCTCCTTCGGTTCCAATGAGTTGAACCATCTGGTTAGTTGATCTGCAACCATGAACTTGGAAACCATCCTCTGATTCCCACTTAGACCAAAGCGTTTCGTACTCACTTCTAGAGTTCAATCTTTCGGTATGGGTATAGAACATGAAGGTTGCACTTTCATGAAACCCAGAGAAGTATTCAGCAGTTCGGTGTGAACCAAAGTGAGCCACTATTTTGGCTGCTGCATCAAGTATTTGTTCTTTGCTCATTTGTTTCTCCTGGCCAAAATAGTGATCAGTTCGTAAGCCAAATTAGCTGCAGCAATACCGGTGATCTGAGCATTGTCATACTGTGGGGAAACCTCGACGATGTCTGCACCAATCAGGTTTACCCTCTCTAGTGAACGAATAATAGTGAGCATCTCTCTTGAAGAAAGACCACCTATTTCAGGTGTTCCGGTTCCAGGAGCAAAAGCAGGATCCATGACGTCAACATCTATGGAAACATAGACCGGCTTATTGCCAACTCGTTTAAGCATCTTCTCTATAACGCCAGCGCTTCCAATAGTGTCTATCGAAGCTGCTGTAATGACTTGAAAACCTAGAGCAGTGTCATCGGTTAGGTCTTGGTCTGTGTATAGCGGTCCACGAATACCAACATGCAAACAGGAACTCATATCTAGTAGTCCATCTTCGCTGGCTCGTCTAAAAGGAGTTCCATGAGTTAGTGGTGCCCCGAAGTATGTGTCCCAAGTGTCCAAGTGTGCATCAAAGTGGATTACTGTTACCGGTCCATAAATATTGTTTAGAGATTTGATGATCGGGTAAGCGATAGTGTGATCGCCACCTAGAACAACTGGTTTTAGATTTCTTGCTAGGAGCTCATCCATACCAGCACCGATTTGTTCAACTGCTTCTGCAATATCAAAAGGGTTGGCCGCAATATCTCCCGCATCAACTACTTGAGCCAAAGCGAAGGGGCTTGCATCCTGCGCTGGGTTATATGGTCTAAGTAATCTTGAGGACTCACGAATATGGTTAGGACCAAACCTTGCACCTGAGCGATAGCTGACACCGGCATCGAATGGAACACCTACGATGGCGATGTCAGCTTCACTAACCTCATCAAGACGGGGCAGGCGAGCAAAGGTTCCTAAGCCAGCAAAGCGCGGAACCTTAGTTGCATCGACCTGCCCTATCTTGTTACCCGTTGTGATTCTGGGTACTTCGTGAGTCAAATCTCTTCCTTACTTAACCGCAGGGATTTCGCCCTTAGAGGTTCTACCAATGCGTGGACCTTTAGGACCAAAAGCATAAACAGGTTCAGGGAAGATGATTAGCGCGAGAACATAAAGCACTGCTGCTGAAGCGATTGAAACCACAAGGCTTAGATCGATACCGCCTGCAACTCCCGACCAAACACCAACGATTACTGGTGGGTAGTAACCGAACTGCAAACCTAGAACAGCTGAGATGATCCAAGGACCCATTGCACGCCAGTTGATTCCGTTAGAGAACCAGTAACGTCCACCGGTCTTACCACGGTTGAATACTTGAAGGTCTTCATTTGCATACCAGCCACGACGGTTCCAGAAACCAATCGCCATGATGATCATCCAAGGTGTTGTGGTAACCACAATTGCACCAACGAAACCGTTCACTGCGCCTAGAAGGTCAACAAATAATCTTCCAACCACAATAAAGATGAAAGCGATTGAACCAATGGCAATTGTTGCCTGAACTCGTGAGAGCTTAGGGAATACAGATGAGAAGTCCAAACCAGTTCCATAAAGTGATGTTGTTCCAGTTGATAGACCACCGATGAAAGCAACCACGATGATGATGTATGCATACCAGACTGGTGAAACACCGATTAGTCCGACAACGTAATCGCCACCGGAAACCAGGGTCATGGTAGCAACACCGAAGATGAATGGAATTAGTGTCATCAACTGAGCACCAAGAGTAGCTAGAGCAAGCTTGCCGTTAGATGTTCCGTTAGGAATGTAACGAGCCCAGTCACCTAGGAAAGCTCCAAAAGAGATTGGGTTAGACATAGCAATCAAAGCTGCAAGAACGAATGTTGGCCAGAAAGATCCAAGCAAGTATTGTCCACTTCCTGCAAAGTCAGCGTGGAATGTTCCTGAGAAAGCGAAGACAGCAATCAACATAAGAGCTGTGTTTAGCCAAACTGCAACACGATTAACCAAGAGCATGAACTGGTAACCATAAACAACGACCACGATCACAATCAAACCGATAACTGCATACAAAGCAATTCTTAGAAGTTGCGAGTCTTGAACTCCAAACAACTTAACGAATGCTCCAACTAGCGCATCTCCACCAACCCAAACTGAGATCGAATAAAAAGCGATAGCGGTTAGCAGAGATAGGAATGAACCTGCGATACGACCGCGAACACCTAGGTGAGCACCTGATGAAACAGCGTTGTTAGTTCCGGTTCTAGGACCAAAGATACCCATAGGCATCAGGAACAAGGTTCCAACTAGAACACCTAGAACTACTGCACCAACACCCTGCCAGAATGATAGACCGAAAGCGATAGGGAAAGTTCCTAGAAGAACTGTTGCGAAAGTGTTAGCACCACCGAACTGGATTCTGAATAGATCCCAAGGAGTTGAAGTTCTGTCCTTGTCTGGAATGGTGTCGATACCGAAACCTTCGATTTCGGTGATCTTTGGTTTTGCATTTAGAGCTTCAGTGCTCATGAGTTTCCTCTCGAATTGTTGGGGATTTTGGTTCCCAACCTGACTAATAGGTAATAACTTCTATGTATGAGAATAGTTCGTGTAATTGACCTGAGCCATCCAATCGACGCAAATACGCAGGTCTATCCGGGAGATCCTGTTCCTAACATCGAGCAGCACTCAACCATCGATAAAGATGGCTTCAACCTTATGAGTGTTCAGATGGGTAGCCAGTCTGGAACCCACGTTGACGCTCCGTATCATTTTGATAACGGCACACCGAAGATTGACGAGCTGGAACTCATCAAGTTCATCGGTGAAGCATTAATCCTGGACTGCAGCTTTGCCTCAGCAAGAGAATCAATCACTTTAGATAAGGTTCAGGATCAACTGTTAGGTCGAGAAATACCCGAAATGATCTTATTCAAAACTAAGTGGGATCGTTTTTATGGCACAGATGAGTATTTCAACAACCCTTACTTGGATGCCGGGTTGGTTGAATATCTTTTAAAACAAAACGTGACCTGCTTTGGTATTGATGCCATCAACGTTGATGAAACGCCAGACGATAACCATCCTGGGGTTGGTTTCCCAGTTCACCATTTGATAGCTAAAGCAGCAGGTGTGATAAGTGAAAACCTGACTAATTTGAATGCGATTGATTTTGATAAGCCAATCGTTTCGCTTTTGCCTATGAAATTTATTGGTATTGATGGTGCTCCAGTAAGGGCTGTTGCCCTAGAAGTTAAATAGCACCGATTCTTTTTAGTCGGTTCAACGCACCTTCTTGGATTTGATTCTCAGGACCAATCGCAACTCTGATCATTCTGAGAATGAACTTTGTTTGGAATCTGATAAACCAGTCTGGTGCGGTTTTGATGTTTAGCATTTTTCTAAAATCAGGTCTCAGAGAAATCACCGCTGCTTGAAATAACAAACCATAGATAACCCTTGCCATAAAAGGTAGTGGTGGTTTTCTAATGAAGTTGATGACTCGAAGAGTGTCTTCGTTGACTCTTAGTTCGCCCCTGTCTCTAAATCCATCGAGAACTTCATTTAGTTCTTTCACCGATTCAGGAACATTAGAAAGACCTAGTGGTTCAACAGATCTTCCCCACTGATAAACATAGTTATCGGCACCGGTTGGTTGATTACCTTTAGGTATAGGTGTTATCCAATAACTCTCGTGAGCAACGAGAAAGGATTCCATGAAAGCACAGTGCACCCACAGCAAAAGGTTTGGATCAGCCGCTCGATAGCTTCTGGTCTCATTCTTGGCATCAACATATTTGCCTTGAACCTTGGTATGTAATTTGTTGACACGCTCAGCTTCTTTTCTAAGCGCTGCGTGTGAACCAAAGGTGGTAACTGTTAGCCATCGGATGGTTCCAGCTAAACGACCTAAAGCATCGCTTTCATACCTAGAATGCTGGGAGACCCCAGCTAGAGCACCTGGGTTTAGGGCTTGCATCAATAGAGCTCTGATGCCACCAACTAGCGTTCCGAAGTCCCTGTGAACGATCCAAGGGGCATCCGTAGGAAGATAAAGACCGCCTTCATCACCTTCAGCTATAACTTCAAGCCAAGGTGGGATGCCTTTAGGGTCGCCTGACAGCAGCTTTCTGAACTTGACAGAGAAATACTCTTGAAGACGGCTATTTTTAGGCATGTAGGGTCTAGTCTAACCGGCTCCTAAAACCTGGTTCTTTGTTCGATTTTTGGATCTTTTTAGTACTTGTCAGGGGTCATTTATAAAGTTCAGGTAAAGGTTGAAAGTTATTCATTGCGACACGCCGAGTTCCTCCATTGATTTGGGGTTCGCAGGGGAAGAATAACTAAGCAAGAACTAAAAAACCACTAAATAAGGGTGATTTTCCGGTTTTGACTACTACATCTAGTGTTTTCGTGCTAGTGTGATGGAACGTCGAAAAACGGCTAAAAAGCCAAAAAACCACAAACTTTCGGGAGTTTAACGCCCCCAAAAGGTTCCACAGGAGAAGTTACATGTCATCAGAAGTAAAGGTATACAGCCTTCCATCATGCGTTCAGTGCGATAGCACTAAGCGCCTATTGAAGAGCATCGACGTCGAGTTTGAAGAAGTTGACATGAGCCAGGATCCTGTAGCTATGGAGATGATTAAGTCTCTTGGTTACACCTCTGCACCTGTGGTTATTGCCGGTGAAGATCACTGGAGTGGTTTCAGAATGGACCGCATCAAGGCTCTTAAGTCTGCATAGTGCGCCATGTACGACGTCGTCTATTTCTCTAGCGTCTCGGAGAATACAAAGCGGCTCGTAGAAAAGCTTGGTCTCAAATCGGTTCGAATTCCTTTGAAATCCGATGAGGCAGAAAGATTCACCTACGATCACGACAGTGTTCTCGTAGTCCCAACTTACGGTTCTGGCGAAGAAAAAACTTCGGTGCCTAAACAGGTCATCAAGTTTCTAAATAATCCAGAAAATCGCAAGCACATTAAGGGCGTTGTCGCTACCGGCAATACCAACTTCGGCGAATCATATGGTTTAGCCGGAGATATAGTTGCAAAGAAACTCGGGGTCCCCTTGTTACAGCGGATCGAGATTCTAGGTACACCAGAAGATATTGAGCAGTTAAAAGAAAGGCTGAACAAACTGTGGGAACTCCAGTAGAAGTAGTAGATGACAACGGTGTAAGCACCAACACCACCGCGATTGAAAGCGCAATGAGCTATCACGAGCTAAATGCGATGATCAATCTTTGGGATAAAGATGGCAAGATGCAGCTTGATAAAGACAAGATGGCCGCACGTCGTTACTTCCTGGATCACGTAAACCAGAACACAGTGTTCTTCCACTCACTTAGAGAGCGTCTTGACTACCTAGTTGAGAACGAATACTACGAGAAGGAAGTTTTGGACCAGTACCGCTTCGAGTTCATCGAGCAGCTGGAGAAACTTGCTTACTCTAAGAAGTTCCGCTTCGAAGCTTTCATGGGTGCATATAAGTTCTATACCGGTTACGCACTGAAGACTTTCGATGGCGCCCGCTACCTAGAGCGTTTCGAAGACCGTGTTGTCATGGTTGCGCTTGCTCTTGCAGAAGGCGATGAAGCTATTGCTTCTAGCCTGGTTGAGGAAATCATCTCGGGTCGCTTTCAGCCAGCAACCCCAACTTTCCTAAACTGCGGTAAGAAGCAGCGCGGTGAATTTGTTTCATGTTTCTTGCTTCGTATCGAAGACAACATGGAGTCAATCTCTAGAGGAATCAACTCAGCACTTCAGCTTTCTAAGCGTGGTGGCGGTGTTGCTCTAAGTCTTTCAAACATCCGTGAATACGGTGCTCCGATCAAGAAAATCGAAGGTCAGAGCTCAGGTATCATCCCTGTGATGAAGCTTCTAGAGGACGCTTTCTCTTACGCTAACCAGCTGGGTGCTCGTCAGGGTGCAGGTGCGGTTTACCTAAACGCTCACCACCCGGACATCCTTCGCTTCCTAGACACCAAGCGTGAGAACGCTGATGAGAAGATTCGTATCAAGACCTTGTCAATTGGTGTTGTTATTCCAGATATCACTATGCACTTGGCTAAGGACAACGAGGACATGTACCTCTTCTCTCCTTACGATGTTGAGAAGGTTTACGGCGTTCCTTTTGGTGACATCTCTGTTACAGAGAAGTACCAGGAAATGGTTGATGACCCTCGCATCCGTAAGTCAAAGATCAAGGCTCGTACCTTGTTTGAGCGTATTGCTGAACTTCAGTTCGAATCTGGTTACCCATACATCATGTATGAGGACACTGTTAACAATGCAAACCCAGTTGCTGGCCGCATCAACATGTCTAACCTGTGTTCTGAAATCCTTCAGGTAAACACTCCAACCACTTACAACGCCGACCTAAGCTACAACGAGATTGGTAAAGACATCTCTTGTAACCTGGGCTCACTAAATATCGCAATGGTTATGGATGGACCTGACTTCGGTAAGACCATCGAGACTTCTATTCGTGCTCTAACAGCTGTTTCAGACCAGTCAGACATCGAATCAGTTAGATCAATCTCTGACGGTAACCACAAGTCACACGCTATTGGTCTAGGTCAGATGAACCTACACGGCTACCTAGCTCGCGAGAAAGTCCACTACGGTTCAGAAGTTGCGTTGGATTTCACCAACATCTACTTCTACACTGTTCTATTCCACGCGCTAAAGGCTTCAAACAAGTTGGCTATCGAGCGTAAGTCTCACTTCGTAGGCTTTGAGAACTCAAAGTATGCTTCAGGTGAATTCTTCGACAAGTACATCAACCAGGTTTGGGCTCCAGAGACCGAGAAGACTAAAGAGCTTTTCGCTGGTTCAAACATTGCTATCCCAACTCAAGCGGACTGGGTTGAGCTGAAGGCTTCTATCCAGAAGCACGGTATCTATAACCAGAACCTTCAGGCTGTGCCACCAACAGGTTCAATCAGCTACATCAACAACTCCACTAGCTCAATCCACCCAATCGCTTCTCGTATCGAGATTCGTAAGGAAGGAAAGCTAGGTCGCGTTTACTACCCAGCCCCATTCCTTTCAGATGAGACTTGGGAATACTACGATGACGCTTACGAGGTTGGTCCTGAGAAAATCATTGACACCTATGCTGTTGCAACTCAGCACGTCGACCAGGGTCTTTCTTTGACTTTATTCTTCAAGGACACAGACACTACTCGCGATGTTAACCGCGCACAGATCTACGCATGGCGTAAAGGCATCAAGACCATCTATTACATCCGCATTCGTCAGCAGGCCCTAACCGGAACTGAAGTCGACAGCTGTGTAAGCTGCATGCTCTAAAACTAAAAAGAGGAAACTAAATGAACACTCGTCTAATTTCAAGACCTGTTAACTGGAACAAGATTGAAGACCCAGTTGATCTAGATGTTTGGAACCGTCTGACCCAGAATTTCTGGCTACCAGAGAAGGTTCCTGTATCTAACGACATTCAATCTTGGGAGACCCTAAGACCACACGAGCAGAAGCTAACTATGCATGTGTTCACTGGTCTAACCATGTTGGATACCATCCAGGGAACTGTTGGTGCGATGAGCCTGATGCCGGATGCTAGAACTCAGCATGAGGAAGCAGTTATCACCAACATCGCGTTCATGGAATCTGTTCACGCTAAGAGTTACTCTTCAGTGTTCTCAACTCTTTGTCTAACTTCAGACATCGATGAGGCATTCCGTTGGAGTGAAGACAACCCTAACCTTCAGAAGAAGGCAGAGATTGTTTTGAACTACTACCACGGAACAGATCCTCTGAAGCGTAAGGTTGCTTCAACTCTTTTAGAGAGCTTCCTGTTCTATTCAGGTTTCTATTTGCCAATGTATTGGTCTTCGAGAGCGAAGCTTACAAACACTGCTGACCTTATCCGTTTGATTATCCGTGACGAGGCTATCCACGGTTACTACATCGGATACAAGTTCCAGTTGGCCTATAACGAAGCTGACCCTAAGGTTCAAGAAGAAATCAAGCAATACACATATGACCTTCTTCTAGAGCTTTATGAGAACGAGATCAAATACACTGCAGACCTTTATGACGAGATGGGTTTGACCGCTGATGTGAAGAAGTTCCTTCACTACAACGCAAACAAGGCCCTGATGAACCTAGGCTTTGATCCACTTTTCCCTAAGGACGAGTGTGAAGTGAACCCAGCTATCTTGGCTGCTTTGTCACCTAACGCTGATGAGAACCACGACTTCTTCTCAGGTTCAGGCTCTTCTTACGTAATTGGTAAGCACGAGTCAACCACAGACGACGACTGGGACTTCTAAAGCCCCAAAGCCTATAGAGACCGGAGATTATTCTTCGGTCTCTATTGCTTTATCGGCCTCCCCTACTAGTGAACCTAGGTTCGCTAAACTTGCCCTAGACCCAAGCAATCAAACAGAAATGAGACCTGAGCATGGCTTTAACTGACCTAGTTGAGCGCATTTACGGCAAATTCCCTAAGCTACCAATCCCGGTTCCTTTCTCTAAGATTCTTGAGCTACGTCAAGAACGTGGCAAGAATGCTACTCAGGACCTGACTATTGCTGCCCTTAGATCTAAGGTCACTTCACCTCCTGTCGTTACAACTGTTGCTTTGGGTAAGAACATGGATGAAGCAATCGTTGAGTATGCACGCAAGGTTTCAGACCCTCAGGAGCGCATCATTGCCCGCTCCTTCTTCCAGGCTTTGACTTTGGATGAGAATTACAAAGACATCGGTAACGTAGCTTTCGGTGTTATGTTGGCTAACTTTGGACTCTATGACTCGTCATATCACTATTTCAATGAGGTTAAAGATGGTTTTGCTCAGAAGCTAGCTGCCTACGAATACTTTGATAGTGCTTGTTTCATGGATGAAGACAAAGGCTTTATTGCCCTAGAGAAGTATTTAGACAAGAACAGAGCAGAACTTTCTGCAGCGGAGATTCTTGGTCTTCTAAAGGTGCTAGCTAAGTTCAGAAGAGTTGAGGCGCTAAATAAGGAAAGTAAGCTACTCCTTGCTTCTAATCCTCAGCTAACTAAAGATGAACTTCAGTTACTTGAATGGTTCAACACTCACCTAAATCACAAAGATGAGATCACAACTTCACAGCCAGACACCATCAACATCGCTGTTATGGACTACAAGCTACTTGACCGTTCAAGAACTTCACGTAACCGTGGTGACTATGTTCAGACCCTGGCAGCGCTATCTAACCTGATGCGTTTCAAGAACATTGAATATGTTGGTGGAACAAAGCTAAGTAATTATCTTAATGACCTAAAGACTAAGGTTCACGCTAATAAGCAGATCGATGGACCTAAGGTAAAGGTTCAGCCTGTTCCAATTGACCGCGATTTCTCTAGTGGTCGTTCGTACCCTGAGAACACCTGGTTGATTTCTAACGGTTGGTTCATGCACCGTAACTTCGCAGGTCCGGTTGATTTCCCATACCCGAAGAACGTTTTACCCTTGATGATCTCATTCCACATTCAAGACCCTGATGTTCTAACTGCTGAGGTAGTGACCGAGCTAAAGCGCATTGAACCGATTGGTTGCCGTGACTGGACTACTTTGTATCGCTTGCGCGATTTTGGTATCAAGGCGTTCTTCTCAGGTTGTGTAACAACAACGGTTGGTCAGGTATTACCGCAAGCCACCAAGACCACAGCAAAGAAGCTAGCGCTAGTTGAAACTAAGTTCAACAGAGCTAAGTATTCAGGTTGGCAAGTTGATAACTTCATCCAGGTTGGCGAACAGGTTAGAGATTTTGACCTAGTTGACGGTATTGAAGATGCTAGAGGAATGTTGGCCGAATATGCTGACTACCAGGTGGTTGCAACTAGCCGTCTACACTGTTACCTTCCAGCTCGTTCAATGGGCCTTCCGGTTGATTTCACCCCTAAAAACCTTGCTGACGTTCGTTTCGAGGGCCTGATTAACCTTGATGAAACAGCTTTCAACAAAATTCGTTACGGTATTGAAGACAAGCTAAAGACCACGTTGACAGCCATTCTTGAAGGCAAAAACGAAGCAGAGGTTAGAAAGCTCTGGGCGCAGATCTGTGCTGAAGAGGTTGAGTTTGCTGAGAAGTACGCAACTACATTCTCAAAGAGCACCAAGTCAGCTATCGATGTTCCTTCAGCGGTTAGCGCTCTAGAGAAGTCAAAGATTGCCGTTAACAGTAATGCTCGAGGCAAGAATGTTGTTGAAACAGCCTTTGCTTTAGATCAGAACCTAGAGAACATGTTCCCTGTTGTCATGCAATCACTGGTTGATCACACTAAGCGTGAGATTAACGCTCACGTTATGACTCGTGGATTAGGTGAAGCTTTTAGAACAAGAATGGGCAAGCTGTTCCCTGAGGTTAACTTCTTCTTCTATAATTTCGACACTGTTGATTACGGTAAAGAAATCAACCTGCTATCACACATCTCTGTATCAACCATGGACAGATTGTTCTTGCCTGAGATATTGAAGCACCTAGACAAGGTCCTCTACCTAGATATAGACATTCTTATCCAAGGGGATGTTGGTGAGCTTTATGACACTGAACTAGGTGACAGCGTATTTGCTGGTAAGCGAACCAGACTGAAGACCTGGGCTAACATGATCAGACCTATTACCCGAGCTACCCTGCACTTCACACCTGAGAAGGCTTGGGATATTCGTAAGCGTCTTCATGATGAAGCAGATCTAACTTCAAGAACTTTTAACGCCGGTATCTTAGTTATCAACCTGGATCTCATGCGTAGAGAGAACTTCACCACTGAGCACCTTTACTTAGTTGAGCAGTGCCGCATGAATGACCAGGATGTCTTCAACATCTACTCAAAGGACCGTGTAGTTGAAATTGGGACTGAATGGAACCACGTTCCAGCCCAAGATTTCAACAGCGAACCTAAGATCATTCACTGGGCAGGACCAGCAAAGCCTTGGAAGCGCGAGTATGTTCTTTTGAAGGAACGCTTTGTTGCAACTGAAGCTAAGGTTTTAGCAAGACTTAAGTAAGGAAAGCGATTGAGCCAAGCCAGCAACTTAGTTCCGGTTAAGGCAAGATCGGATAGTTTCAGATCTGATATTCAAGGTATTAGAGCTATAGCCATAATTTTGGTTATTGCCTTACACATGAACCTAACTGGATTTACTGGTGGCTTTATTGGTGTTGACATATTTCTTGTAGTTAGCGGTTATGTCATAACTCTTTCACTTCAAAAACAACCGCCTAGAAATATTTTTAGAAATCTTGCTAAGTTCTGGTCTTCTAGATTCATCAGAATCTTCCCTGCAGCTGCATTAGTTATTTGTGTAACAGTTATTGCAGCTTTCTATCTTCAAGGCAAGGCTTTCAGCGATGGAATCTTCGCTGATGCTAGATGGGCGACTTTCTATGCCACTAACTTCCGTCTAATTGATTCAGGCGCTAACTATTTCATTGCTGGTTTAGACCAGTCACTTTTCACCCACTACTGGTCTCTGGCTGTTGAGCAACAGTTCTACTTAGTGTTTCCAGTAATAGTCTTTGCCATCACTTCTTTAGGATCAGAAAAACAACGAGTTTGGATTCTAAGAAGCTTCCTTCTTATTGCCACCGTTTCTTCAGCTACCTGGAGTTACCTGGAAACAAATGCAAACCCGGTAGCAGCATACTTCTCCCCCTTTACTAGGTTCTGGGAGTTAGCTTTCGGTGGCCTTATGGCAACTTTCATTGGCAAGAAGAGTTTGAATTACCTTGGGTATTTAGGTCTAGGTTTGCTTATCTTTAGTTTGTTCTATTTGAACGGGCAGAGTATTTACCCGGGTCTCCTAGCTTGGCTACCAGTTCTAGGAACGGGTTTGTTGTTACTCTTTCCTTTGAACTGGCTAGGTATCGCTCCCCTTAGATATATAGGAGACATCTCTTATTCACTGTATTTGTGGCATTTCGTTTGGTTGGTTCTCCCAGTTCAAATAGAGAACCCAATCACTGATGGCTATTGGAACTGGTTGTTCCTTACAGGGGCTTTTGTGTGTGCTGTTATCTCATATCACTTCTTTGAAAGACCTATACACAGATCTCTTACCCTAAAGCAGGATAAATATTCCGCTTTGATGGTTGGTGCTCTATCTTTAGCCGGAACTTTATTCGTTATTAGCCTTCTTGAGAATCTTTGGTTGAGATCTATTTTGTAAGGTAGCGAGCATAACCTGGAACTAAGTTCACATGATATGTTCTGTTGATGTAGTTGATGATGTAAGTGGCGATAATTGGTTGACCAGCACCACTGAAGTGAATACCATCGGTTCCCCTTATCTGAGTGTATTTACCATTCACTAAGCCGCCTTCGCGATAGTTGCCGTTGGCATCTGAAGTAAAGTTTCTGGTTTCAACATAAATACTGCCTGGAACTTTAGGAACAGCAGCAGCAAACTGCTGATCAATTAGAGTTTCACCTTTGGCATAGTTATAAGGCTTCATGATTGGCATACCAACCCAAAGAACATATGCGCCAGAGTTAGTTGCAGCGGTAGCTATCTGGGTGATGTTTGATTTATAGGTATTTATCCAAGCTGGTGTTCCAAAGTTTTGAACTTTACCGTTGACAGTGAAGTTCTGCCTGTCGTTGGCACCTAGGAAAACTATTACCAAGTTAGGTTTATAAGTTTTTAGAAAAGTATTTAGGTTGTTATGCCAGTTATAGAACCAAGCATTCGATAAACCAGTTGATGCTTTGGCTTTCAAAGTGAAAGTCAGTGTTGAAGCTTTCTTGAGTTCAGAGATCATTCCGTAACCCAAGTTATTTCCTAATGAGTCACCGATAAGAAGGAATGAACATTTACCTAGTTCTTTCTTCTTTGTTCCTGAGTCAGGGTTCAAGTTACAACCATCGGCAGCTAGTTTTGCTTTAATGGCCTTGATTGAGGCCGGGGTCTCAACTGGGTTGGGCACAGGAACTGGATCGACTTTAGGCGGCTTTACGTTATTGCTCTTATTTTCTATCGCCTGAGCCAGCTGAGTATTGCTCAATTGAAGGCCAAGGCTAGCTCCGATTAGGGCTAGCAAGCTGATGGTGAGGGCAATACGTCTAAACATGGGTTTATCTCCTGTTCTAAGGCTACCTGTGCTGTCAATCCCCTTAGGTTGAGCCTGTGAAAGCCCTTTCATAAGGGTTAGGCTAAAAGGTATGAAGACTATCAAGAAGCCCCTAATCGCAGTATTGGCTTCAATTGGTCTGCTTCTATCCTTAGCTAATCTCTCAACCGCTAAGACCCTGCCAACTACCGTTATCAGCTTTTCTTCGCTAACCAAAGCAACCTTTGGTGATCCTGATGTTTCACTAGTGATTACCCAAACTGCAGGAACTACAACTGTTACATCTAATACCCCAGAGATTTGCTCTTTAGTTACCCCAAGAATTGTTCACATTATTAGTGTTGGAATCTGTCGCTTGATTGCCACCAACCCAGGAACGATTGACTATAAACCGGCTAGAGCGGTCACTAAGACCTTCAGCATCTCAAAAGCTGCTAACCCAATTACTATTTCGGATTTTGACTGGATCTCAGTTGCTAACCCTGAGGTTGTTCTAACCACTACTCAAGTTGTTGGAACCACTGTTCTAACATCAAGCACACCTAAGATTTGTTCAGTTGTTGATAGAACTGTTAGTGCTATCAAAGTTGGTAAGTGCACAATCAGAGCCACTAACACTAGTGATAGCAATCACCTACCTGCTAAAGCAATAACTAAATCCGTGATGATTGCTCTAACTTCAACTGTCACACCACCAAACCCTGCACCAGTTGGTCCTTGGACTATTAGACAACTCACCTTTGATGACACAAACTCAACCTCAATGACCAACGATGCAACTGCTTGGGTTGGTAACGGTTGGTACCACGCAGGTTTGGGTTATCGCATAGCTCAGGTGAGAGCGCTAAGCACAACCACTCTTCGTTATTTGGTTACAGATTCAAAAGGCCATCCAGTTCCTAACAAGGTAATCAATCTAAGTATCGGTAAGCGATTCGGTGGCTCTAACGCCAAGGTAAGTGTTGGAAATCTAAGCACTAATGGAACCGATAAAACCCCACTGGATCAGATTCTCACCACAGGAACTACTAATGCTTCTGGAATCGTTAGCTGGGATATCACTGGACTTGATAATTCAAACCGCTCTGGACTCTATACGCAGATAGCTGCTTGGATTACAGATCTAACCGTTGACACTATTGACATCACAAACCTTGAATACAGCCTTCCTGCAACTAATAACGGAGGTGGTGTTCCAAACACCGATACCACCTTGGCCGCCCCTAGCGGTGCTATCGATAGCTTGTTCTACCAGCCTTGTACTGGTGTTTCGCTCTATGGTCAGATTGCCAACATTGATGTAGACCCCGTAGATCACAGCACCACAACCCTGGCCATCACTAGAGGGCGAGCAGATGCCCCTTCAGGCATATGGGATTACTCAGTTCTAGCAACACTGGCTAAAGGTAATTTCATTACTAGCTCTAACCGTGTTGTTACCGTTCAGGTGTATTCACCGGTGTCCGGTATGAACATTCTGCTGAGACTTCAAAACAGCAGAACTAACTATTCTCAGTTTGTTCAAGTTCAAGCAACAACAACCAAAACCAACGCGTGGGAAACGCTAACCTTTGATTTCAATCACCTATCTGCTGGTTCGCAAGCAATAGATCCAAATGTTACCTATTCAACTTTGGCTCTAGTTGTTGACCCAGGTCATGCTTCAACCGGTCAGAAGTATTACTTCAAGAACTTCCTATTCCCAGGTGCTTTGATAGGTAAGACTGCGCTAACTTCAACATCAACTAACCCTGTTCTATCGGCCAACCCAAGTGCAACTAATGGATACCTTTGGGCTGAAGAGTTCAACGGTGCGGCTGGTTCAAGACCTAACTCAGCGACTTGGAAGTATGGATTGGATTGGAACAACTTCATCACAGGAACTCAGCCTGATCTTGTTTCTGAAGATGGTAATGGAAACCTTGCTCTAGGTATGCAGAAGTGTGCTGGCGGCAACTGGGATGGTGCCATCATTCACACCTGGGAGAAGACCGCTTTCCTTTATGGAAAAGTTGAGGCTCGAGTAAAGATTGCTTCAGATGCTGGCTGGTTCAGTGCTTTCTATATGTTTGGTGAAGACGTTCAGCACTGGCCTACCTGTGGTGAGTTTGATATTCAAGAGTCGGGTCCTTGGACTGATTTTGGTTCCAGTGGAACCATTCACGGTAACTACCCAAACAGCACTGGAGACTGGAACGGTGGCGGAGGATTCATGACTCCGGTTCCATACACAAGAGCCCAACTTTCAGCTGACTATCACACCTACGGTCTGCTCTGGACCCCAACTTCAATAGCTTTCACCATTGATGGGGTTACCTATAAGAGCTTTACTAAGACAGAACTTTTGGCAACCGGAGGCACTTGGCCTTTTGATAAGCCAGAGTTCATGGTCTTTAGCTTGTACCCATATGCTTCCAGCTTGCCTAATGCTGCCGAAGGAACTGTTTTGAAGGGACAGGTCCTTGTGGACTGGATTCACTATTCTTCATACCAGGGCTACGGCCAGCTCATCAATCGCTAACCCTAAATTGTCACAGGTTAGGGGTAGTGTTTTGATGAACATCCCAGAGGAGACCTATGGATACCTTGACCATCATTGCTATTGCTAACTTCATCGCAATCATTGTCTTAATTGTTGTTTTTCTAACCCGTAAAGCATCCGGACCTAGCCAAGACATCTCCAAGGATCTTCAACTTCACAGAGATGAGTTGCGTTCCTCAATCAACAGCAACCACGAACTTATTCAGAAAAGCCTAGAAACCATTAGAACAGCAACATCCGTTGCAGCTCAAGGTCAGCGTGAGGAAGCATCAGCATCTCGAGCCGAATTACAAAAAACTCTCGGTGAAGCGCTTAGAAACATCGAAACCAAGATCACTGAACTAACGGATTCAAACGCCAAGAAACAGCAGGAACTAACCACCACCGTTCAATCAGAGATTGAGAAGCTTCGTAAAGGTAATGAAGAAAAGCTCGAGAAGATGCGTGAAACAGTAGATGAGAAACTTCAGGGAACTCTTGAGAAGCGTCTAACCGAATCTTTTAGTTTGGTAAGCGAAAGACTAGAAGCTGTTCAGCAGGGTCTAGGCGAGATGAAGAACCTAGCTACAGATGTTGGTTCGCTTCAAAGAGTGCTATCAAATGTTAAATCTCGCGGTGGCTGGGGTGAGGTTCAGTTAGCAAGACAACTAGAAGACATCCTTGCTCCTAACCAGTATGAGCAGAATGTGAAGTTACGCATTGATTCCAACGACATAGTGGAATTTGCAGTGAAACTACCAGGCAGAGCGGAAGGCGAAAGTGTTTACCTTCCTATCGACTCTAAGTTCCCTCAGGAAGACTACGAGCGCTTGCAGGCAGCTCAAGAGAGTGGTTCTGCTGACGAGATCACTAAGTCAGGTAAAGACCTAGAACGAGCAATTAGATTGCAGGCTAAAACAATACAAGACAAATATGTTCATCCACCTAAGACCACAGACTTTGCGATTATGTACTTACCAACCGAAGGTCTTTTCGCTGAAGTGGTCAGAAGACCAGGGCTTACTACCGATCTTCAGAACAACTTTAGAGTTCTGGTTACTGGACCCACAACCCTAATGTCTTTGCTAAATAGCTTGCAGATGGGCTTTAAGACTCTTGCAATTGAGAAGAGTGCTTCAGATGTTTGGAATGTTTTGGCTGCCGCCAAGAAAGAATTCGGTAAGTATGGCGAGGTCATGGACAAACTCGCTAAGCAACTTGAAACAGCTCAGAACACAGTTCGCGAAGTTGGCACCAGAACAAATGCCGTTAAAAAGACTTTAGCCAAGGTCGAGAACTACGAACTACCAGACCCTAGTGGTCCACTAATCGAGTTGCCCGACCTTGGCGAAAGTGATGAAACCGAAGGTTAGTGTGAGACGAACGGAATAATCAACCAGATTCCGTAAGCCAAAGCGCTTAGGCACACCGCGAACAACAGGTAAGCGCCAACTAGGTTTAGTGATTCAACCTGCTGAGCCTTGCTGTTACCCTTACGCGCCTTAGGAGCGCTATTTTGAGCGGTAGTTAGGAACCTAACTCCCAGGGAGAAACAGGCAACGATCAGCGTGGTGAAACCAATAGCTGATGCGAAAACTGTAATGAATGCTTGCCAGTCAATGTTTACCATGATGGTTACTTCTTACCCTTCTTCTTGCTCTTCTTTTTAGCTTTTGCTTCAGCTTTCTTAGCTGCCTTAGCGTTTGCCTTAATCTGTCTTGCTGAAAGAACAACTTCGCTTGCGCCTTCAACTTCGCTTAGAAGGTTAGTTGAGTTGATCTTGTTGCGACGTGAAATGGTGAAGATAGCCGCTGCGACTGCTGCGGTTAGGATTCCATCAACGATTAGACCCCAGTCACCCTGCATAGTTAGGTAAGCAGAAGCTGCACCAACCAAACCAGCGGCTGGAAGGGTTAGCAACCAACCAACAAAGATTTGACCAGCTTTGTTCCATCGAACAACACCGCCCTTACGTCCTAGACCAACACCGATAACAGAACCCGAAGCAACCTGGGTTGTTGACAGAGCGAAACCAAACTTACTTGAAGCAAGGATGGTAACGCCGGTTGAAACTTCAGCGGCAAAACCCTGAGGGGGTCTGATCTCTGAAAGACCAGTTCCTAGTGTCTTGATGATTCGCCATCCACCGGCATAGGTTCCAAGGGCGATAGCTAAAGCTGCTGCAAGAACAACCCAAATTTCAACGTGAGAACCATCAGCTTGAACACCACCGGCAACAAGAACCAAGGTGATAACACCCATGGTCTTTTGAGCATCATTAGTTCCGTGTGATAGGGCAACTAGAGATGAAGAGAAGATCTGACCAACCTTGAATTTCTGACGGCCGGTTGAAATGTCTTTTGCTTTTCTTTCAGCTTGAGATCTTGAAGTGATTAGGTATGCAACCTTGGTTGCAACGAAAGCCACAATACCTGCAACAACTGGTGCGAAAAGTGCTGGGATGAAAACCTTTTCAATCATCTTTGTGAAGTTAACTCCAGCTGCACCGAAGTAAGCCATTGTTGAACCAATAAGACCACCGAAAAGTGCGTGTGATGAAGATGATGGAAGACCTAGGAACCAGGTAGTCAGGTTCCAGAGGATTGCTCCGGTTAGACCTGCGAATACCATCTGAGCGGTAATAGAGATACCTGGGTTAATCATGTCAACAGAGATGGTTTTAGCAACCGTTGTTGATAGGAACGCTCCAGCTAAGTTCATTAGTGCTGCGATACCAACAGCAACCTTAGGCTTTAGAGCTCCAGTTGCAATAGGTGTCGCCATAGCGTTAGCTGTGTCGTGAAAACCGTTGGTGAAGTCAAAAAACAGGGCGATTGCAACAACCAGCCCGACTATAAATATTGGATCCATTGGATTCTTTCGTTTGATTTACCTGATTAACTTGCCGTTAACTAAGTTACAGGCACCTTAACAACAAGAATCGCCATAGTTCAAATTGTTAATAATCTGTTCACTTTGGCTCAAAACCCTAGACTTTATAGGGGGTTAGGGACAGGAAAAAGTATGAATTTCAAGGCTTTGAGCCAATCTAGGCTGTGGCGACGCTTTGGCATGATGCAAGTTTGGGGCTGGCCGTTCTTATGGTTCACGGTGGCCATAACATCTCTGCTTAGCTACGCATTCGACGCCGTCCGCCTAAACAACTTCACGCTACTATGGGTACCAATTAACCTCTGCGCTTCAGCTGTTGCCTTGATCTTCATTGTTGCTGCTGTCCTCCTAGTGATGCGACTTGGAATTAGGGCTCCCTACACGACACCTTTCAACTTCATCGTAGCTGCCACAGGTATGGGCCTAAAAAACATGTTTACGCTCTTGTTCTGTTATGTTTTTGGAGTTCAGGATACGGGAGACCTTTGGTTTAGATTCTTCGGTGGTTTCACCATAGGTATAGGCATTTTCATGATTTATGGAAATATCGTTGCCAACAGACTTGAAAGATCTTTGATTCTCGATGATCTTCAAGCAAAAGAACGAACTCTCATTGGATTCCGTGAAAACATCCAAGAAATCTTTACCGAAGAGGAAGAAGGGTTAAGACAACGTACTATGGCCGAACTTCTTCCGAGATTTTTAGCTTTGCAAGAGCGAGTTGAGTTTGGCTCAGACGTGAAGTCCTTGACCAGCGACCTACAAAAACTCTTAACCCAAGAAGTTAAACCCTTGAGTGCAGACTTGGCTCGTGAAGCAGCGAAACTTTCAAAATTCATTCCTGAACCAAAAAGCGACAAACTAGCACTTCCAGAAATTCGAGTGAAGCTTTATGACATGATCAGGCCTGGATCTAGCTTCATTTGCACATTACTTTCTTGGTGGATGCTTGCACAAATAGCTCTGCCCCAATCAGGCATATCGGATGTAGCGATTGCCAGTTTGGTCTATTGGGGCTGCCTAGTACTTGCTCGTTTTGCCTTACTGCCGGTAAAGGAAGTAAAAATGGTTACCGCCTGGGCACTTGCAACCCTAATTTCTTTTGCTGCCACCATTCCAAGTTATTATCTTTTTTATCAAATAGATCACACCAACCTTGAAGGCTTGTTGATTCCAGCCCTATTAGTAAGTGGAACCTGGGTGAGCATGATTTTTTCTCACTCTCAAATCCTAGATTTGATAAGAGCTCAGACAGAAAATCAACTTAAGGAAGTAGTCTCGAAGTTTTCCAGGGAAAATAAAATACTTGAACAGAAACTTTGGATCGCCCAACACGTTTGGTTTACGTTGATCCACGGAACCGTTCAATCAGCATTGACTGCGGCCTCTATTCGAGCCGCCAATAAAACAACTTTAGAAAAATCTGAACGTTTAGCAATAGTTCGTGACCTTAGACGTGCCATTGAAGCGCTACGAAACCCTGTTCACCAAAAAACAAGCCTCCGAGACAGCCTTATCGCACTCACGGAAACGTGGGAGGGCATTCTTGAAGTCGAAGTAGACCTAGATGCGAAGGCCAATGCCAAGATTTCAAGTTCTGAGGATGTAACGTTAATGGTCAACGAAGTCTTGAAAGAAGCAGTGAGCAATGCTGTGAAACACGGCGATGCTAGCCAAGTGAAAGTCATGTTTGATCTTAATCAAAACAACGATATCGTCTTGACTGTTTCAAACAATGGCAAGAAACCTAAGCCAACACTTGCCTCTGGAATCGGTTCAAAAATTATGGACTCCCTTTGCCTCAATCATTCTTTGATTTGGAATTCGGATATCAATCAAACACAATTACTAGCAACGATTCCTTTAGCTTAAAGAAGAAATCCGCCCACCCAAACTAATGGGTGGGCGGATTTCTTTTAGCTAACTTAGTTTGTTACAACCAAGTTGTTAGCTGAGCTAGCAGTTCCACCAGCTGTTGTTACGTTGATCTTGCCGGTTACTGCACCTGCAGGAATAACGAACTTCAGTGTGGTTGCTGTTGCACCAGAGCTTACAGTTACCTGGGTTGACCCCACAGTTACTGTAGCTCCTAGCAAGTTAGTTCCCTTTACGGTAACCACTGAAACACCCTTCTTACCAGTTGCTGGTGTGAAAGATGTCACGGTAGGTGCTGGAGGAACAACGGTGAATGAGTCAGTGAATACTGCTCCTGCACCGGTGGTGATCTTGATAGCACCAGTAGTTGCACCAGTTGGAACTACAACGGTCAAAATGGTTCCGTTGTTGATAACTGGCTTAGCTGACTTGTTGCCACCGAAGACTACGCTTGTTGCCTTCAGGTTTGCACCTGTGATGGTTACTGTGCTACCAACGCGACCTGAAGCGGTAACTGTTGCAACCTGAGCAGCTTGGTAAACAAGCTTGCTGCTGGTTGCAGTACCACCAAGGTTAGTCACGCTAATAGCAGAAGCAGAAACAACACCAGCTGGGACAGTTACGACCACGCTGTTAGCGGTAAGGATGGTGAATGATGCATTCACACCGCCAATTGTGATTGCAGATGAAGAAGCGATGTTGGTTCCGTTTAGGGTGAAGGTTGAGCCAACTTCCTTGATTAGTGATGCAGTCAAGGTAATTGATGGCTTAGTAGTAGTGGTTGCGCTTGCGCTGAATGTTGATGCAGCGGTTGCGGTTCCACCTGAAGTAGTTACCTTGAAGGAACCCTTCTGAGCGTTAGCTGGAGAAGCAACAGTCATTCTGGTTCCATCAGCGTTGACTGAAAGAACTGTTACAGACTGGCTTACAGCAGCAAGCTTGCTAGTTGCAGCGGTGTATAGAACAACGTTTGAACCTAGAGCATCGCCCAAGTTGGTTCCTACGATGTCAATAGCCTGACCCTTCTTACCACTGGTTGCAGAAACCGAAGTGATGGTTGGCGCAGCACTGTTAGCCTGGGTGACAACAATGTTGACCCAGTCCTGGTGAGTGATTGCGTTACCCTGCACGTTGGTCTTGATCTGCATGAACAATGGGTTTAGATCGGTTGGGTTAGCCTTAGGGTTTCCTGGGTTTGGAGTTGCATCCAGAGCGTCATCCAAAGCAACAACTGGAACAGTGATGTATCCGTTAGATACAGTCGCTGTTGTTGCAGCCTGGTTTAGCTGACCGTTTGCACCCCATGCAGTTACACCGCTCACGTTCACTCCATTTACGGTGAAGTGTGCGTTAGAGCCCGACCATGCAGCACCTAGGTAAAGGTCAACAACGGTGCCGTTAGGTGCAAGTGCACCGGTAGCAGCGTTAGTGATCTTGTATCGAAGGTTGAATGTGGTTCCAGCCTTTACATAGTGAGCAAAGTAACCAGTGTTTGCGTCGAACCAGTTTCCAAGTCCGCCGTCACCCCATACGTGAGTACCGTCGAATGAGTTTGAAGCATTCCAATCGGCTAGACGTACGTTGTAAACAGTTGGAGCTGGAGCATCCTGCTGTGCGTAGTAGTTCAGGTCAAGGATGTCTAGGACGTCCTGGTTACCCTTTTCGCCAACTAGTGCAAGCTGAACAAACAAGTGCTTTCCACCCTGTGGGTGCAAAACGTTACCTGCCTGGTATGCATCTGCCTGTGCAGTGAAGTTGTTGTTAACAACATCGAAAGTAACAACACCATTTGCATCGGTTGTTAGATCGATTGTCTTCTGGTCACCTGTACCAGGGTAGTTAACTCCATTCACAGTTACGTTAGCTGTTGAACCTGAGTATGTCTTACCTAGCAATAGGTGAACAGTCTTATTTGCATAAGCCTGACCATCTGCAGTTACTGTGTATGACATGTGAGTTGTTGATCCAACAGTTACTCCACGCTCGAAGAAACGAAGACCGCCAGCATAGTACTGAGCCCAGCCTTCGGTGCTTCCAACAGCAGCGTTTGTTGAGTCAATACCAGTAACACGGGTAGTGATAGTTGGGGTAGGAACAACATCAGCTGGCTTGAAGAAGTTGAAGTCAATAACGTCTACTGAATCTTCAGTAACGCTAGTAACCCAAGCTGCTACCTGGCTGAATAGGTGCTTACCGGTTGGAGCAACAGCAAGGTTGCTGCCAGGGAAATCTGCTGCATCTGCGGCTACGTCATCGCTGACCATGTCGAAAGATACAAGACCCTGAGCATTGGTTACACCAGTAACGGTTGCCTGGTGGTTTCCACACCAGCACTCTGTTCCTGCACCACCAGCAACTGCTGAACCTACGTGAAGCTTGGCAGATGAGTCTGCGTAAGCCTTACCTAGAACCAAAGTAACTGTTGTGTTAGCAAGAGGTGAACCATTAGCTGAATCGCTAACCACGAAGGTTAGGTGCTGAGTAGAACCAACTGGAACAAGCTTGGTGTGGTAGGTGGTTCCTCCACGTGCCCAACCCTGAGATACCCAGTAGTCTGCGTCGCCCTGGTGATCGACTGAGTTAGTTGAATCCATTCCAGCTAGACGAACAGTTGCGTGACCAGTGAAAGGAACTGGCTCAACACTTCCGCCACCTAAAGCTGCGCTTGTTGCACCGTTGAACGCAATGTCATCGATGTACCAGGTTGAAGCAGTCTTGTCTGCACAACCAACAGCTGCTGGGTTGAAGTCAGGGAAGATGCTCGCCTTGTTGTAGTCAGCTGCTGAGTCGTAACCCGCAAAGTTGAAACTTAGTGTCTGCCAACCAGCAACAGTTGAAACTGTTACTTGCTTGTTAGCGCCAGTTACGGAGCTCTCTAGTTTCAATGTAATTGACTTAGCGTCAGCCGGTGAGTAAACGTTGGCTGTGATTGTTGAATGTCCATCAGAAAGCAATGAAGCCTTGTTGCCAACCAATAGGAAGGTTGAACCTGACCAACATGCACCAGCGCTAGCTAGTTTAAGTGCGTATGAAGAACCAGCTGATCCACCTGCAGGTGCATCGCTTACCTTGGTAGCAACAGTTCCACCGAAGTCACCAGAACCACCGGCAGTGTAGCCAGTTGTGTCTGTAGTTTCGAAGTTAACTAGAGCAGAAGGTGCGGTTCTTGGAATAACAACATCCGCGGTTGTTGCTCCTGGGAATGAAACGTTGTCAAACAGCGCTTCGGCTGGGTGATCGGTTCCACAGAATCCCACAAACAAGCTTGCCTTGATGTAGTTACCAGGAGCTACTGCGCTACCTGCACCAAAGTCGAAAGTTAGTGTCTGCCAACCGTTACCAGCGTGAGTAACATCTACTTCACGAGCTGGGTCAGTCTGCCCACCTTCAAGCTTTAGCTTTACATCTGCCAACGGTGTGGTTGAGTATAGATCTAGCGTTGCTAGATAAGAGTTTGATGAGATTAGTTGGTTACCAACTGGTGCGATCAAGAAAGTAGTTCCTGACCAGCAATCACCACCGTTGATAATCTTTCCAACTTGAGTAGTGTTTGCACCTGCAGTTGAAGTAACAACGCTTGATGCGTTGCCTCCGAAGTCAGCACTTCCACCAAGCGCGTAGCCTGATGTGTCATTGCTTTCAAATGTTACGTTTACCGGAGCTGATGCAGCATTAGCGGCCGGAAGAGCAACAAATGAAGAACCAACGACCAAGAGTGATGTCAATAGTGACAGAACTCTAGATTTTTTGAGGTTCATCCCTGTACCTTTCAGTATTTTTAGGACGTTACCTAGGTGTATTCCATAGGCAACGGTGAAGCCGGCCATATGTATGACCTTGCTTAGACTTTATGCCTGAAATCGCTTTCAAGAAACCGCTTTCATTGAGTCTTTATCTATTCGTTATGTAAGCGTTTTCCGCCTAAATACTAGGATTTAGGGCTATTTATTACTTCGAAAACAGGGCAAAAATGCCCTTTATCGTGGCTGCCCGCCAGACACTCTTAGGACTATAAATAAGCCTCCAGAGACCACCATGAACCGCTAAATCAAGGTAACTAGCCATCGGTTTGACCCGTTTCGGGTCTCTCAGCTCACTTAGAAGCAATGCAGCGCTCAAATCCACTGCTTTCTGGGTTTCAAAGGGTTTCAGCCCAAAAGCAGGCGCCCCTTTATATGTAGCCTTCAAGATCTTTTTACTCAAAACCGAATGAGTCTTGGCCGGTGGTGAAACCAGGTATGCCACACCCCTATCGGCATAGAGCTGCTCATAGGCTAACCAACGTTGAACTCTCTTGGCTAGAGCATATGAGGGTCCCTGCATAGATGAAGTTGAATCGATAATCACCAAAGACTCCCCTTTATCTGTTTGAAAGATCCCGGGGTTATTTGCTCTCAAACCAAAAATGAAGTCTCTGATCTTTGTTCCAGAGCTTCGTTTGAAATAACGATCTTTTATCTCTGCCAAGACATCCAAAGAAACTCCATACGAATCAGTTGGGGTAGCCAACCAGGTTAGAACCACTCTGCTCTTAGGGAGGTTCTCAGTTAGAACCCTAGCCAAACAGTGTTGAACAGCCTGCACCTCTAAATGTTTAACACCAGGAGCATATGCATAACTGCCTAAAACCAGTCTCCTAGTTTCAGATCTTGCTAAAGAAGATAACCAACCGGAGATAGCAACATAATCTTCAATCAAATCCAAACCAGCAACTTCAGCTAACTCTTCATCTGATAGTTCTTGAATGTTTTTGTTGGTTCTAGATTTCAAAACAGGAACGTATAAAGTTCCAGACGAACTTCTAGCCCGAATAATGAGTTCTAACCAAAGCTCTTTACGATTGCGAGCAACAACAGCTGTTACACCACCCCAGTCCAACCAGGTTCTTGCAGGTGAATATTCAGCACCACCGGCAAGTGCAATCAAAAGTTCATTCTGAATATTTTCATTCGAAAGATTTTGTAATGCTTCTATCACTTTAGG
>CANGBK010000014.1 GCA_947452235.1 Micrococcales bacterium
GTGTTCTCTTGGATTAGAGAGTGAAGGCCTTCTTCAAGGTCTCTTAGTACTGGTCTTAGAAGTACTGTCCTAGCGTAGAAACTTATCTTTGGGGTTCCTGCTGCGTATTGGCTTTCAGTAGCTATTTTCTTAATCTGTGCTTCAGGGTCCACCCAAGTGTTGACATACCACCAGTTCTTTCTAGGCATTCTGTTTTGCTCTTTTCTTTAGTTGGTTAGCGATTCGATCCCACTTAAGATCAACGGCAGAGATGTTCTCTAAACCTTGTCCTGGTAGGTGGTATCTACGACCTACCAACCCTCTGAATTGAGGGTTGGGGTCGAGTTCTAGGGTTGTGTGGTTTCTGTGGTTGAGTGATTCAACTATTGCCATGAGTCTTTTGCTTTCAACCTTTAGGCCACAGGAGCAGGTGTCTACTTCTACAAGCGAGTGAAGATTCTCTTGCAGATCCTTTAGAGCTATTGAATAAATCATTTGTTTAGACCATTTGCCAAAGAAACATGCTGATGACGAGCATGCACCTTTGTGTGAATGGATGCTAGCCATCGTTTCTTTTGGATTGATGTATTTGGTAACGTAACTCCACCTATGCACTGATACCCCTTTGAATTAACTTTTGTTTGTTTTGTTCATGAACTGCTCGCACCACTGATTCGAGCGATGGTTTAGCTTCACTCATGTTCACCCGAATGCAGCTAGTAATCTGCTCCTGAGTCATGCTGAATCGCTCTATGAGCTTTCCTGTTGAGATGAAGAGGAACTTCTTATCTGCTGTTACCTCTATGCCTTCTGGGTGGCTTTTAGTGAGGGCTTCTAATACTCTCTGTGGGTCATGGTGAAACCAATACTCTGTAACACCATTTAGAGTGATCAGGAAAGCGTTTTCCATAACGTGAGAAACATCAACCAAGCTTCTTGGTTGATTAAAGTCATCTATTTTGCTGTGATGTAGGTGATGACCTGGATGGAAGCTGAAACATTCTGCTGCTGACATGTTTAACTGTCCTTTCTATTTTTACTGTTGGTCTGTTGCGTTCTTTTTGTTTCTTTGGCACCTTCGCCGAGTTAGGCAGGTTGCACTCTTCTTTGAAGCGTTCGCTTCTTCAACATTTGTTATTTAGTTATTTAGATTCAGTTTGTGGAACGCATGGAACCATCTCGTCATCAGCACAGTTGAAGGCATAAGCCCCATTGCCTGTTTCGATGAAGATCCATGGTCTTCCTTGAGTTCGTTTGATATCCTCTGGCAGAGCCTTTTCTAACGCAGCCTTTAGACGTTCGGGGTCATGATGACGCCAGATGACTGTATGGCCTCCGGTGATGATTTCGAACTTGTCTTCTTCAAGCCATCTAGCCTTGATGTTCACTCTTGGCTCTGAGTGGCGGAAGATAGGGATCCAGTGGAAGTGGTGGCCTGGTGCGTATGTTTGGCAGTCAACAGCGATCTTTTCAAGCTCAAACCTAGGCTCAACGCCTTCTAAGGCATTGCTGTTGGGCTGCTTACCCGTTCCGCTACTAAAAACCTGTAGGTAGGTTGGTTGATTGTTTTGTGGATTAGTTTCTTTAGACATGAAAAATGCCCCTTCGTTTATCGGGGCATTTCGCCCCATCTTGGTTTACACAACACTTTTGTGTTGATCGGCTGCTTTGTTACTTTTTGGCACCTTACCGATGGGCGGCAGGTTGCACTCTTCTTAGAAGCTTTCGCTCCTCAGCGGTTTTATTTAGTTGTTATTCAATTATAGGTAGTTGTCCCAGCGTTTCTTGTTTTGGGACTCCCAGAAATCTAGCAGATTAAGGACTCTTTGTGTGTCACCTAACTGTAAATATTCTCTTTCAGCTAACTTACGATATTTGTTAGCTTCTCTGTTTTTCATAATCTTTAGAATTCTTGCTCTGTTTTCGTGAGCAAAAACTTTTTCTTGAGGTAAAGCTTCAAGACGAATGTCTTGAAGAACCTGGTCGTTTAGGTTCAGAGCGTCTTCTTTTCTACCAACCTTTTGAAGAGCATGGGTGACCATGTTCTTGAAAGCAATTACTATTTCATCTTGGAAGTTCAAACCATCCTGAGGGCTTTGATCCCAAAGATTAGATATCGCTTCGAAATCGTTATTAGCCCAGTGGCATTTCAACTGCTGGAATATTGCTATCCAACGACCGGCAACATCACCTGATTTATTCTTTTCTTCAAGGAGTTCACCAGCAGCGGTTAGAGCAATCGCTATTGCACCGGTTTCTAAAAGCTCATCAATTTCTGTAATCTTCTTGGAATCGTCCGGTTTAGCTTCAGGCAGCCTTGATTCAAAAGCCTGGAGAGTAAGAGCTATCTCCTTTGCCTCTTCATCTCTACCAAGAGCTTCCACCGTTGCCCTCAGGTATTTACCTGCTTTGATGCCCATCTTGAAGTCCCGTTCCCAGGGTCTTAACTTCTCTTCATAAATCCTGCGTAGCAATGGCTCTGCAAGTTCATGCTGATCCATGCAGGCATAGGCAATACCGATGTGTAGTTTGGTTTCAGATTTAGAGCTGCCCCAGAACTTTCGTTCCAGTAATCTCACCTCACGCAATAACTGAACTGCCTTAACACATTCGCCTTCTTCAATCAGAATCTGACCAATCAAACGATCACATTCAGCCACATCTAAGATTTGGGAGTGCTCTTGGAACAGCTTTCGTGAAGCATTGATTGCTTGTTTAGCATCTTCTAGTTGATCTAAAGCCAAGTAGCATTTGGCTAGGTAACGCTGACTGTTAGCAATAGTAGGGGTGTCTTCAAAGAACTCTGCGTAGTTTAGAACCACCTTGAATGAGGCAACTGCTTCTGCATCGCGTTCCAGGCGTCTAAGGGCCCGTCCACGATTCAAGTAGGCTTCAGCCACGGTAGTCATGAATTCTTCATCAGGGACGAAATCAGGGTTCTTCTCGATGACTTCTGTAGTTAGCGCAATAGCCAATTCAGAGTCATTGAAGTGATTTAGAGCTCTACGGCTAAGGCAAACAAGCAGCGTGTTCTCTTCGGCTTTGAGGCTGTGTTCTCTAGCTAGGTCTAAAGCATTTTCAAGTAATGCTGTTTCAAGATCGAAATCTCTAACAACATTGGCTTTATAGCCCAGCGAGTAAAGGATGTTTACTTTACGAATCGGAGTGGTTTTTGTGTTTCTGAATTCGTTCCAAAGGTCTTCTTCATTTGCTTCAAAATCTGCGTTCATGTATCACCAAGTTTCTGACCGAATTTTGGGGTCGCCAAATTGGGCCTGCGGGGTTTGGGTTTTTAAGTTGGAGGTTTATTGTCTAACGAAGCACTGACATTAATCTGGAACACGCCGTTCCCAGTTATTTTTTGTCTTTTTGAATCGCTGATAATAACAACTACAAATGAGTAGCTGTTATTCCTAAAGTTTATGAAGCCAGCATTAGGTCGATGGTTTTAGCTCCCCAGCCGTAACCAATTTCTTCACTGGTGGTGTGATAGCCCTTGCAGCCACTGCAGAAGTAATAGCGATCCTGGTGGAACTTGGTTTCACCAAACTCCGCTAACTCACGCTTAGCGTTAGCACGCAGGCGTGTAAGGGCTCTCTGAGCCTCTTTGGTGTCACGATAGCGAACTTTGTCTGGGGTTTGTTTACAACGCTGGTTGTGTTTACTTCCCTGTGGTTTTTGATACTTAGCTGCTTTATAGCTCATGTTTACGTCCTTCCCAGTAGATCGCCATTGATTTATAAGTTTCGAGACTTTTTATATAACTACATGCCACTGACATTTATTCCCTTGAGCTGAGCTCCTTTATTGATAAATCACTAAAGGGTCAGATTGGAGACCTACTCATCAGTTCCCAAAGTTTCTTGAACTTATCCACATTCTGATTTAGTGTGTTTGTATTACATGTAATACAGGAGAGAATTATGGCCATGTTGACCCTTCGAATTGACGACGAGATGAATGCCCGAATCGATTGGCTAGCCCAAAGAAGCGGAAGAACCAAGTCACACTTCGTCAAAAAGATGATTGCCGATGCCATCGCCGAGATGGAAGAACAAGTCCTTGACGAGTTAGCCATCAAAGAGTTCTTAGCCAGTAGTCCCGAAGATCAGCAAACAACCCCCTGGGAGCAAGTGAAAGCTGAACTACGTGAAATCGAATTGGCAAGTAATCGTAAGCCGAAGAGCACAAAAGGAATTGGTAAAACTGGATCTAAGCCAAAGAAGCCGGGTAGAAGCAAGGATTGATCTTCTTCCCAAAATAACCATACCTAGCAGCCATGCCAAACCCCTTAGTGGCGATGGAGCTGGGTTTTACTCGTCAAGGGTAGGCGATATTCGCGTCCTATTCAGATTGCACAAGGTCAGTAGAGAAATCGAAGTAGTGAGAATTGAGTACCGCGGGGGTTCATACAAAGGACTACGGAAACTCAACAAATAAAGCTAATTGACTTATCCACATTCTCATTTAGTCTTACATGTAAGACAAGTAAGACAGGAGATACTAATGGCCATGGTAACCGTTCGACTTTCAGACGAGCTTAGAGCTCGTATCGATAACTTAGCCGAGCGATCAGGTAGACCAAAGTCTTACTTCGTTCGTGAACTAATTCTTAGAGGTATTGAAGAGTTTGAAGAGGACCTTCGTGACCTTGAGGCTATCCGCGAATACCTCGCCGCAGGGGGACGTGATCAAAAGAGGATAAGCATGAAGGAACTTAGCGTTGAACTCGAACTCGACAAACTGGAAAGTAGAAATCACAGTAGCAGCAGCCAAACAACTAAAAAGGCTACCTCGGTCAGAAGCGCAAAGAATGCGAAATCAGTTGGAAGAACTAGTCCAACGCGAAAATCCAGTTAGATATCTCACTCCGCTAAAGGGTGATTGGGCTCCATTTTATAAATTTAGAGTTGGCGACTATCGGATGATCATAGATGTAGAAGACGAGAAGTTAACTTTACTTTTGGTCAGGGCTGGTCACCGAAAACATGTTTACAAAAGTTAATCACTCAGGTAAGACAACAAATGTTTCTAGTGTTCTATCTGCAGCAAAGGCTATTCTCACGCCGCTGTCTCTAGCTTCAAATAGTGCATCTAGTGCTTCTTGAGTGATTCTTTCGCCTGGTGATAAAACTGGAACACCTGGTGGGTAAGGGCAGATCATTTCTGCTGAAACTCGACCAACTGCATCTTGAGCTCTAACCACTTCTTGCTTAGCAAAGAAGGCTTCTCTGGGGGAAACAACAACCTCAGGAACAATACTGAAAGCTGCAGCTGTTGCGATGTTTCTTGGTTCTCCCCTGTGTCTATTAACAGATTCAATGATTCTGTTAATTAGATCTTCAATCAGTTCTGGGGTGTCTGCGAAGGTAATCATGGGGATGATTAGGTCCCTATTTGCCATCTCAACATCAATGTTTGCTTTTAATAGATCCTGCTCAACTAGGTTGCCATCGGCACCTGTCTTAGGGAGCAAAATAACTAGTTTTAGTGGGTCGATGTATTCACCATCGATTACATCGATACCGGCGGCAACCAGCGTTGCTCTTCCTTTCTCGGTGGCATCAATGATTGGGTCAATGAGTTCATAGCCGTGCTTTTGTAATAGTGCACGGGAAGCATCAATAGAAGCAAGGATTCTTCCACTCATAGAAGTTGTTTGAGTTGAATCGAAAGCTTTGTTGAATCTCTTTAGATTAACTAGACCTTCTCTAACTAAAACAAAACTTGCCTGAGACCAAGCAGGAAGAGTTTTGTGAGCTGAGGTAACAACAATGTCAGCGCCTTCAGCTAGCGGGTGTTCTGGTAGTTCAGGGTGGAAGCCGTAGTGGGCTGCCCAGGCAGCATCAACTACTAAAGGTATTCCCGCATCGTGACAAACCTTGGCAAGTCGAGGAATGTTAGACATAGTTCCAACATATGAAGGCTCACCAATTAGAACTGCTTTAGCGTCAGGGTTAGCGTCAATGACTTCTTTTAATCTGCTGGAAGGTAAATATTCTGGAAGACCGGTGGTTGGGTTGATTTCTGGTCTAACCCAAACTGGAATAACTCCGGCATAAACCATTCCAACTAAAACTGATTTGTGTAGTGTTCGAGAGACGATAACTTTGTCACCAGGACCAGCAACAGCCATAACGGCTGCGTGGTTAGAACCAGATGAACCGTTAACACCAAATCTGCAGAGATCAGCTCCCCAAAGGTCTGCTGCGAGTTTTTCTGCTTCAAGAATTAGTGAAGGTGAGATTCGGTAAGGGTGATTACCTGGAAGAACAGGAATGTCACCGTCAACAATAGGACCGGTGAGATTAGTTCGGCCTTTGTGGCCAGGGATTTGAAAAGGAGATCTAGGTGTCTCCATGTCGCGTATCCACGCGTCAAGTAGTGGAGCTGTTGCTCGAAGACCCATCGGGTCTTTAGTGTCTAGCAGGGTTGCTGCGCCAAAAGCTTCTGTTGCCAATATCCCAACCTTTCGATCTACATTCACACTTCTGTGAACTGCTTACAAGAAGAACAAAGGACCAGGATTTCTCCCGGTCCTTTGACCTTAGCATTCGTAATTGAATACTAAGAAAATTGTTTCTTTAGAGTTCTACTTTAGTGATGCTGGTGTCCAAAGTGATGCCAGGACCAAAAGTAGTTGCTAGAGCAGCCTTCAAAAGGTACTTACCCTTTGATGATGAAGGCTTCAATCTCATGATTTCATCTAGAGCAACAGCAAGGTTCTCGCCCAGCTGCTCTTTAGTGAAAGATGCCTTACCAATGATGAAGTGAAGGTTTGACTGTTTGTCGATACGGAACTCGATCTTTCCGCCCTTGATTTCAGTAACAGCCTTAGCAACATCTGGAGTTACGGTACCGGTCTTAGGGTTAGGCATAAGGTTACGTGGACCTAGAACCTTACCTAGACGACCAACCTTACCCATCAATTCTGGAGTTGAAACTGCTGAATCGAAGTCTGTCCAACCTGCGGCAACCTTCTCGATAAGCTCATCGCCACCAACTTCGTCAGCACCAGCTTCACGAGCTGCATCTGCAGCTGCACCGGTTGCGAATACGATAACGCGAGCAGTCTTACCAGTTCCGTGCGGAAGTGAAACTGTTCCACGGATCATCTGGTCTGCTTTACGAGGGTCAACACCTAGCTTGATTGCAACTTCAATAGTTGAATCGAACTTTGAGGTTGTGGTTTCTTTAACCAAGGCAACAGCTTCCGCTGGTGTGTATAGCTTGCCTTCTTGGATCTTTTCTGCTGCGGCTAAATAAGCCTTTGAGCGCTTTGCCATTTCTGTTTTTCCTTTTTCTAGTAGGTCACAGGTTGTGGTTCAACGAGTCGCGCGCGACTCTCCCACTTCCAGTTATTTTGTTTTTGTTTATAGACCTTCGACGGTGATACCCATTGAACGGGCAGTACCTGCGATGATCTTTGCTGCTGCCTCAACGTCATTAGCGTTAAGGTCAGACATCTTTGATTCCGCAATCTTTAGAACCTGATCGCGGGTTAGCTTAGCAACCTTCACAGTGTGAGGAGTTGATGAGCCCTTAGCAACTCCAGCAGCCTTCTTGATTAGCTCAGCTGCAGGAGGAGTCTTTAGTACGAAGGTGAATGAACGGTCTTCGTAAACAGTGATCTCAACTGGAACAACGTTTCCACGCTGGTCTGCTGTTGCGTTGTTGTACGCGGTGCAGAATTCCATGATGTTCACACCGTGCTGACCTAGAGCAGGACCGATCGGTGGAGCTGGGTTAGCAGCACCTGCCTGGATCTGTAGCTTGATCATGCCGGTAACTTTTTTCTTCGGTGCCATTTCTTCTTTTCCTTTTGTTAGGTTCTTAAAATCTTTAGACCAGCGCTGAAACCTGGTCGAAACCAAGCTCTACTGGGGTTTCACGTTCGAATAGTGAAACCAAAACTGTTAGCTTGCCGCTTTCAGGTTTGATTTCGCTGATGGTTCCAGGAAGACCAGCGAATGAGCCTTCCTTGATCATGATTGATTCACCAAGCTTGAAGTCAACGTTAACTGGGATGACTTTAGTCTTAGCCTTACCACCCTGAGACTTGACTGACGCCTTAGCAGCAGCTTCTTCAGGAAGAACATAAAGGGTCTTGAGCATATCGAATGCTTCCTGCGGACGCAGTGGGCTTGGATATTCGCTGTGACCTACGAAACCTGTAACAGCAGGTGTTCCACGAACTAGAGACCATGAGTCTTCGTTCATGTTCATACGAACCAAAACATAACCAGGGATACGAACCTTGGTAACTAGCTTGCGCTGACCGTTCTTGATTTCGATTGACTCTTCCATAGGAACTTCAATCTGGAAGATGTCATCGCCACCGACGATAGCGAGCTTACGGTTTTCAATGTTCTGCTTAACGCGCTTCTCGTAACCTGCGTAAGAGTGAATGATGTACCACTTACCTGGCTGTGAAGCTAATTCCTTCTTGAAAGCGGAGTACGGATCTTCGTCAACTGTTGCATCAGCAATGTCTTGTGCTGCAGCAGTTTCCGATTCAGCTGCTACCTCAACATCAGTTTCGATGTGAAGTGCTGACTCTTCAGCTGAGAGCTCGTCAGCGTTAGTGTCATCGATGTATGCAGGATCAGTCTCTGCATAGTCTGACGACTCCACTTCAAGGTTTACGCCTTCAAGCGGGTTCTGCTCTGAATCAAAATCAGTCACGCTGTTTATCCTTAATTATTTTCCTGCGAAGAATGTGTAAAGCCAAATGATTCCCTTACCGAAAAGGAAATCCAAACCAAAAATAACTACCATCACTACAACAACGAAACCTAGAACAACTCCGGTGTAGTTGCGAAGCTCTTGGAAGGTTGGGCGATTAACTTTCTTTAGTTCAGCAATCACCTGGTTGAAGAAAAGAATGACGCGACCAATGAAGCCACGTGCAGCAGCACGATTAGCCCTAGCTTTCTCTACGAGATCTTCTGAAGGCTGTTCTAGTTCTTCTGACATTTCTCTTCCTCAAACTTCTTAACTTCATTAGAGCATGTGCTCTAACTTGCAGGGCAGACAGGACTCGAACCTGCAACCTGCGGTTTTGGAGACCGCTGCTCTACCAATTGAGCCACTGCCCTAAAAGGGTTCCGCCGGCAAAGGCTAACTATCAAAAGTAAATTGATTAATTTGCCAGATTAGGCTTCGGGCAGTTGTCAAACTACCTCTTAGGAGTTTATCTGCGAATTCCCCTAAATGCAAAGGGAAATCTAGCTCTTGAGGATGTAATGCAATTGCATTACTATCGGAGCATGAACCCTAACGAAGAAGAGTCCAGCCTAACCGACAGGTATCAAACTACAGTCCCAAAGAGCATCAGAAAGGCCTTGGGGCTGAGTAAGAGAGACAAACTCGAGTGGATTATCGATGATTCGGGAAACATCAGAGTCGGCAAGAAAACACGAGAATCCGAGCATTTTGACCCTGTATTTGATCAATGGCTTGATTTCTTGGAGAAAGACATGCTGGAGCATCCTGAACGGTTGATTCCTCTAGATGAAAAGTGGTACGAGGACATGGTCTTCGAGTTCTCAGGTGAAAGAGGTGTTGGCGTACCCGGATTTCCTCCTACTTTGGCCGAGTTCATAGCGCAACCATTGCCGTTCGACATGGATGAGGCTTTGCCCGAAGGCGAGGAACTCTAGATGGCAGCAACAGAGTGGTTTCTGCTTGCTCACCCAGCATTCATGAATCAGCTAAGAATCTCTACACGAAAGATGGCTGCTGCAAAAGCTAAAGAGGGGCCTAACTGGATGCAGCACCCGGATGTTAAACGCCACTTCACCCTCGCACGTCAGATTACTGAAAGAATTCCCCAAGATCCATCATCCGTAGACTTCGGCTTAGGCAATGCCCTTGGACAAAAATACAAACTTTGGTTTAGAGCTAAGTTTTTGCAACAATACAGAATCTTTTTCAGATATAGCAGCATCAGAAAAATAATTGTGTATGGGTGGGTGAATGATTCAAAGACGTTGCGCGCCTATGGTTCAAAAACAGATGCTTATCTAGTCTTCAAGGAGATGCTTGAATCTGGACGAGTTCCGAACGACTGGGACGAATTGATTGCTGAATCAAAGAAGCTTAGCTAAAGAGCTTCTGTAATCTTTGAATTCCTTCAACTAGAGGTCCATCACCTAGAGCGTAAGACAATCTCACGTAACCTGAAGGACCAAATGCTTCACCAGGAACTAGTGCAACTTCGGCAGCATCAAGAATGTAGTCGCAGAGTTCTAATGAAGTATTAATCTTCACTCCGCCCCACTCTTTTCCAAGCAGTCCAGTCACATCGCTATAAACATAGAAAGCACCCTGAGGAGTTGGTGCAAGCCAACCAGGAATCTTATTCAGTTCATCAACAGCAACAAGTCGTCTTCTGTTGAAAGCTTCACGCATAGCCAAGACTTCATCCTGAGGTCCAGTTAGAGCTGCAATGGCTGCTCTCTGGCTGATGTTAGACACGTTTGAAGATAAATGTGATTGCAAGTTAGCTGCAGCCTTCATTGCATCTAGTGGGCCTACCATCCAACCCAAACGCCAACCGGTCATCGCATAGCTTTTGGCAACACCATTAACCATGATGGTCCTATCGGCAAGCTCTGGAACTACTTCTGTGATTGAGTATGCCTTTAGTCCGTCATAGGTCAGGTTCTGGTAAATCTCATCGGTAATAACCCAAAGGCCATTCTCGTAAGCCCACTTACCAATAGCTTCAACCTGCTCACGTGAATAAACAGATCCGGTTGGGTTAGAGGGGCTAACAAACAACAGAACCTTGGTTCTAGGTGTTCTAGCAGCCTCAAGCTGGTCAACAGTTACCAAATAGTTCTGATCTGATCCAGCAAAAACTTCAACAGGAACTCCGCCGGCTAAATGAATAGCTTCAGGATATGTTGTCCAGAAAGGTGTTGGCATTAAAACTTCATCTTCAGGGTCTAGAAGAGTTGCAAACGCCTGATAAACAGCCTGTTTACCTCCATTAGTAACAACAACCTGAGCAGCTGAAACTTCCGTTCCTGAATCAGTCTTGGTTTTGTGAGCGATCGCTTCACGAAGTTCTGGAAGACCAACCGCAGGTGTGTAACGGTGGTTCTTAGGATCTCTAGCTGCAACAACAGCAGCTTCGACGATGTGAGCTGGAGTTGGAAAGTCTGGTTCACCAGCTGCATAAGAGATGACAGGTTTACCAGCAGCTTGCAAAGCCTTAGCCTTGCCATCAACCTTTAGGGTTGCTGATTCTGCAATCGATCCGATTCGATGAGAGATTCTAGGAAATTCGTTCACCTTTTAAGCCTACCTAAACTAATGCCAGCAAAGCTCAAGCCATTACCCTTAAACCCATGAACGTTATCTTTGCTGGGCTGGTTACTGGGTTTTCTTTGATTATTGCTATCGGGGCCCAGAATGCTTTCGTACTTAGGCAAGGATTACTCAGAAAAAACCTTTTAGCAATCGTTCTAATCTGTGCTTTTAGCGATGCAGTACTAATCACCCTAGGTGTTTTAGGTTTAGGTTCTCTCATTACAGCCATACCTGTTCTGATCGAAGTAATCAGGTGGCTAGGTGTTGCTTTCCTAGTTTGGTATGGATCTAGTTCTCTCAGAAGGTTCAAGAGATCAGAATCCCTTCAAGCAGCCGATAAACCGATTACTACTTTGAAGCAGTCTGTTTTGACCACTCTTGCACTGACCTACCTAAACCCACATGTTTACCTAGACACCATCATCTTCTTAGGTAGTATTGCCAACTCTTTTCAAGACAGCCGATGGCTATTTGCCTTAGGTGCAGTATCGGCTAGCTTCATCTGGTTCTTTGCTTTAGGGTTTGGTGCTAGCAAAGCATCAGTGTTGGTTAGCAAACCAATTTTCTGGAAAGCCCTGGATATCTTTATTGCCGCTGTGATGTTTAGTTTGGCAATAACTCTTGCTGTTACTAAATTCTAGAAACCAATCAGGTTAGGTTCTGGAACAAGATTTATTCCAAACTTATTTGAAACTTGAGTTTGAATAAATCTAGCTAACTCAACTACCTGCTCTGCCGTTGCAGTACCTCTATTAGTGATGGCTAGAGCGTGCTTTGTTGAGATAGCTGCTCCTGAATTGCCTAACTTAAAACCTTTAGATAGGCCTGAGTTTTCAATCAACCAAGCAGCTGATAATTTCACTTTGCCTTCTTCAACTTCCCACTGTGGAGCATCTAACGGAAGTGTTCTAGCAAAGCTTTCACTGACTATCGGGTTAGTAAAGAAAGAACCGCAAGACCAGGTGTCATTATCTGCTGCATCAAGCACCATCCCTTTACTAGCTCTCTGGCTAATAACATCGTGGGCTTTAGTTAGAAGTGAAACAGAGTCCTCTTTACCGAATTGGAATTCGACCCAGGTGATCACACCCTGTTTACCTTGTTTGAAGATACTGTCTCTATAAGTAAAGGAACAGTCCTCGTTTGTAAGTATCTGCAACTCACCTGACTTGTAATCAAGGAATTCAACAGTGGTAATAGTTGAAGCAACTTCCTGCCCATAAGCACCGATGTTTTGTATAGGTGAAGCCCCAACAGTTCCTGGAATACCAGCTAAAGATTCAACGCCAGCCCAACCTTTATTGCAGGCATAAAGAACAAACTCATTCCAGTTATTACCAGCCTGAACTCTGACCCTCCCAGAACCTAGATCTTCAATGCCCTTGCTCTGAACTAACAACACAGACAGATCGCTGACATCATCAGCAAAAACAATGTTTGAACCGCCGCCGAGGATTACCCAGTGTTCACTTTCTTCCCACAACTTCTTTGCCCCTGCTAAAACTTCAGCATGAGTTGAAGCCACCGAAATCTCTTTAGGTTGGCCACCAACTCTGATAGTTGTGAAATTAGAAAGTGAAGTCATTTTAGAATTTCACAACAGCCTGAGCTTTACCCAAAACAGCAATGTCTAAACAGCTTGCTGTTAGGTCAACTCTCACAGTTTTGTTTTCAAGATCAATGGCACCGATCTTGCCGGTAACAATAACTTGCGCACCCGAATCAGCAGGAACGAAAACAGGCTTAGTGAATCTAACCCCGTAGTCAATCACCTTGCCGCTATCGCCAATCCAGTCAACAGCAACCTGAACGGCTGAACCCATAGTTAGCATGCCGTGCGCTAGAACACCATCAAGTCCAACTGATTTAGCGAAATCATCACGGTAGTGAATTGGGTTGAAATCCCCTGAAGCTCCCGCATACTTCACCAAAGAATCTCTAGTGAAGCTGAAAGTTCTTGAACCAATCTCTTGGCCAACTTCTAAAGACAGAATATCCATTACTCGCCACCTCGAACTACCAGTGTGCTGATGGCTGTTGAAACAAGTTCTTTATTGGTATCAAAGATTTCAGTGTTGAAAGTAATCATTGAATGAGCACCCAAAGATTTAACTGAAGCAACAGTCAAAACAGAAGTTAGCTCATCACCGGCAACAATTGCACGATTCGCTATAAATCTTTGATCACCGTGAACCACTCTAGAAAAATCAATGTCTGCTTCAGGATCTGCCAGAACACTATGCAGTGAGCGTTCCTGAATCACAACCGCGAAAGTTGGTGGAGCAACCAGATCTGTGTAACCAGCAGCTTGAGCTGCAAAGACATCAAGGTTCACAGGATTGGTTGAGAACACAGCATTAGCGAACTCACGAATTTTTTCTCGACCAACAAGATAAGGGCTGGTCTCCGGGTATTTTTTACCCTGAACATTTGGATTAACCATGCTTTAAGTTTCGCAGGTTTTGCGTGGTAGCGGGGGCGGGACTCGAACCCGCGACACCACGATTATGAGCCGTGTGCTCTAACCACCTGAGCTACCCCGCCGCAGAGCCCCGAGACAGGATTGAACTGTCGACCCCTTCCTTACCATGGAAGTGCTCTACCACTGAGCTATCGGGGCGTGACCAAGGCTAAAAACCGCCCAAGGCACTTATGAAGATTACCACTAGCCACCTAGGCTAGGCAAACCTAGATCTTTGCTGGTAGTCGCCAAATTTGAAGATTTAGACCATCTTTAGGCAAGATAGCGCTCTTACCCTGGAAGATGATCTTTGCCCCACCAAAGAGGTTTTCAGCCTGTTTTAACCCTGAAACAGCATCATTCGGGAAACTAATCTTGCTATCTTGCCCTCTAGAAACAAGCACCAAAATACTCTGTTTCCCGTTTTCTCGAACATAAACCAAAGCCTCTTTGCTGGCATAAATAAAGCGCATAGACCCATCGTGTAAAGCACTATTGTTCTTCCGGATAGCAGCTAACTCCTGGTAGGTCTTTAGCATTGCCTTATCGTTAGGTCGCTCATCATTCCAAGGAATAGGCGTTCTTGAGTTCTCTCCATTCCAGCCGTCAAGACCGAACTCATCTCCCGCCCAAATCACAGGCATACCTGGGAAAGTGAACTGCATGCCAGCAGCTACCCTTTGAGCTCCTTTAATAGTGAAGGTCTTGAAGCGAGGAATATCATGAGTATCCAAAGGATTCATGTTGTTTAGTCGAACATGCCAAGGGAAGCCAGCCGCAAAATCAATGTGTTGCTTCATCATATCTAAACCGGAGATGCGCGTTCTACCTAACCCTAGAAAACCTGCAACCTTAGTTTCCTTCGGGTTATAGAACCAACGCCAAACTGGCTTAGTGAAATTCATGTAGGTCATGCCGCCATGCCAGCCTTCACCTTGCATATGAAAAGCTGCATCGCTTGTGTATTCACCGAGGAGAATAGTGTCTTTGTTTATTGATTGCATACTCTCACGGATGAGTTGACTGATCTCTAAATACATATCCTCTTCGCGGATACGGCCAGTCATGTTGGCAACGTCAATACGCCAACCATCCATGTTGAAAGGAACCTTAATCCATCTAGCAACCATAGAGTTCTCGCCAGAAATAAAGAGCTTTCTAAGAGCTTTAGATTTCCAATTGAACTTTGGAAGCGATGAAACACCAAACCAAGAATCATATTTCTTATTACCTTCGGAGAAGTAGTAATACTCAGACTCTTTGGCAGACGGATTCTTATATGAAGCTTTGAACCACTCGTGAGATGAACCCGAGTGATTGCTGGTTAGGTCACCAATGATCTTGAATCCCTTTTTATGTGCTGCTTCAACTAGAGCGATAAGTGCTTCATCCCCACCAAGCAAAGGGTCCACTTTAGAAAATGAACTGGCATCGTAACGGTGATTCGAGCGGCCAGGAAAAATCGGTGTTAAATAAAGCAAAGTTACCCCGAGCTTCTTTAGATGATCAAGGTGCTCGATAACTCCCCAAAGGTCTCCACCAAAGAATTGCTCTGAAGTTCCTGGTCCAGTTCCTATAACCTCATCGCTCCACTTTCTAGGCAACGCCCAGTCAGGAGTTTTGTGTTCATCAGCTTTAGCGCTTCTAGCAAAACGGTCAGGGAAAATTTGATACATCACACTCTTCTTGCCCCACTCAGGTGCAGTTGAGAAAGTGTTGATTCTAAAATCCATTACATCTGGTGACTCAAGTTCGCTCAAACCGTGAGCATTCAACCAGAAGATGTCGCCGTTAGCTAGTTCAATGTAGAAGCGATAGTTCATGTGTGGGTTATGCATCACGATGCTGGTCTCAAACCATGACCAACCATCAACCTTACGAATGACTTTCGCATCATCTGTTGGGAAAGCTTCACCGCTCTCACTGAAGCGAACACGAACAGATTTAACTTTGCCCATCGCCTCGTGAATACGAATTCGAACTTTAACTTTGTCTAAAAGTTTAGGTTTCTGGTTCGGAACGTAAAGAGCGGAACCATCGTGATGCGGGTGGAGAGCTAGGGGCAGCTTTAGTGCCATTAGCCCTTCACCGCACCAGCGGTAAGACCATTAACGATGTATTTCTGCAAAGACAGGAACAGAACCACTATAGGAAGTGAAGCTAGCAATGAACCAGCCGCGAAAGGTCCCCAGTTGGTTGCGAACTGACCTGAAATGAACCCATGCAGACCAACAGCGATGGTTTGCTGTGAAGGATCGTTTAGGAACAATGAAGCCAAGATGTATTCGTTGAAAGTTCCAATGAACGAAAGCAAACAAACAACAGCTAAAACAGGAGAAGCTAAAGGGAGGAAGATTCTCCAGTAAATCTGCATAGGGCTAGCACCATCAACACGGGCAGCTTCATCCAATTCGATTGGAATAGAGTCCACGAAACCTTTTAGAAGCCAGATGTTAACACCCATCGCTCCACCAAGGTAAACAAGAACTAGGCCACCGATGGTGCCAAGACCAATAGAAGGTGCGAAAGCGTGAACGCGGTCCATGATTGAGTAAACGGCTGAAAGCGCTAGAACCGCAGGGAACATCTGAATCAGAAGAAGCAACTGAATAGAGGCCTTCTTGCCTCTGAAGCGTAGACGGCTAAAAGCGAATGCAGAAGCTGCACCAATAAATACCGATACAACAGAAACGAATGCTGCGATGATAACCGAGTTGGACATCCAGGTATAGAACGGAACTGTTGGATTAGTCAACAAACTATTGAAGTTAGTTAGCGAGAACCCGGTTGGAAGGAATGAACCAACCTGCAAAGAGGTTGTCTTCTTGAATGAAGTCAAGACGATCATGTATAGCGGAAATAGTGCGAAGAAACACACTGCCCACGCAATAGCGTGACGCCAAGACTTAGTTAAAAACCACTTTAGGAAGATCATACGAAGCTCTCCAATACCTTTGAACGTCTAATACCGTAGAGCGAAATTGCAGCAACGGCAACGAAAATAACAATCGAAACAGCGCTAGCCAAACCAAAGTTTTGAGTTCCCTTGTTGAAAGCCAGGTTGTATGTGTAGCTAATCAAAATATCTGTTGCACCAGCTGATTGACCTGAAAGTGTGTCTTTCGGTCCACCACCGGTCAAAAGATAAATCAAGTTAAAGTTGTTGAAGTTGAAAGCGAATGATGAAATCAAAAGTGGAGATAGCATCTGCATCAACAGCGGCAATGTGATTTTTCTAAATGTCTGGCCACCTGAAGCGCCATCAATGGCTGCAGCTTCGGTAAGTTCGGCTGGGATAGCTTGCAAAGCTCCAGTAGAAATTAGGTAGAAGTATGGGAAACCAAGCCAAAGGTTAACCAGCAGGACTGAAGTTCTTGCCAAAGTTGGATCGGTTAGCCAGGTCAGGTGAACCGGGTGCCCAACAATCAAACCAATCAAGTTGTTAACAGCACCAAAGTCTGTGTTCAACATACCGCCCCAAATCATGATGCTCATAATGCTAGGCATCGCGTAAGGCAAGATAATGATGCTTCGGTAAATCCATCTTCCACGCATCTTGGTGTGTAAGGTGAGTGCAATCAAAAGACCTAAAGCGAACTGGGTGACCACGGTTGTAACCGCAAAAATACAGGTCCAGATGAACACTGCTACCAGTGGGTCGCGAACTGATGGATCATTAACAAGGTTTACAAAGTTCTCAAACCAGACAACTTCGCGCCAACCCGGGTACATAACGTCTTTGCCGTTCTTGGTGTTTGCGTAGTTACCACGGCCATTGTCCTTATAAACGAAACCGGTCTTTATGTCAGTGAAAGTGTCGGCCTTAGCATCATAAACAATTCGCTGAGCATAAACAGCCATAACGCTGTAACCCTCGGCCTGCATGAACGTACCAGGCTTGCTGTACTTGAAGCGAGTTGAAGCAATGGTCTTATCGAAAGTTGCGTACTCATCCTCGTAGAAAGGTTCCCAGGTGAACTTCGCTCCAACTTTTGTAACATCCGCAGGAAGACCGACCTTATTGAAAATGATTCGGTCTCTGGTCAAAGGCGTAAGAGTTGTTGCGGTGCTCAAGAAATAGATGTTGTCTGGATAGTAGCTAACCAGAGCACAGACAGGTGCATTTGCAACATCTTTAGGGTCACCATACTTTTCATCACACCAACCAAGCTTTAGATCAAACTTCTTCTCATCTGGAACCTGAGCAAAAGCATCGTTGCTCTTAAGCATCTTTAGTGCTTCAGGCTTAGAAAGAATATTTCCTGTCTTGTATTGATACGCAGACATAGAAATTGTGTAAACAACAGGTGTGATCACGAATGTTGCAAGAAGCAAAACACCTGGCAAGAAAAACTTCAAAGGAATAGAAATTCTTGTGAAGTAAACAAGTGCGATTAGGAATATCGCAATACCAAAGAAGATACCGATTTGGGTATCACCGGCAAGCAGTGCTGCCTGCATGAGGAAACCAAGAACTGCTAAAGCAATTGTGACCAAAACAATCTTTAGTATGACTGCGATCTTTATGCCTTTTAGTAGCCTCATTGGAACTCCCTCGTTTTTTTACCTTTATAACTTTACAAAACTTTTAGGCTGTTCTAAGGGGCTGGCGGATAATCCGCCAGCCCCTCAGAATTAGAGCCTGCTACGCGTTAGTTGTTAACGCTGTTAGCTGCGTTGGCTGCCATGATGTTGGCAAACAACTGTGAAGCAACTGTTGGGTCCTTGCGAACTGTTGAGTCACTTGACACTAGAGCTGACCATAGTGCAGGAAGAGCATCCCAGTAGGTAGGTACGTTTGCACCCTTAGTTCCTGGAGCAGCCTTAGTTCCTAGAACTAGACCAGTTGTGTCCTTAGCACCACCGTTTAGGAAGGTACCTAGCTGAGGGATAGATGCCTTAGATGCAGCTAGACCAAAGCCCTTTAGAGCAGGTGAAGCGATCGCGGCAGCAGCCTTGTTTGCAGGTGGACGCTGTTCGTACTTCTCGTAGCTCATTGCACCCTGTGCTGAACCGAAGAAGTCGTTCAAGAATGACTTAGCAGCGTTGTCATCGCCAGCGCCAGCAGCAAAGCTTGTTAGCAATGCACCTGAAACTGAACCGAAGCCAGCACCACAAGAGTTAACCTTGATGCCAGGAACACATGAAAGCTTCTTCATGTCGAAGCCTTCTGCTACGTAGTCTTTCCACTCCCAGTTACCGATAACTGCGTAAGGAACCTTACCATCGATAAAGTCCTGCTTACAGTTTGAGTCGCTGTCGGTGAAGAAACCGTTAGGAGTTCCATCTACGTTTAGTAGCTGGTCCTTTACGTTCTGAGCGAAAGTCTTTACTGTGAATGGAGCACCAGTGATCTTTGCCTTACCGCCAGACATAGCGTAAGGAGAACCACCTAGAGCTGAAAGGATACCTGCGGCACCCCAGCTCATTCCACCACCAGCAACACATAGACCGCGGGTTAGACCAGCTGAGTCCTTGTTTGCCTTGTAGTAAGCAACCATTTCGCCGAAGCTGGTTGGAACTGTGGTTAGGTCATCGTTAGTTAGCATCGCTACGTTGTTGATGTCTAGTGGAACACCGTATAGCTTGCCGCTGTAGCTAAGGTCACCCAACTGGTTTGCAGTGAAGTTCTTAGCAGCTGATGATGACAAGGTGAACTGTGCTAGCTTTCCATCCTTAGCAAGGGTTGGAACCCAGTCGTTCGCACCCAGGATGATGTCAGGACCGTTAGCTGAAGTTGCAGCGTCAACTGCAGTCTTCAAAGTGTCGAAGCCGGTGTAACCGACAACGTTGATCTTGTAACCAGCAACATAGTCGCCAGCAGTTTGCTCGGCGACGGTGCCGATTGCCTTGATTAGGTTTGCAGCACGGTTGCTGTCAGCCCAAACAGTAAGGATCTTTGGTGCAGCCTTGACTCTTGCGTCTGCTGGTACAGAAACTGCACCTGCTGCAAGTAGACCAAGAGCAGCAGCAATACCCGCTACCTTCTTGATTGAAAACATTTACTCTCCATATCGATATTGAGTTAGCACGGATGTGCTGGTATAAGTAAGCCAAATAAACAGGTATTTAGTCAAATGTGAAACCGCTTACACGATAACGGTCTTGTAAAGATATTGACCCTAAAAAGGTCCAAATCCCCTATATGCTCTTATTTATAAGGATTTTAGGGTTTATGCGTGATCCTCCAAAGCAGCTTCAGTAACAAAACACCTTGAAATCGTCGTGAATTCTGGAAACGATTACAGAATGATAAACCTTGCCCCCTATACCCCTTATATCAAGTATTTTGGAAATTATGTCTATGCCTACATCAGCTATCCTCGCTACCCCTCGTAAAGACGCGGAATGGTGGCGCACCAGTGTTATTTACCAGATCTACCCTCGCTCCTTTGCCGATGGCAATGGCGATGGAATGGGTGACCTACAGGGTGTCACCGAAAGAATGCATGTCCTAGCCGAGCTCGGCGTTGACGCTATCTGGTTCAGCCCTTTCTTCAAGTCCCCTCAAAAGGACGCAGGTTACGACGTCTCTGACTACAAAGACATCGACCCGCTTTTTGGAACCCTAGAAGACTTTGACAACATGGTTGCTAAAGCTAAGAGCCTCGGTCTTCGAATCATCGTTGACCTTGTTCCTAACCACTCAAGTGATCAGCACAAATGGTTCCAGGAAGCCCTTCACTCAGCACCTGGTTCTGCTGAAAGAAACCGATATGTTTTCCGTGACGGTAAAGGCGAGAACGGTGAACTACCTCCAAATAACTGGGAATCAGTTTTCGGTGGCAACGCTTGGTCAAGAATTACAGAAGCTGATGGCAAACCAGGTCAATGGTATTTACACATCTTCGACTCATCACAACCAGATTTCAACTGGGAGAACCCTGAAGTAATTGAAGAGTTTGATTCTGTTCTACGCTTCTGGCTTGACCGCGGTGCTGCAGGTTTCCGAATTGACGTAGCTCACGGCATGATCAAAGTTAAAGGTCTACCAGATGTTATTCACCACTCATCAACAATGTCCGGTCAAGACTCCCCTGATGATGTTAAGACTGAAGAATCAGAAGAAGAACTTATTGCACGTCTAGAAGTTGAAAACCCATTCTGGGGTCAACCTGGTGTTCACGACATTATCCGACGCTGGCGAGCGATTCTAGATGAATACGATGATCGAGTGATGTGTGCTGAGGCTTGGGTTCACCCACTATCCCGTATGGCTCGTTGGGTTAGACCAGATGAGTATCACCAAACATTTAACTTTGGTTACCTAGAAACTCCATGGAACAAAGAAAAGCTGGAGAAGGTTGTTACCGAATCTCTAGAAGTCTTTGGTGCTGTTGGCGCTCCATCAACGTGGGTTCTTTCAAACCACGACGTTATCCGTCACGCAACACGTATGGCTTATAACCAGATCCCGCGTCAAGGTGATGGTGTTGGCCCTAAATACGAACAGCCTGATGAAGCTAGAGGCCAGAGAAGAGCTAGAGCAGCGTCTGCTTTCATGCTAGGACTTCCAGGCGGAGCATACATCTACCAAGGTGAAGAACTAGGCCTACCGGAACACACAACCCTTGATAACAAGTACCGTCAAGATCCAACCTTCTTCAGGACTAATGGTGAAAGAGTTGGTCGCGATGGTTGCCGTGTTCCTCTTCCTTGGGAAGCAGGAGCTAACGCATCTAACGGTTTCTCAATTACTGGTGAATCATGGTTACCACAACCAGATTCATACAGAAGATATGCAAGAAGTGAACAAGAAGGAACCCCTGGTTCAACCCTTGAACTCTACAAAGCTCTACTCAAATCACGTAAAACGTTAGATATGGGTAACGGTGAATTCCGTTGGGCTCCAGAGTTCATGGATGAATCATCTCTTGCATATATCAACAACGGAGTTTTGGTACTCTCAAACTTCGATGGTGACCCTGTAGTTATTCCAGCTGGTGAAATCCTAGCCACCACCCAACACGACATCACTGTTGAAGGGGAACTAGAACACGATCAAACAGTTTGGATCAAGCTGTAATAAGGAAAGCGGCAAAAAAATAGTGCCCAGTAGTAATACTGGGCACTATTTACTTAACAACTACTTTGTTGTTGACCAAGTCACAACCAAGTGAATGCGTCTCGAGTAATCGCTGGCATATTTAGTTCGTCCACCAATACGAGCCTTGAACGATCCCTTCATGCCCATCTTCTTTAGTGCTGAGATGATGTTTACAGCTCTCGCCTTAGAAATTCTGATGTTATCTTTCTTAGTTCCGGTTGGGTAAACATAACCGGTAACAACCATCTTCAGATCGGTGTATTTCTTGCCAATCTTCTTCATGATCTTCTTCAACGCAGCAAGGTTTGCGGGTGAAATCCAACCTGAGTCTGGTGTGAAGTATAGGGAAGCCTGAAGGCCTCGGTAGTTCTTTCCTCTTAGAATCACAGGAACGTTTGCAGTTCTAATTTCAGCTTTAGGGCTGTAGCCAGTAACCTGCACTGTGTGCTTACCAACCTCAAGACCCATAGGTAGCGGGAATTTACCTGAGAAGTTACCGTTAGCATCTGTATGAACAGTTCCAAGCAAAATCTGAGTTGAGTAAATATAAACCTGAACATCGCTATCTGGCATAAAGCCAGTTCCATCTGTTGAAACCTGGTGCCCATACTCAAGAATCACGTTGTTATCTGAATCAAGTGGAGCCGGTTCACCTGTTGTAGTCAGTGCAGCTAGGTTCAGACCCCAACCATCGGCTACTAGGTTTAGTCCATCTGTGTTATCGTTTGGAACCAAAACTGCCGGAATGGTCTCGCCATCAACCTTCACCTCTGGGTTGCCGGCTGCTGGCGGTGTAATAACCGGTGGAGGAGTGATAACCGGAAGTTCTTCTGGTCTAACAAAGAATGATTGGGTGATTTGGGAAGCAGGTAGGTATGAATCATTACCTGCCTGGTCTGCAATCAAAGTACAGGTGCCAACACTCACGAAAGTAACTTCACCTGTTGAAGGATCAATCACACAAACACTTGGGGTCATAGAACGGTAAATGACAGGGTTCAATGAAGCACCACCTTGCGCTTGCGCTGTGTATGTGGTTTTATTCAAAGTTGCAGCGCTAGGGGCCGTTGATGTCCAAATTAGTTGTTGAAGAGTCTTATCGCTGAACTGAGCATAGAGAACTAGGTTGGCTGCCGGCATTACGAAAGTCACTGAACCGGTAGGCGCATAGAACAATCCAAGGCCATCAGCCTGAGTGTTCCAACCAGCGAAATATGAACCGGTCTTAGTCAAGTTACCTGAGTTAGCTGAAACAGTAACAGTGCTGTTGTAGAGTCTTGGGCTACCAATGTCTGTTGGCACAGTTCCCGAAGTTGCGCCATTTGAATCGTAGGTCACAGTGAATCTTGCTACTGCCCACTTAGCAAACAGGGAAAGGTTAGCTGAACCCATAGTTAGGGTGTCACCAGGTTGGTATGTTGTTCCATTGCCGTTAGCTTGAGTGTTCCAACCTGCGAAGATAAACCCTGTTCTAACTAGAGAAGAAGTGTTTCCCAGAACGGTGACAGTTGCCTGGTAAGTGTATGGACTTGAAGAATCAGTAGGCACAGATCCACCGGTAGCACCATTACCAAGGTAAGTAACTGTGTAACTTCCCGCATTCCACTTCGCATAGAGAACAATGTTTGCTGCAGCCATAGTAAAGGTCTCTGCAGCTGAATAGTTAGTGCCAGTTCCATCAGCCTTGGTGTTCCAGCCACCGAAGGTGAAACCAGCCTTAGCTAGAGTTCCAGAGTTACCAAGAACAACAACTGTTGTATCAAAGACGTGTGGGTTGTTGGCATCGGTTGGAACAGCACCTGAAGTTGACCCATTCGCGTTGTAGATAACTGTGTAAGTTGAAATGTTCCACTTTGCATAAAGAACTACGCTGGCAGCACCCATAGTGAAGCTTCCAGTGCCAGCAACATAGGAACTTCCAGATCCATCTGGCTGAGTGCTCCAACCACCGAAAGTGTAGCCAGTTCTTGCGAGGCTACCTGAGTTAGCAAGGGTAGTAACAACAGTTCCAAAGTTTCTAGGGCTTAGCGAATCAACCGGAGCATTTCCTGATGTAGCACCATTGGCGTTATAAGTAACTGTGTATGAGTTGACCTGCCACTTAGCGTAAAGAACAACGTTGCCTGCTCCAAGAGTAAACGAACTTGAACCTGGAGTGTATGAAATACCAGAACCATCTGCCCTTGTGTTCCAGCCAACATAGGTGTAACCAGTCCTCTCCAGAGCCTCAGGAGCAGTCATCACGCTAACAGTTGAACCATAGACATAAGGGCTATCTAGATCGTTTGGCACAGTTCCTGTGGTTGCCGAGTTAGCGTTGTACATAACTGTGTAGGTGTTGATTACCCAGCGTGCATATAAAACAACATTTGAATCAGCGATGATGAATGTTCCAATACCAGCTGGGTATGAAGTTCCAAGACCATCAGCCTGAGTGTTCCAACCACGGAATGTGTAACCGGTTCTAACTAGGCCACCAGTATTACTTAGAACAGTAACTTCAGTGTCGTACTCATGTGGAACCGCGTCGACAGGAACACTACCGGCAGTTGAGCCATTGCCGTTATAGCTAACTGAGTACTTGTTTATGGTCCACTTAGCGTAAAGAACAACATTGTTAGCCCCAAGAGTGAACTTCCCTCCAGCAGCTAAGTTAGTTCCAGTGCCGTCAGCCCTGGTGTTCCAACCAGCGAAGGTGTAACCAGTTCTAACCATTCCGTCGACGTTTCCAAGAACAGTTACCTTAGTTCCAAATAGGTATGGGCTACCTGAATCGTTAGGAGCAAGACCAGCGGTGTTACCGTTACCGTTGTATGCAACTGTGTAACCGTTGGTCATCCATCTTGCATATAGAACAACATCGCCTGATCCCATAGTGAAGGTTCCAACACCAGCAGAGTAGTTAGTTCCAGTTCCATCTGGCTGAGTATTCCAACCAACAAAATTGCTTCCCACCTTAGCTAGTGTGCCTGTGTTGGCTAGAACAGTGACGGTTGAACCAATAACGTAAGGGCTTGCTGAATCTGTTGGAGCAGTTCCAGAGGTAGCGCCGTTCACATCATAGGTAACAGTGAAGTTTGAGCCATTCCAGATTGCATAAAGAAGCACGTTAGATGCACCAAGAGTAAATGTTGATCCTGCTGCGTAACTAGTTCCAAGCCCGTCAGCCTGAGTATTCCAACCAATAAAGCTGTAGCCAGTTCTAGCTAGCGCTCCAGTGTTACCTAGAACAGTGATAGTTGAGTTGAAGTTGTAAGGACTCGAAGAATCTGCAGGCGCAGATCCTGTAGTTGCGCCGTTACTGTTATACACAACTGTGTAGGTGTTGATGGTCCACTTAGCGTATAAAACAACACTTGCCGCTTGAACAGTGAAGGTATCTCCGGCTGCATAGCTAGTTCCAAGCCCATCAGCCTGGGTGTTCCAACCAGCGAAAACGTATCCAGTTCTAGTTAGATTGCCCGAGTTAGCTAGAATAGTCACAGTTGAACTGTAAAGGTAAGGGCTTCCACTATCTGCGGGAACATCACCTAGAGTATTTGAGTTTCCGTTGTAAACAACCGTATAAGAACTAATGGTCCACTTAGCGTAAAGAATAACGTTTGCAGCTCCCATAGTGAAGGCAGCACCCGAAGAATAGTTGGATCCAAGACCATCAGCCTGAGTATTCCAGCCAGCAAAAGTGTAACCAGTCTTGGTTAGAGATCCGGTGTTACCCAAAACAGTCACCGATGAGTTGAAGTTGTATGGGCTTGAAGAATCAGAAGGTATGCTTCCGAAGCTATTTCCATTGCCGTTATAAATAACTGTGTAAGTGTTGATAGTCCACTTAGCGTAAAGAACTACGTTTGTCTCTCCCATAGTGAAAGCAGCACCTGCTGGATAGCTTGTGCCCTGACCGTTGGCCTGAGTGTTCCAACCAGCAAAGGTGTAACCGGCTCTAGCGAGCGTTCCAGTGTTACCCAAAACAGTTACAGATGAGTTGAAGTCATGAGGGTTCAAAGAATCGTTAGGAACAGAACCTGAAGTGTTGCCATTTCCGTTGTAGGTTACGGTAAAGGTATCTAGCGCCCACTGTGCATAAAGAACAACGTTAGAAGCGCCAATCCTAAATGTGTCGCCACTTGTATAACCAGTTCCAGAACCATTTGCCTGGGTGTTCCAACCTGCAAAAGTGTAACCAGGGCGAGCTAAGCCTCCTGAGTTACCAAGAACAGTGACTTCAGAGTTGAAAACATATGGGCTTGCCTGATCGGAAGGGTTAGCGCCTAGAGTGCTTCCGTTGCCGTTATAAGCAATCGTGTATGAGTTGATACTCCACATCGCGTAAAGAACAACATTAGAAGCACCGATAGTGAAAGTTGATCCTCGTGAGTAGGTAGTTCCTAACCCATCCGCCTGAGTGTTCCAACCTGAGAAGGTGTAACCAGTCTTACTCAGCGGACCAGTGTTACCCAAAACGGAGACTGTTGAGTCGAAGTTGTGAGGACTTGCAGAATCAATTGGAACAGTTCCGGAAGTGCTGCCATTTGAGTTGTATGTAACTGTATAGGTATTAATTATCCATTGAGCAAACAGAATCACATTTGCAGAACCAAGAGTGAAAGACGATCCAGGTGAGTAGCTAATTCCAGCACCATCTGCCTGAGTATTCCAACCAGCGAAGGTGTAACCGGTCTTAGCTAAAGAACCTGAGTTTTCAAGAACCTGAGCAGAATCATTCTCGAAGTATGGGCTCGAAAGATCCACAGGCACTGAACCCGCTGTCTTGCCATTGCCGTTGTAAACAACTGTGTATTGAGCGTTCATGCTCCATTGAGCAACACAAGTAACATCAGCTGTTAACGCAAGCTCATCACCCTCAACATATGATGTTCCATCACATAGCCAGCCAGTGAAACTATAGCCAGCAGGAGCAAGCATGCTGCCTTGACCAGGGAA
>CANGBK010000015.1 GCA_947452235.1 Micrococcales bacterium
CAGCCATCCAAGAACGCATGAATAACTTCAAACCAGGCCAAACCCTTGTGGTCAGAGCTCTACCCGGCCTGGCCAAGGTTTCATGGGAAACCTTGTGCGCGGAACTGGATCACAACCTCAAGAACCTAAGAATCAGTTAATAAGGTAAACAAAATGAAGACAGTGCTGTTGAATGTGTGGGTATTTCCCCGCAATTTACCAATTTCTTTTGTGTTGTTTTGGAGAAGGTTTATTTCACCAATTTATGGCGACGTGTGCCGTTATCACCCAACCTGCTCGGCTTACGGTCTAGGCTCATTACAGCAGCACGGAGTTGTATTCGGATCAGCTTTGACTATCTGGCGCATCTTCAGATGCAATCCCTGGAGCAAAGGTGGATTGGACCCAGTAATTGAAGGTCCAAAGTGGTTGTCAGTAACAAAACAAGGTTTCGTAGTAGTAAAGAGCTCAAAAGGCTACAAAAAAGAAGGAAAATAATGGACATTATTGCATCAGTGCTTTGGCCGTTCAAATGGGTTCTTGAAGCCATCCTGGTTTCATTCCACTTTGTCTTTACCTCTATAGGTATGGATGCAAACTCTGGAGTTACTTGGGTTGCTTCAATCGTTGGTCTAGTTCTAGTAGTTAGAGCAGCACTAATCCCATTGTTTGTAAAGCAAATCAAGTCTCAAAGAGCCATGTACACTCTTCAGCCGGAACTGCAAAAGATCCAGAAGAAGTACAAGGGTAAGTCAGACCGCGATTCACGCGAACGCATGGCCAAAGAGCAGATGGAGCTATACAAGAAGCACGGCTCAAGCCCGTTCGCTTCATGTCTACCCTTGATTGCCCAGATGCCAGTATTCTTCTCTCTTTTCTCAACTCTGCAAGAAGCCCAGGCATCTAAGCCGGGTGTTGGTCTGCTGAGCCAGGATCTAGCAAATAGCTTTGCTCACGCTGATTTCCTAGGCGCAAAGCTTTCTGAAACCTTCCTAACCGGCAGCACAGCCATCAAAATTCTTGCTGGTGTAATGATTGTCTTGATGAGCGGTTCTCAGTTCATCACTCAGAAGCAGATCATGGCTAAGAACCAAAGTCCAGCCGTTTCTAACAGCCAGTTCGCTCAAACCCAGAAGATCATGCTTTATGTGTTCCCGCTTATCTTCTTAGTGTCAGGTATCTCATTCCCTCTAGGTGTATTGCTTTACTGGCTCGTATCAAACTTCTGGACCATGGGACAGCAGTACTTCGTTATTAGAAGAATGCCCGCACCCGGTTCAATCGCTCACCACGAGCGTCAGGCAAGACTGATCCGCAAGGGCAAAGCAGTTGAAGCCGAACCTCAGCTGGTTGAAGAAGAGACTACAGAACAAAGCAAACGCGTGCAGCCGGTTTCTAAGGCTCGCGCCAAGAAGAAGCCAAAGGGTGGCAAATAATTATGTCAAGTGAAATTGAACAACCAGAAGTATCCGAAGAAGAAGTTGAGTCTAAAGAGCCTGCTAGCGTAAAGGATCTAGAAGAAGAAGGCGAAGTAGCAGCCGACTATTTAGAGGAGTTGCTAGACATCTTTGACCTTGATGGTGACATCGCTATTGACGTTAGACAGGGCCGCGCTTACCTAGAGGTAACGGCAGAGGAAGGCAGTAACATCCGCCTGATTTCAGACCCAGAGACAGTTGAAGCCCTTCAGGAATTAACACGAATTGCAGTTCAAACTAAGACCAAAAACTTCAGCAGGTTGATCCTAGACATTGCAGGCTCACGCCAGGCCAAGGTTGAGTCCTTGACTCGAATCGTGAACAAGATCATCGAAAAGGTCAAAGAGACCAACGCTCCTGTAGCAATGAAACCAATGTCTTCTTACGAGAGAAAGATAGCTCACGACCTAATTGGCGAAGCTGGACTAATTTCAGAATCTGAAGGCGAAGGCAAAGATCGTCACATCGTAGCCAAGCCAGCACAATAGTTTCACGTGAAACATTTAGCCAGGGCGAAAGTCCTGGCTTTTTGTTTCCCCAAACATGATTAGATTTACACATGCCTGAAAACGAATTTGAACCCGAAAAAAGACCCCCTCAGGCGTCAGCTGTATTCGGAGAGAGAACCGATCTAGCGGAAAAGTACGCCGAGCTTTTGGTCCGGGACGGGGACCTTCTTGGCCTCATCGGACCAAGAGAATTACCCAAACTTTGGTCTAGACACATCTTGAATTCGGCAGTCGTTGGTGAACTAGTGAAGCCAGGTCAGACAGTCGCGGATGTTGGTTCAGGAGCAGGATTTCCCGGCATCCCAATGGCAATTAAGTGCCCCGAAGTGCAGTTCACACTGATAGAACCTATGGAAAGAAGAGCGACTTGGCTCGCAGAAACGGTCGTCCCAACACTTGGTTTGACGAACGTAAAAGTGTTTCGGGCGAGAGCCGAAGAAGCGCTATTTGAGGCCTATGACATTGTGACCGCTAGAGCTGTTTCAGCTCTTCCCCAACTACTGAAGATGCTCGTGCCTCTGACAAAAAACGGTGGCGAGATCCTCGCTCTCAAAGGATCTAAAGCGGCTGACGAGATCAAAGATTCGAAGAACCTTATCAAGAAACTCAAGATCAAAGACTTCGAAATCCTGACAGCCGGGGCAGATTTATTGCCCGACCCAACTACCGTCGTTCGAATTACGCTACTCTAGAAATCTAGTTCTTGGAGATAAAACTGATGACTAATCAAAGCCCAAACTCTGTGCCAAGCAATTTGGCAGAGGAGTCTGCAAAGACTAAACCGACTGTTGTCAGCGGTCTCGGCTACCCTAATGGCCGTGAAGAAATTAGTCCAGAACCAACAGGTTGGCAACCAAACACAGCAGAAATTACCAGCATTGAGAAGAGGGTTTCACGTGAAACAATCTGATGTTCCCCTGCCTCTGGGCGGCTTTCAGGGTTCTCCCCTAGCCACAGAGATCAGCGAAAACACCCGCAGACTTGCAGCCATTAATGCCGCATCAATCGAGAGACCAGAAAATACTCGAGTCTTCACAGTAGCCAACCAAAAAGGTGGGGTAGGCAAGACAACCACGGCTGTAAACCTAGCTGTTGCTCTCGCTGAAAAGGGTATGAATGTCTTGGTAATTGACCTAGACCCCCAGGGAAACGCTTCAACCGCCCTGGGCATTGACCACCACGCTCTTCAAGGCTCTATCTACGATGTGTTGGTAAATAACGTGCCCCTGGCCGATGTAATGCAGCAGAGCCCAGAGTCAAAAAACTTGAAATGTGTGCCAGCTAACCTCCAACTCGCGAGAGCTGAGATGGACCTCTATTCGATGCTTGCTCGTGAATACCGCCTAAAAAACGCTATCCAGCAGTATCTCGATTTAGCGGAACCAAGATCTGATTATGTCTTCATTGACTGCCCGCCTAGCCTGGGGCAGCTAACTGTAAATGCGCTCACGGCGGCTACCGAAGTATTGATTCCTATTCAGTGTGAGTATTACGCACTAGAAGGACTGAGCCAGTTGAAGGTGAGCATCGACATGATCAAGGGTGCATCAAACCCAAACCTTGCCCTGTCAACCATTCTGTTGACCATGTACAACTCGCGAACCAAGCTGAATACAGCAGTCGTGGATGACGTTAGAACTCACTTCCCCACCCAAACCTTGGAGACCATCATCCCGAGACAAATTGGTGTAGCAGAAGCCCCTGGATTTGGTAAAACAATCATTACTTACGACAGAAGTTCAAACGGGGCTATTTCCTACATGGAAGCAGCAATTGAAATAGCAAATAAGGGAGTTCAGCATGGCTGAGAAAAAAGGTGGGCTCGGTAGAGGAATTGGTGCACTAATTCCTGGCGCAGCAGCCGTAAACGAGCGAATGGAACGTCCGGCTGACGGAAACCCAATTAGCGTATTCTTCGGTGGATCAACAAACTCCCCTACAGATCTAGTGCCGGTTCCAGGAGCTACTTTCGGCTACCTAAACATCGCAGACATCACCCCAAATGCTAAGCAGCCAAGAACCAACTTCGAGCCAATAGCATTTGCCGAGTTAGTTGGAAGCATCTCAGAATTCGGCGTACTTCAGCCAATCTCAGTTCGTTCACTTGGTAAACAAAATGGTGTCGACAAGTACGAATTGATTATGGGCGAGCGTCGCCTACGCGCAAGCAAACAAGCCGGATTAACTCAGATTCCAGCCGTTATTCGCGAAACAGGCGATGAAGACATGCTCAGAGATGCACTTCTTGAGAACCTTCACAGAAGCGATCTGAACCCAATCGAAGAAGCGAACGCGTACCAGCAACTTTTGGAAGAATACGGCTGCACCCAGGACCAACTGGCTGAGAAACTATCTAGATCAAGGCCGCAAATCACGAACACCCTTCGTCTGCTGAAGCTGCCAACAAACCTGCAAACCAAGCTGGCGGCGGGAGTACTAAGCGCTGGGCATGCACGTGCAATCTTGGCTGTTGAAGATCCAGAAAAAATGACGGCATTAGCAGACAAGGTTATTAACCTCGGGCTTTCCGTAAGAGCCACTGAAGAGTTGACCAAGCAAGGATCCAAGAAAGCCAAAGTAAAGGTCGGTACTCGCCAACAGGCGATGAAGACTTTGGCAGAGAGCCTTGGGGATAAACTCAACACTTCTGTGCGAATTAAATTGGGCCTAAAGAAGGGCACAATCGAAATCGATTTTGCGAGCGTAGATGATTTGAACCGAATTCTTACTGAATTAGGCCAAGATACTAAGTATTAGGGCCTGTGGATAACTTTCCACACCCCTAAACGGCGTTTTCCACAGCCCTATAGCGTGGCTGTGGAAAACTTTTAAGATTATTAAGCGATGTAAGACTTTAGGTCTTCCAAAAGAGCAGGCTTTGGCTTTGCGCCGATGATGACCTTTGAGACTTCTGAATTCTGGAAAACATACATTGCAGGAATTGAAGTGATTCCATACTGCTGTGCTAAGCCAGGCTCTTCATCAACGTTAACTTTAACAACAGTGATCTTGTCAGCGTGCTCGGCAGCAATCTCGTCAAGAATAGGTGAAACGGCGCGGCAAGGACCACACCATTCTGCCCAGAAGTCCACTACAACAGGCTTATCAGATGAAAGAACATCGGCCTGGAAAGTGTCTGCGGTTACGTGCTTAGCTGACATTTTTGTCTCCTAATTGTTTGATGTGTCTATTTTACGTCTTGTAGGTAGTGCTCTGCATCCAAAGCAGCAACACAACCAGAGCCAGCAGCAGTAATTGCCTGTCTGTAGGTTGGGTCAATGACATCTCCGGCAGCAAAAACACCAGGAATGCTGGTCTTTGATGATCTGCCGTCAACTTTGATGAATTTCTCTGAGGTAAGCTCCACCTGGTTTTCAACCAACCAAACTCGTGGGTCATTACCAATGGCAATAAATAGCCCATCAAGCTCTAGGTCTTTTAGCTCACCGGTAACAGTGTTCTTCATCTTAATTCCAGTCAATCGGGTGTCACCTAGTAGCTCTTCAACGCCCGTGTTCCAAATAACTTCAATCTTCGGGTTGTTTAGGGCACGCTCCTGCATGATCTTTGATGCTTTGAAGCTGTCTCTACGGTGAATTAGGTAAACCTTGCTAGCAAAGCGAGTTAGGAAGATAGCCTCTTCCATTGCGGAGTCTCCTCCGCCAACAACTGCAATGGTCTTCTCTCTGAAGAAGAACCCATCACAGGTTGCACACCAAGAAACACCGTAACCGCTGAACTCTTTTTCTTTAGGAAGGCCAAGTTCACGGTATGCAGCTCCGGTTGCCAAAATAACTGTCTTAGCTTCGAAGGTCTCTCCCCCACCGGTTTTCACGATCTTCACATCGCCTTGAAGTGAAACTTCAATAACGTCATCAAGAAGAACTTCAGTCCCGAAGCGTTCAGCTTGCTCTTGGAAGGCGGCCATAAGTTCAGGTCCTTGAAGTCCGTTAGGGAATCCAGGGAAGTTTTCAACCTCAGTGGTCTTCATAAGCTCACCACCAGGCTCAACCGATGAGGCAATAAGAAGAGGGTTAAGACCTGCTCTTGCTGTGTATATGCCGGCTGTGAAACCTGCTGGACCTGATCCAATGATGATGACTTCGCGCAAAATAACTCCAGATTTGGAAAGAAAGACTAAGGCTAATATAGCCCTTTTATTTTTAGCGACCTAACAGGCGCATTAGAGGTTTAGTAAGTGTCTCAATTTCTTTAACTTTGAGGAATCTAAGAATGGTCACATAAACCACAGCCATAATTCCACCGATGAGTAAACAGGTGAGAGCAGAAGCTGCAATCGACAGAACTGGGAATGCTCCTGGGTTAGCTCCACCCATTGCTTGCAGAACACTGAAACCGATTAACCCTGAAACAGTTGCAGCAAATGCAAACTTTGCAGTTGCAATGCTCAAGTGAGAGTGGCCAAGTGAACCGAATTTTCTCTTGAACATTACAAAGGCAAGGATTGCTTGAACTAAAACAGTTCCACTAGTCACTAGTGATAGCGCAACAACAATCCAAATGTGTTCAACATAAACAGCAACAAGAAGTGATCCAATGATGTTAAGAATCGTTTGAGCTGTTGCAAAAATAAACGGCGTTCTCGTATCTTCAAGCGAATAGAACGCACGCTGAATCATGAACACATAACTGAATGGAAGTAATCCAACAACCATTGCGATCACTACGTTACCAAGTGCAATAGCCGCTGGAATTTGACCTACGAAAACTCTTGAGATTGGATACGCTAGCACGATTAAAGCAGCGCTGGCTAACACGCTAATCATGGCTATTGTTCTTAGACCATCGGATAAATCGTTTTTCAGTTCATCAAACTTTTTCTCCATCGCATGAGTTGACATGCGCGTGAAGTATGCAGTCGCAATAGAAACAGTTGCAACAGAGTGGGGGAGCATGAAGATTAACCATGCGATGCTCATAGCTGCAACAGAAGCAATCGCAATATTTCCTTGCGTAAATATTTCACGTCCACCAATAGCTTTAGACGCAACAGCGGTTTGAACTATTCCACCAATCTGAGTGATCAAAAGCATGCCTAAAGTCCAGGACGCGGTTTTCATTGCTGGAGCCAAACCAACTCCACGCCAACCGAAGTTGAGATTAAAAGTTAGCCCCATTCTTTTCCAGAAGACAAAAAGAATCAGAGCCTGAGCTGCAACACCAAGCGTTGCTGTTCCGGCAAGAAGTGATATTTCTGCTTGGCCCCAATGCTCAACTGTTCGAAGACCAGTTGGGTCTAAACCGAACTGCCAAATGAAGGCAAGCATCCCAAGAATTGAAACGATGTTGTTTAGAACTGGCGCCCACATATATGGACCGAAGCGACTTCTAGCATTTAGCACTTCACCCAGGAGTGTGTATAGACCATAGAAGAACAACTGCGGTAAACACCAGTAAGCGAAAGCTGTTGCTAGAGCTAGCTGACTGGAACTCCAGCTGTTTGTGTATAACTCAACTAGAACAGGGGCAGCCAGTGTCGTGAGTACGGTTACTCCGCCAAAGATAACGATTGCAAGTGTGAGCAGGCGATCGATGTATGCCTTGCCTCCATCAGCATGAGATTTTGCTTTAACAATCTGTGGAACTAAAACAGCGTTTAGAACACCGCCAACGATGATTGCGTAAACGTTGTTAGGAAGTTGGTTTGCAACACCAAAAGCGTCAGCCGCGTTGGTGGTAACACCAATAGTTGCCGCAAGAAGAATGGCTCTAATGATTCCAAGGGCCCTCGAGAAAATAGTTCCGCTAGCCATGATCAGAGAAGATCTCAGGACGCTCATGCGTTAGCCCCACTCTTACTTCTTCTAAACATTCTGTAACCACCTAGGCCAACAAGAACAGCTAGCACCAAACCAAAACCAACTAGAACGAAAAGTTCGATATTCGGATTAGCGGTAATTGTGAGATCTGTGTTCTGACTGATTCTCAAATTAGTAAAAGTGCTGACCCAAACCTTTAGTTTGAATTTTCCTGTTGAGATAACCGTGATCGGAAGCAAAGCATCTTTTCTTGAGTTAGCTGGAATTGTTAGTGAAACATAGTTCTTAACTGTTAGCGCAGGATCTGTTGATCTTGCATGAACTCTTATGCGAACTGTTCGGTCATAGTTATTTTGAATGGAGACGGGAACTTTAGAATCCCGCGAGACCATGTTTATGTCTGAACCCTTAACTACATAAACAAGAGCTGGTGGGAGAGTTGCTCGAGCTGGCGCAACTGAAATCGGAATTAGAAAAAGCGAGGCCAGTAAAACTCTGAGTAATTTAGTCATTGCGAGCCGCCCACTCTTGAACAACTTGAGCTAACCTGCGTTCGTTTTCGTGTGTTAGTTCCTCAGCTAAAAGATCAAGAGGAATCCAACGAATGTCGACTGCTTCTTTATCTGGATCATTTTCAATTGTTAAAGTTCCACCTGTCTGTTCCATTAGAAAGTGGTGAACAGTTTTACTAATAATCGCTGAAGGGGTTGAGAACTCGTAATGGATTGACCCTAGAGCTTCAAGAATCTTTACCTCTAAGCCGGTCTCTTCAAAAACTTCTCTTAGGGCAGCTTGCTCGATAGTTTCATTACCTTCAGGATGACCTTTAGGCACACACCAGTCGATACGACCACCACGGTTGCGACGTCCTATGACGGCAACACGAGGAGAGCTATCAGCAGCGAGAACGAAGCCCCCGGCTGAAGTCTCCTCGACGCGAGGTTTTGGTCGAGAGTTCATGGTTTCAAGCCTAACGCTGACCAAATCACAGGCATACTTAAATTCATGCGAACTGTTGCAGAGGCTTTAGCCAATCTTCAAAGGACTAGCGATAGTCCTATCTTTGGCAAACTTGGGCAACTCTTTCAAGCTAAAGGCTTTGAGTTAGCCCTAGTTGGTGGCCCAGTTCGTGATGCTTTTTTGGGTCGTGAAACAAACGACCTTGATTTCACCACTTCAGCGAACCCAGATCAAATCATTGAAGTTCTCAAAGGCAATGTTGATGCCATTTGGGAGATAGGCAAAGAGTTTGGAACTATTGGTGCTCGAATTGGGGATACCCATGTTGAGATCACTACTTATAGAGCTGAAAGCTATGACCCGCAGTCCCGCAAGCCAGTGGTTTCTTTTGGTACAGACATCCAGGATGACCTTTTTAGAAGAGATTTCACCATCAATGCCATGGCGCTTAGGCTCCCTGAAGGCGTTTTTGTTGATCCGTTCAATGGGCTTCAGGACCTGCTAGATGGAGTTATTAGAACTCCAGGTAAACCGGAGGATAGTTTCAGTGATGATCCACTAAGAATCATGAGAGCCGCTAGGTTCGCCTCTCAACTGGGATTTCTGATTGAAGAGAACACTTTTGCAGCCATGAAAGCTATGGCTTCAAGGATCGAGATTGTTTCTGCTGAACGCGTTCAGGTTGAATTGGCCAAGCTACTGCTTGGAGCCCAACCAAGAGATGGTATCGAAGCTTTAGTTGATTCTGGGCTTGCAAGCATTATTTTCCCTGAGTTACCGGCACTAAAGCTTGAGGTTGATGAGCACCACCACCACAAGGATGTTTATCAGCACACTCTTATTGTTTTAGAACAGGCGATTAGCTACGAGAAGCAATACGGCCTGGAGGGGGATTTGGTTCTTCGTCTAGCGGCTCTGATGCATGACATTGGTAAACCAAACACTAGAAAACTTGAACCTGGTGGTGGGGTTACCTTCTATCACCATGATGTTGTTGGTGCAAAGCTAGCTAAAACCAGGCTTCGTGAACTTAGGTTCGATAATGACACCATCAAAGACGTTTCACGTTTGATTGAATTGCACCTTAGATTCTTTGGCTATAGCGATCAAGCTTGGAGTGATTCAGCTATCAGACGGTATGTGAGGGACGCAGACCATCTTTTAACACGCCTGCATGTTCTAACCAGGGCTGACGTGACAACCAGAAATCAAAGAAAAGCAGAACGCTTAGCTTTCGCCTATGACGATTTAGAGCACCGCATTGCTGACCTTGAAAAGCAGGAAGAGCTAAATGCTTTAAGGCCTGATTTATCTGGTGAAGAAATTATGGAGATTCTAGAAATAAAGCCAGGTCCAGAAGTTGGTCAGGCTTATAAGTTTTTGATGGAGTTAAGACTTGATGAAGGTGCTTTAGGTGGCGAGGAAGCTAAAAAACGCTTGCTTACCTGGTGGGCTTCACGGTAGAGTAGTGAGGTTGCCTGAAGTAAGACCCTGTGCTTACAAATTTAGGCAGCCAATGCATTTACCCTCCTGTCACGGAAACGCCGTGACCGTATTAGTCCAGAGGAGGTGGGTTAGTCATGCATAAATACGAGGTCATGGTCATTCTTGACTCAGAGATCGACGAAAAAACCGTAGGTACAAGCCTAGACAAATTCCTCAACGTAATTCGCAACGGTGGAGGCACCGTTGACAGCGTTGATATTTGGGGTCGTCGTCGTTTCGCCTATGAAATCAACAAGAAAACTGAAGGTATCTACGCGGTCCTTTACCTTACTTGTAACCCAGCAGAAGTTCTTGAGTTGGATCGTCAACTTAAGCTTTCTGAAGCTGTTGTTCGCACCAAGGTTCTGCGCGCTGAAGATGCCGTTTTCAAGATCAACCCTGTTGCAGTTCCTGAGGTTAGCGCTAGCGAAGATAAGCCGGCGCGCGCCAAGAAGACTGCCGCTAAGTCTGCTGAGTAATTAGCATGGCTGGCGAACTAACTATTACGGTTGTTGGCAATCTTGCTAACGATCCAGAGTTACGTAACACCAACAGTGGTATTGCTTTCGTTGGTTTGAATGTGGCATCAACCCCACGTACATACAACAGAAACACTTCAACTTGGGAAGATGGCGAAACCGTTTGGGTTCGTTGCACAGCTTGGCGTGAAGTTGCTGAGAATGTTGCACGTTCACTAACTAAGGGAACTCGCGTCATCGTCACCGGAAGACTTAAGCCAGCATCGGCTTACCAGTCAAACACCGGAGAGGCTCGTGCCTCAATCGAAATTGAAATCGAAGAAATTGGTCCTTCACTTCGCTATGCAACTGCTGCGGTTACTCGCAGAGCTCGCGAAGGCCAAGGAGCAGTCGATTCAAACCCATGGAACAACGCTCCAGCAGCACCTGCAGCTCCAGCTGCAACCGGTGACGCTTGGGCTAACCCGGGTGCCGACGGCTTTGCAGCCGGCGACAGCACCCCGTTCTAAGAATTCATAGGAGAGAAAAGAAATGGCAGCAAAGGTTAACAGCGACCGCGTCAAAAAGGGCGGCCGTAATGCAAAGAACCTGAAGAACCTTCCACCAGCGAAGCCAATCAAGGTTGGTGTCATCGATTACAAGGACATTGCGACTCTTCGCAAGTTCGTGTCTGACCGTGGCAAGATCCGTTCACGCCGTATCACCGGTGTTTCTGTTCAGGAACAGCGTCTGATTTCAAAGGCTGTTAAGAATGCACGCGAGGTAGCTCTGCTTCCTTACGCCGGTGCTGGACGCTAGGAGAGCAAGAGATGTCTAAAGTTATTTTGACTAACGAGGTTTCAGGTCTCGGTTCAGCAGGAGATGTTGTTGAAGTTAAGAACGGTTACGCACGTAACTACTTACTTCCACGCGGATTCGCAGTCCTATGGAGCAAGGGTGGCGAGAAGCAGGTCGCACAGATCAAGGCTGCTCGTGAAGCTCGCGCTCTAGCAACTGTTGAAGAAGCCCAGGAACTGAAGGATCGCCTTCAGGCCAACCCAATCAGACTGGCCGTTAAAGCTGGTGTTGGTGGTCGTCTGTTCGGTGCAGTTAAGACCGGTGACGTTGCAGCAGCTGTTGCGGCGGCGGGTCTAGGCGAGATCGACAAGCGCAAGGTTGCTTTCTTCAGCCCAATCCGCTCTACAGGTAACTACGAGGCAACTGTTAAGTTGCATTCAGACCTAACTGCAACCCTGAAACTTCAGGTTGTAGCTAAGAAGTAGTTCCAAAAGCTTAGATGGCAGGCAGAAATGCCTGCCATTTTGCTTTAAAAGCCTGTGGATAACTTGTGGATAACTTGATTGAAAAGCTTGAAATCTTGAAACCTTTCATAACCCTAAAGGGCTACTTTAGGGTTAAGGTTTGAATGGTTATTAACACCCAATACTCATGTATTTACAAGGGCTCAGAGGGTTTTCCACAGTTTGTCCACACTCTTATCCACACTTTCTCCACACACTTATCGGCGTGTTGGTCATGTTATCCACAGAATAAATAACAGTCGCATTTTGTTATCGCATGTCGATGGTAGATGCTACAAATAAGTTTCTATAGTTTTAGTACCACAAAGGAAGTCATAAATGTCTATTGCACCAACCGGTAAGGCCTTCAGAAGCGAAGATCGCCTACTGCCACATGACCTAGTTGCTGAACAAAGCACACTGGGGGGAATGCTGCTATCGGCTGATGTTGTTCACTCAGTGCTAGCTGATGGTGCAGTTAAGGCAAGAGACTTCTATGCACCGAAGCACGAAATTATCTTCGGTGCGATTGGTAGCTTGGCTAACCATGGTGAACCAACAGATGTGATAACAGTTAGCGCTGAATTAGTGAAGCTAGGAAAGTTAGCAACTATTGGAGGCGCAGAATATCTTCACGAACTTACCGCTGTTGTTCCAACTGCAGCAAGCGCAAACTACTACGCAAAGATCGTTCGTGAAAAAGCAATCCTTAGAAGACTTATTGAAACTGGAACAAGAATTGCGCAACGGGGATATGACGGTGAAGGTGAAGTTGAAGAGCTAGTAAACCAAGCCCAAAATGAAATCTACACAGTTGCAGATGAATCAACTGGCGCTGACTTCAAAAAACTAATGACGGCAATGCAAGATGCTGCAGATGAAATCGAACTCATTCAGAAAAATGACGGCGTTGCAGGTATCTCGACTGGTTTCACAGAACTAGATAAAGCAACGAACGGATTGCACCCAGGTCAGTTAGTAATTATTGCTGCCCGTCCAGGTTTGGGTAAGTCAACCCTTGCATTAGACATTGCACGTGACGCCGCAATCAATCAGAAGAAAGCAACTGCAGTCTTCTCACTTGAAATGAGCGCGACTGAAATCGCCATGCGCTTGCTTTCCGCAGAGACAAGTATTTTGTTGCAAAGCATGCGTAAGGGAAGCATCACTGATAACGAGTGGGCCATCATGGCTGAACGTAGAAGTGCCATTGGTGCCGCACCACTTCTAATTGACGACAGCCCTAACCTAAACATTGTTGAAATCAGAGCAAAGTGTCGTCGCATGCTTAAAGAGTTCGATCTAAAACTTGTTGTAATTGACTACATCCAACTTATGACTTCAGGTAAGAAAGTTGAAAGTCGCCAGCAAGAAGTTTCGGAGTTCTCTAGATCTCTAAAGCTCCTTGCCAAGGAACTAAAAGTGCCCGTAATTGCTTTGTCACAGTTAAACAGAAAGTCGGAAGACGGAACTGTTAAGAAGCCAGAACTTTCACAACTTCGTGAATCTGGTTCGCTGGAGCAAGATGCTGACGTCGTTATCTTGATTCACCGAGACTTCTCTCAGCAAGAGAACACTAGAGTTGGTGAAGCAGAGTTAATTCTGGCGAAGCAGCGTAACGGACCTACCGGTTCGTCACAGGTTCTATTCCAAGGACAGTACTCAAGGTTCGTTAACCCTAAGGAGTAATAAATGTTGTCTGCAAATCTATTGCGTGCACTAACTTACGCCGCCGGTGCTGCGTATTTGATTTTCACTCAGAACCATTCTTTGATTCTTGGCGCAAACATCATTCTGTATTTAGCAACAGCGACAGCACTAGGTGGCTTTGCGTTGATGATGATTCCAAACATTCAAACATCACTTAGAAATCTTTTAGTGCCTTCCATGGTTGGTTTCGCTATCGCTCTTTTTGGTGTGACGGTTTGGTTTGGTGGAGTTGGAACCGATTCGAGAACACTTTGGTTAGAGCAAGTCCTAATTGGAATATTCATTGGAGCAATCGCTCTAACAGAATTAGTTCAATCATTCATAGATCTCGATGAAGATGTTTTGGAGTTGAGAATCTCTGCAGGAATTGGAATCATTGCTGCACTAGTTTTCACTTTCGTACCGATGGACATCATCAACACTCTCGGTTTTCTGAGTGCCTACCTTGCTCTATCAGCCGTTCAAAGAGCAATCTGGATGGCTTCAGCTGGAAAGAAGACTGCGTAATGAAATCTAAAGTGCCATTCAAAAACGTTTTAGTAGTTTCTTTAGTTGCGAGTCTGTTTGTTGCAGCCATCGCTTGGGGGAGCTTTCAAGACATCAACCGTGTGTTCATCGCAGCTGGAATAACTTTTGTCGTGATGTTTGTCACCGTAATGGTTTTAAAGCTGGTTCAAAAAGATGATCCAGATGTTAAGCCTGGCCAACCTAGGTTGAAGTAGAGCTAGTTAGTAACTAGTTTCACTAAGTCAGAGGCAATGCCTGTGTATGTCGAAGGCTTCAGAGCAATCAGTCTCTCTTTGGCTTCCTGACTGATATCTAGTTCAGCAACGAATGCCTTCAGGTCTTCACCTGAGATTCTCTTGCCGCGGGTTAATTCCTTGAGAAGCTGGTATGGGTCAGAGATCTGAGAGTTCCCCCTAGCAATCTCAGCTCTAATCACTGTTTGTATCGCTTCAGCTAGAACTTCCCAGTTCTCCATGAGGTCTGCATCTAGCACTGCTTGAGATAGCTCAATCTGACCAAGACCTGAAGTTGCGTTATCAATTGCTAGCAGTGAGTGACCAAGGCCTAAACCGATGTTCCTTTGAGAACTTGAATCAGTCAGGTCTCTTTGCATTCTTGAGGTAACAAGGGTTTGTGAAAGTGAATCCAAAATCGCATTAGATAGTTCAAGGTTTGATTCGGCGTTCTCAAATTTGATTGGGTTAACTTTGTGGGGCATGGTTGATGAACCCGTTGCGCCAGCAACTGGGATCTGCTTGAAGTAGTTCAGTGAGATGTATGTCCAGATGTCCGTGCAGAGGTTGTGCAAGATTCTGTTGAAGAGCGTGATGGCTGAATAAAGTTCAGCTTGCCAATCGTGAGATTCGATCTGTGTGGTTAATGGATTGAAAACTAAACCTAAGCTTTCAACAAATTCTTTAGAGGAATTAAACCAATCAACTTCGGGATCAACGCTGACATGAGCAGACCAGGTTCCCGTTGCACCAGAGAATTTACCTAGATACTCAGCATTAGATATGCGAGTTAGTTGTCTATTTAGACGATGAACAAAAACAGCAAGCTCTTTACCCATGGTGCTAGGTGTTGCAGGTTGACCGTGTGTTCTTGAAAGCATTGCACTTTCTGAATACTTCACTGAAAGTTCTGTAAGAGTCGCAACAAGTTTTTGGGCTCTAGGAAGCCAAACATTAGTAACAGCGTCGCGAACAGTAACCGCGTAAGAAAGATTGTTGATGTCTTCGCTTGTGCAACCGAAGTGAGTAAGTTCAAGAAGGTCTTGACGATTCATCTTGGTTAGTCGCTCGCGAATGAAATATTCAATTGCTTTAACGTCGTGCTTGGTTGTTGATTCAATACCCGCAAGTTCATTCACATCGGCATCACTAAAGTTTTCAACTATGTCTCGAAGTTCTTGCTTGAGCACGTTATCGACAACACAGTTTGAACCTAAAAGATTTTTCTCGGCCAAATAAAGAAGCCATTCAATCTCAACGTGGAGACGAGCCTTGTTTAGTCCAGCTTCGCTTAGGTATTGACCTAGGTCAGATACCGCCGCTTGATAGCGACCATCTAGGGGGCTTAGGGGCTGGGATCCAAGTTTGCTCACATGTCTATATTGCCTTGCTTTATCCACATTTATTGCTGTTTAGACATAGTTGGTGTCGTTGGTGAGCGAGATTATTCGCATGAATATTTTGAACAACCACTTGATGATTACCATCGCACTATTACAAAACGCTCAACCAAGTTCAGGACTTTGGCATGGGCCGGCAGGTGACACCTGCCGCTTAGAAATGCAAATGCTCTCCCATCGACTCAAGAGCTTGATGTGGGAAATGGAATTGTTGGGATTGATCCCATGAACATTCCCATCACGCCAGTTCCGGCACCTAACGGCCCGACGCTTCCGCCAACTCCAGGACCTATAACTGTTGTTGCTACCCACGAAGAACTACTCAGAAGCGCACGTGATCTCTGGGCAGTAACGGTTAGCCTGCTAACAGAACTCACTCCCGATAAATTTGCAACTGCCCCCTGGGCAGCTGGTTTATTCGTTGCCGAGCTCCCATTTCTTTTGGGCAAGCTTTGGCACCTGCAGCAGGGAATAATCACTTCGGCTCATTCCTATATGCAAAACGAATCGATGCTCACCACATTTCTTGAAACTATTGATGTTTCAAAACTTGTGAATGAACTTAGTCCTTGGGTGTCTCAGGTTGCTCCTTTGCTTCAAGGTTCAACCAGCATGGTGCAACACGTTCCTGCAGTTGAGATAAGTTATCCGAATTCTGTTGACATCATTCACAAGAGATTTATTGAAACCACTTGGTCGGATCAACCTTTACTTAGACACGAAAGCTATCAACTGCCAAATGGTAAACCGCAACACTGGTTCTATCTTCCGACCCATCACGGATGGTCTGCATTCGGAGCTTCAAACCCGAAACCCGAATACGAAAACCAACTCAATCAATTCATTAAAGAATCAACTGCACCAACGGATGAGATCCTATTTGTTGGCATGCATGACAAAGAGTTAGTAATTCCAGAATTACCTCAGCACGAGGCAACCGGTCAGGTCGCAATCTATAAGTTCTTGTAATTACAAGATTCTTAGAGCTTTGAACAGCCCTCTACCGATGAATGAACAGATGCTCATGACCACCGAAGCCAAGATGGCCCAGCCAAGACTGGTAATAGTCAAGCCAGTTGAGGTGAAGCCATCGATGGTGAAGGTGTCAGGAGCAAATTGTTGACTAATCCATGCCACTAGGAGCAATAGGGCCCCATTGATGACCAATGAGATCAAGCCAAAAGTGAGGATATACAAAGGAATGGCAATTACCTTGATTACCGGTGCAATAACAGCGTTTATTACGCCAAATACTGCTCCAATCACCAAAAGGCTAAGAATTAGCTGCCAAATGCCTTCTCCGCCGTATGGGTGCAGTCTCACGCCAGGGATGATGGCGGAAACCAGCCAAAGACCCAAACCGTTGATTACTGTGCTGACTAGAAAACGTTTCATGGTTCGATTGTGCCATCCCTGAAGTAAATTGGTAGTTGTGACTTCACCAGACTCCGAAATTCCTATGGTTCAACTTCTGACCCTAGATGGCGAATTTTCCGCTGCTAGGGAATACGCCGAGTATGCCGAACTTATTAGAGAGCTTCGTGAAGCTGACTTCTTGAAGTTCTACCGAGACATGGCTCGCATCCGTCGCTTCGATAATGAGGCAACAGCTTTGCAGCGCCAAGGCCAGATGGGGCTATGGGTTCCAGCAGTTGGCCAAGAAGCAGCTCAGATTGGTTCTGGTTACGGTGTTGGTCCTAACGATCACATCTTCCCTTCATACCGAGAGCACGGCGTTGCCATCACTCACGGTGTTGACTTGATGTCCATCGTGAAGATGTATAGAGGTGCTAACCACGGTGGTTGGAATCCTCACGAAACTAGATTCCACTTATACGCAATCGTTCTTGGTACCCAAGCGCTTCACGCAACTGGATACGCGATGGGTTTGAATTTTGAAGGTCGAGTTGGAACTGGAGATCCTGAAAACGATCTAGCAGTTATTACATATTTTGGTGACGGTGCAACAGCTGAGGGTGACATCAGCGAAGCTTTCTTGTTTGCTGCAACCCACAACACACCTCAAGTATTTTTCTGTCAGAACAACCAGTGGGCCATCTCATCACCGGTTGGAACACAAACCAAGGTTCCTCTATATAAACGCGGTGAAGGTTTTGGTGTTCCGGGTATTCGAGTTGACGGTAACGATGTTCTTGCTTGTTACGCGGTAACAAAGAAGCACATGGACGATGCAAGAGGCGGCAAGGGCCCAACCCTTATTGAAGCATTGACATATCGCATAGGTGCTCACACCACTAGCGATGATCCTTCTAAGTATCGTGATTCAGCTGAAGTTGAATATTGGAAAGCAAGAGATCCACTAATTCGTTTTGAAAAGTTCTTGCGTAACCAAGGTGTTGGTCAAGACTTCTTCGATGAAGTTGAAGCAGCTGGTGATCAGCTTGCAACTGAAGTGCGTGAAGCAACTTTCGCCATGGCAGATCCTGAATTAGAGATGATGTTCGACCATGTTTATTCTGAACCTCATCCACTGATTGAAGAACAAAAAGCTTGGTTGCAAGGTTACGAAGAATCTCTCGGTGGCCACACTCCTGAAACTCCAGGCGATGACTCCGTTAGTTACGGGGGAACTCGCTAATGAGTAACATGGTTGAACTTTCAATCGCTAAAGCGATTAACGCTGGTATTAGAAAAGCAATGCAGGAGAACGACAAGGTTCTTGTTTTTGGTGAAGACGTTGCGCGTCTTGGCGGAGTCTTCCGCGTCACCGAAGGTTTGCTTGATGAGTTTGGTGAGAAGAGAATCTTTAACTCACCGATTGCTGAATCTGGAATTGTTGGAACCGCTATTGGTTTAGCCATGCGTGGCTTTAGACCAATTGCAGAAATTCAGTTCGATGGTTTTATTTATCCTGCTTTTGATCAGATAGTTAGCCAGCTTGCAAAGCTAACTAACCGCTCCGAAGGTTTCTTGCAGATGCCGGTTGTTATTCGCGTTCCTTATGGTGGCGGCATCGGCGCTGTTGAGCATCACTCAGAAAGCCCTGAAGCATATTTTGCTCACACTGCGGGTCTTAGAGTTATCAGCCCATCAAATGCGAATGATGCTTACTGGATGATCCAACAGGCAATCAAAAGTCCAGACCCAGTTATGTTCTTTGAACCTAAACGTCGCTACTGGCAAAAAGGTCAAGTTGATTTAGATCAAGCTCCAATTGATATGCATTCAGCAGTCACACTGCGAGCTGGCAGTGACGTAACGATTGCAACCTACGGTCCTATGGTGGTCACTGCTTTGCAAGCAGCAGAGATTGCAGCTCAAGAGGGAATCAACATTGAAGTGATTGATATTCGTTCAATGTCACCAATTGATTTTGGTCATATCGCAGAGTCAGTTAAGAAAACCGGTCGTTTGATCGTGACTCATGAAGCAGGAACTTTTGTGAGCATCTCATCGGAAATTGCAGCCAGGATAGCTGAACTTTGTTTCTATTATTTGGAAGCACCCGTTATTCGTGTTGGTGGTTTTGATGTTCCTTATCCTGCAGCAAAACTTGAAGAACTATATTTGCCTGACGCTGACCGCCTAATGGAGGCAGTCGATCGTGTGTTGGCGTATTAAGGCGGAATGAACATGTCTCAGATTGCATACTTTGATTTACCGGATGTTGGCGAAGGTCTAACCGAAGCTGAAATTGTTTCTTGGAAAGTAAAGCCAGGAGACACAGTTAGTGTCAACCAAATCATCGTTGAGATTGAGACCGCTAAGTCTCTTGTTGAACTTCCTTGTCCTTTCGCTGGAACTGTTTCACAGTTGCTAGCTAATGAAGGTGACACCGTGAATGTTGGTTCACACATCATTGCTGTTGAAGTTAGTCAGCTAACTGCAGCTGCGGCGAGTTCTATGCACGAAGCAGTGGGTGAAGCAGCGCAGGCAGTTGCCGATGTTGCATCAACTGCAAGTGTTGAAGAAAAACCACAGCCAACTTTGGTGGGTTACGGTGTTGCAGCTGCTTCAGCGTCGAGAAGAAAGCGTTCGGGAGTTCCAGCAGTTCAAGCAGTAGTTGTCAATGCAGCTCCTGCAACAGATTTGATTGCGGTTGTTCCAAGTGGCGATCAAGTGCTGGCTAAGCCACCGATTAGAAAACTTGCTAAAGATCTAAATGTTGATATCAATAAAGTTAGACCAACCGGTTTATCTGGTGAGGTCACTAGAGAAGACGTGATGGCAGCTTCTCAAGTTGCAAGTGTCTTTAAGAATCAAACCACTCCAGAACCTAAGAGCGAGCGCGAAGAGCGAATTCCAGTTAAAGGTATTCGTAAAGCTATTGCTAGTGCGATGGTTCAATCTGCTTTCACAGCTCCTCACGTGAGCATCTTCGTTGATGTTGATGCGACCAGAACAATGGAATACGTGAAACGTTTGAAAGCGAGTGCTGATTTCGCCGGTGTTAAGGTAACGCCGTTATTGATTATGGCTAAAGCGATGATTTGGGCAGTCAGACGAAACCCTGCTGTTAACTCAACTTGGACTGACACGGAAATTATCATTCACAACTATGTGAACTTTGGTGTTGCAGCTGCTACACCTAGAGGTTTGATTGTTCCGAACATTAAAGATGCAGACAAGATGTCTATGTTGGAACTTGCTATGGCACTAGAACAATTAGCCGCTACTGCTCGTGAAGGTAAGACAACTCCGGCAGACATGCAAAACGGAACCATTACTGTTACCAACATCGGTGTGTTCGGTGTTGACACTGGAACACCTATTTTGAACCCAGGTGAAGTCGGAATTGTTGCCCTGGGTTCGATTAGGCCTAAACCTTGGGTTGTTGACAATGAGATTCTGATTCGTCAGGTAACAACTATCGGTGCGACTTTCGATCACCGTGTTGTTGACGGTGACGTAGCCAGCCGCTTCGTTCAAGATGTTGCTTCAGTAATGGAAGAGCCAGCACTTCTTCTTGACTAATTGTTATTGAAAATCATTATCAGTAACGCTAGGGTTGTCTTCAGGGCTAGATCTTGGAGGCAATCATGCATTTGATTCGTTACATCACGGAAGTTAGTAATACAGAGAATTACAATCTTTGGGCTGATGCATGGTCGATCTTTACTAATCCAGGACACATCATTGCTGAAGTCGGCTGGACAATAATTCAAGATGTTGTGATCATTTGGTTGCTCTATGGAACTGTTTTTAAGAAAATCATTCTTCCTAGATTGCGTAAAGAAATTCACGAAGAGATCGACGAAGAACACAACATCTCTCACGATGACGATTAAGCAGATGAGTAAAGAAAGTTCTCCCTCACGAAGAAACACCTGGCAGAAAGACGCCGTGTTACACGCTTTAGGGAAAGCCCAAGGTTTTGTTTCAGCTCAGCAACTACATAGACAACTAACTAAACATGGTTCTGTTATCGGCCTTGCAACTGTTTATAGGACCCTGAACTCTCTCGCAGCTGATGGTTTAGCTGATTCTCTTGTGAGCAAAGAAGGCGAAAGTCTTTTTAGAGATTGCTCAACGGATCATCATCACCATTTGATTTGTAATGGATGTGGCATCACCGTCGAGATAGAGGCGAGGGAAGCTGAAGCTTGGGCAAGTAAAGTGGCTAAAGAAAATGGATTTTCGGATGTTTCACACACAATAGATATTTTCGGTTTGTGCTCTAAGTGCAAACCTAAGATGGGAAAGTAATGAACCAAGCGCTACTTTCAGTTTTAGACAAACTCAACTTCCACAGAAAACTAACTAGAAGAGCTTCATACAGTCTTGGTTTTGTAAGTATTTCTGCCCCGATACTATTTGTTGTTTTAGGATCTGCCAGTTTCATGCTCGGCCCCTTACGGCAGGCGCTAGTGGTTTTCATCTTTGGTTTAGCAATGGCTACATCCGCAACTTTGCCTTTGGCTTTCACGCTTTTCTCTTATGCCGTAGCAATGAGAACACGCGCAGAAAGACTAAAAGTTGTTATTGATAACACTGAGCCAGTTGAACCTCTGGTGAAGAGATTCAAAAAGGATGCTTTGGGCTTGTTTCTCCAGGCTGGGACTTTGACGTTGCTTTGGTTGGTTCCGGCCATCATTTGGTTTATGACCAAGGACATCAAAATCAATACGCCTTTAGGTCCAGGTGAGTGTTGTTTGAACTCAGACGGATCAAGCCCAAACTGGGGAAGTTCCCCTTGGTATCTTGCGTCATCTGGAATCTTGCTTTGCATCGGCACTTATTCACTGATTATGGGCATTCTTGCCTTCATCGCAGCCTTTGGGACCAAAAAGAGGGCTGACCAGCTGTCCAAGGCTGAGCCAACCACTGAACGCTAGAGAATTTAGGTCATATTGGGACTTGCACTCTAAGCCTTAACACCCCTAAACTTGTGTGGTTGCCTGAAATATTCAGGTAATCAGCGTGGCCTTTTAAATACTGGCCCAAATCAAATTTTTATCCACGGAGGAAGAGCATGTCTGCTTACTGCCAGGTCACACAGACCAGTCCGCAGTTTGGACACCATGTTTCGCACGCTCAGAACAAGACCAAGCGTCGTTTCAACCCAAACATCCAGAAGCGTACATACTTCGTACCTTCACTAAAGCGCAACGTGACACTAAACCTTTCAGCTAGAGGCATCAAGGTTATTGACGCCCGCGGCATTGAGTCTGTGGTTGCTGAACTTATCGCCCGTGGCGAGAAGATCTAAGGAATAGATCATGGCTAAAAAAGATAAAGACATCCGTCCAATCATCAAGATGAAGTCGACCGCAGGAACTGGTTTCACATACGTGACTCGTAAGAACCGTCGTAACGACCCTGACCGCATGGTGCTGAAGAAGTATGACCCAGTTGTACGCAAGCACGTTGAATTCCGCGAGGAGCGCTAAAAATGGCTAAGAAGAGCAAGATTGCCCGTAATGAACAGCGCAAGCTGGTTGTTGAGCGCTACGCAGACAAGCGTGCGGCTCTAAAGAAGGCTTTGGTTGACCCTAACTCAACAGACGAGCAGCGTGAAGCAGCACGTCTAGGCCTACAGAAGCTTCCACGTAACGCATCTCCAACACGTCTACGTAGCCGTGACGCTATCGATGGTCGTCCACGTGGTGTTCTAAGCAAGTTCGGTGTTTCACGTGTTCGCTTCCGCGACATGGCGCACAAGGGCGAGCTACCTGGTATCACCAAGTCTTCTTGGTAATAAACCACTAGATCTATAAGGGATTCCGCTGTGAAAACAGCGGAATTTCTTCTTTAACCCAGTGTTTATAAGGGTTTCAGCCCGAAAAGGAATTTGTTCGTTATCCTCAACACGCCGAGACCCTAATAAATACAAGGGAACTAGGCGTATAAGGTGAAATGGACAGACCGTCAAGCACTTTGAAAGTCCAGGAGGACCAAATGTCAGCACTAAACAAGAGCGAGCTTGTAGCCGCTATCGCAAGCCAGACCGGCGAATCTCAGGCAGCAGTTAACCGCGTGGTTGACTCTTTCTTCGAGACCATCGCTTCAACAGTTGCCAAGGGTGGCAAAGTAACCATCCCTGGTTGGTTGTCAGTTGAGAAGGGTCACCGCGCTGCTCGTCAGGGCCGTAACCCACAGACTGGTGCAACAATCCAGATTGCTGCTACTAACACCGTTAAGGTTTCAGCAGGTAGCAAGCTAAAGGCTGCTGTTAAGTAGTAAATACTTACACAAGCAAACGACGCATTTCGGTGCGTCGTTTTGCTTTAACCTAGGCTTAGTTAGTGATGCAGAAAACCAATAACAATTTATTGAACGTTATTGCGTTACTCATACTCGGATCAGCAGCGGGTCTTCTGATTGGGATGCTCGTTGGTGGAGCTGCGGCACCAAGTTTGTTGGGGGATACTGGACCATTTCTTAGATGGGCCCCACCGGCACTAAAAGGTTTAGTTGATCTCTCGCAAGGCATTGCCATTGGAACTTTAGTGTTTGCGGCTTTTGCTCTGACTCAAAAAACTAAAGCGTTTAGTTTGGCTGTTGGTTTAGCGGCAGTCTCTTCAGCTCTTTGGGCTCTAGCTGGCTCTGCATATCTTCTTGTTACATACATGGCCGTCTCCGGTTCAGCTTTCTCTTTTGGATCAACTTTTGCTGATCAGTTCTACATCTTCCTAACTCAGATTGATGCAGGCAAGTTTCTATCACTGAATGTGTTAGCTGCCTTCACACTTTCATTGCTCGCTCTTTTTGTTAGAAAGTATTTGGGATTGGTATTAGCAGCTGGACTAGGTTTAGCGTCTCTTATTCCTGTTGCTTTCAGTGGCCACGCTTCTGGCTCTGCAAGTCATGGCCTTGCCGTGAACTCAATTGGTTTACACCTTGTTGGTATTTGTATTTGGGTTGGTGGGTTAGTTGCGTTGGTGTTTATCTATACTTCAGATAAAAGAGTTGATCTAGTTGAAAGATATTCTTCGCTAGCCCTTTTTGGTTTTGTTTTAGTCGGAATCTCAGGAGTGTCTTCTGCTTGGATTCGAATTGGAACTTTTCAGAACTTAGTTTCAAGTGGCTACGGTCAAATAGTTTTGGCTAAGACATTAGTTCTTGTAATTCTTGGCTACTTCGGATTTAGATATAGAACCAGCTTGATCGGAAAGCTAAAAGACGGCGCTGCTAGTTTCTGGAATCTAGTTACCGTTGAATTTCTTTTCTTCGGTTTAGCTATTGGTTTAGGTTCAGCACTTGGTAGAACTGCAGCTCCGCTAAATGACTACCCAAGTGGTGAACTAACCCCTGCCGAGATTCTTACCGGGTCAAAACTTCCTCCAGCGCCTAATGCTTTCAGTTGGCTTTTTGCATACAAATTTGATTTACTCTGGACTCTACTCTGTTTAGCTCTTGCTAGTTTCTACCTTGTTGGTGTTTATCGTCTTCGTAAACGCGGCGATGCTTGGTTTGTTGGAAGAACAATCTCTTGGGTATTAGGCGTTGGACTGTTGTTTTACATAACCAACGGTTACTTCAATGTTTATGAACAGTATCTATTTAGTGATCACATGATGGCTCACATGTTACTAACTATGGGTGTTCCACTTTTATTAGTTCCTGGTGCTCCTGTTACTCTTCTAGCTAGAACAGTTATCAAACGTAACGATGATTCCCGCGGAGTTAGAGAATGGGTTCTTTGGGCCGTTCACACTAAATACGCACAGTTCATAGCTCATCCGCTAGTTGCAGGAATTCTTTTTGCTAGTTCGCTAGTTGTTTTCTACTTCACGCCGTTATTTGCTTGGGCAACTAAGGATCACTTAGGTCACCAGTGGATGATTGTTCACTTTGTGATTACCGGTTACCTATTTATTCAAGCCCTAATTGGAATTGACCCTGGACCAAAACGTTTGGATTACCCACTTCGCTTAATGCTTTTAATTGCAACACTAACTTTCCATGCTTTCTTCGGTTTAGCTCTTATGAGCGGAGATACATTATTACTTCCAGAATGGTTTGGAGCTATGGGAAGAACATGGGGTCAGCTACCATTACAAGATCAGCAAACCGGTGGGGCTATTGCTTGGGGCATTGGCGAATTACCGACCGCAGCACTAACTATCATTGTTGCTATTGCTTGGTCGAAATCTGATCAAAGAGAAGCCAAACGTTTAGACAGAGCATCAGATAGAAGTGGTAATAAAGATCTCGATGATTACAACGAGATGCTTAGGCAAAGAAACAAGAGGAACTAGTTGTCTGAAATCAAGTTATCTAAAGAACAGCTAGCGCTCTTCGATTACATAGACAGAGATGGCCAAACCGTCTTTGTGACCGGTAAAGCCGGAACTGGTAAATCCACCTTGCTTGGGTATCTGAGGGATAACAGCAAACAGAACGTTGTTGTTTGTGCCCCAACCGGTGTTGCCGCCTATAACGTCGGGGGAATCACCATCCACTCACTATTTGGTTTTCCGTTCCATCCCCTAACCCCATCTGAAGTTGCAAGACACTTGGGGGATCGAGCAAGGCAGGTTCTTAGAGGCATAGACATGCTCATTGTTGATGAGGTTTCCATGGTTTCAGCAAACCTAATGGATGCCATGGATTCAGCTTTGAGAGCCGCTAGAGGTAAACCAAAGATTCCTTTCGGTGGTTGCAAGATAGTGATGTTCGGTGACCCGTATCAATTAGCACCAGTTCCTGCTCGTGGAGCTGAATTACAACAATTACAAGATATGGATTACATGTCTATGTGGTTCTTCCATGCAAAAGTTTGGCAGCAAGAGCGCATGGAGATCTTTGAGCTAGTCGAAATCTTCAGACAGAAAGACCCTGAGTTCAAAGCTATTTTGAATAACATCCGAGTGGGTCAGGTATCACAGGAGCTTGTAGACAAAATCAACACTGCTGGCAATAGATTCCCACCGCATGAAAATGTAATTCGTTTGGCAACAGTTAACAGCACAGTTGATTCTGTTAACGCATCGCGCTTAGCTGGTTTGAAAACAGAAGAGCGAATCTTTGAAAGTGCATTCACTTTAGGTGATGCTTCTGCTTTTGGTAATGGGTTGCCTGCTGAGGGAAGGCTTCATCTAAAAGTTGGTGCTCAAGTTATGTTCATCAAGAACGATGATCAGAAACCAGTAAAGACAAACGATGGTGCATTAACCTGGCGTTGGGTTAATGGAACTATCGGCAAGGTTGTTGGCTTTGGTGAAGGGCATCAAGTTTTAGTTGAAGCAGATAACGAGATTCACACTGTTGGAACTAGCACTTGGCAAAAGGTTCGTTACCTTATAGAAGAAGAGTTCAATGAAACTACAGGCAAGTTCGATGAGAAAGTTTTACCAGAAGTTTTAGCTGAATATAAACAAATACCGTTGCGTTTAGCGTGGGCTGTTACTGTTCATAAATCTCAAGGTCAAACTTACGATGAAGTAATCATCGACATGGGCTCCGGCGCTTTTTCTTCTGGTCACACATATGTCGCGCTATCGAGAGTTCGCTCACTTGAAGGTTTGTATTTAACTAA
>CANGBK010000016.1 GCA_947452235.1 Micrococcales bacterium
CCAGGCTTTGATACCAGCAACCTTGACCGTGCTTTCGTAACTTCAAAAATGAAGAAGTTTCGTTTAGGCGGATCTAACTAACTACCCTTTTTACTAAGCAATACCAGGTCGGCTAGCGGGCTGACCTGGTATTTGTCTTTAAACCCAATGGTGTTATCCATAAAAGAAGTTAAGAGTCCATTGGTGAAGTTCAGGCTGCCAGCCACAGTTCCATCTGAAGAGAGTATGTCGTAGCTATTGGCGCTGGTTTTAATAACTTTGTCATAGAAGAACGTTGATCCACCGTCGGTGGTATCAAAGAATAAGCCGGAGACAAAGCCAAGGTCAGGGCCGTTGTTGGTCGAGCTAATTGAATCAGCTGAGAACTTCGTGGCTGGATCTCCATACGAATCCCATCTAACTCCTTCACCTTTGGCTGAACTATAAATGATGCCAGCACTTTGATCACTGTTGGTGGTGGTCCAAGAAAGATATTGGTTATAGGTCTCATTTATTTGTTGCATGATGTATTCGAAGTTGGTAACACTTTGAGGGTCATGCAACTGTGATTTCTCATAGGTTTTGATCGCCTTGGTCATTGCTTTTGAAACAGAAACTTGACTGTAATCAATAACTGAAGAAAGGGAGCAACCAGCAGGGTAGTAATAACAAACCTCTTCAGGGTTATCTTTGTTATAAAGATTCTTATTGAGGGTGATGGCTGTAATTAGATCGTCTTGAAATTTGAAATCAGCAGAGGAACTAAAGGTCCCCATGGTGCCTGTGGTATCTAAAACCTTGAAGGAAACGGTGTAGTGGTCGTTCTTTATGGTAACTTCAACGCTTTTGAATTTGAATGTTGAACCGGCGAAATCAAAAGTCGAACCAACTTTTCCCGTAGCTATGGCAAAACCTGCTCTAAGTGATAAAACATCGGATGGAAGTTTTCTTGAAATGTGGGTAAGCACGCCTTCTTTATTAAAGACAGCTGAGTTGACGAACCTAGTTGCTTTTGCATCGGTTACTTCACTATAAACAGATGAATCCGGTGTTGTGACGCTAATAACTGCGCCAATAGTTTCAAGTTGTTTTTGGCTATTGGCAACTATTTTTTGTAATTCTGCAGCTGAAGAGGTATTGGAACACCCGGTTAGCCAGGATAGAACTAGAAGTATTGAGCTGACCAGGATTGTCTTACGCATGCCTTCAGTCTATTTAGAGATAGATTTCATTTATGACCGAATTGAGCCCAACAGTTAATGCCCTACTAGTTAAAACTAGAGACTTTGTTGAATTAGCTGAAGTGACCAGAGGTGGCGTTACCGAATCATTTCACAGAGGCATAGCGGTCCTAACCGGACCAGACGGCAAAGTGATTGCCCACAGAGGAAATAGCAAGAGGATTATCTATCCTCGTTCAGCTATAAAACCACTTCAAACCGTTGCCATGGTCAGATCTGGAATGAAACTAGAGGGTGCGGAATTGGCTATAACTTCAGCTAGTCACCGTGGAACCCATGAACACATTGAACTGGTTAGAAGCATCCTTAGCAAAGCGGGGCTAACCGATTCTGATCTTCAATGCCCTGAAGGAATCAAATACAACTGCTCTGGTAAGCATTCGGGTTTCCTAACCGCTGATGTCATCAATGGTTGGTCAACTAATGATTATTTGGCCATTGACAATCCAATCCAGCAAAAAGTGATCGAGGTACTAGAAGAGTTCTCTGGTGAGAAAATCCTTCACTCAAGCGTTGATGGCTGCGGAGCACCACTTCATCTAATGACTTCAGAGGGTGTTGCACGAGCTATTGGTAAGTTCTGTTTAGAAGAGCAAGATCTGTTCAATAACTTGATAGCTAATGGTTGGGTTATTTCCAATCATGGGGTTCCTGATGCAATCCTTTTGGATGCAGGGTTCTTAGCTAAGAATGGGGCTGAAGGAGTCTTTGTAGTTGGAACCCGGTCAGGCTATGGAGTTTGCGTGAAGATAGCCGATGGCAATCTAAGGGCTGCTCCATTGATAGCAATCAAGATGCTGCACGATAATCAACTAATTTCAGATACCCAATACTTTGAGTTACAAGAAAAGCTCAGAGTTCCATCTTTAGGTGGCGGGAAGCCTCAGGGCGAGATTATTGCTATTTAGATTTGATGTCTGACTGCTGGGAAACCAGCTTGTAATAGAAACCCTTTTTGGCCATTAGCTGTTTGTGGTTTCCTTGTTCAACAATCTTGCCTTTTCTAACCACAAAGATAACATCAGCTTTCACAACAGTTGAAAGGCGGTGAGCGATTGCAATAGTTGTTCTACCAGTTATTGCGTTATCAAGAGTTTCCTGAACAATACGCTCGCTCATTGTGTCCATAGCTGAGGTAGCTTCATCGAGGATAACTACCGGTGGGTTCTTTAGTAATACTCGAGCAATAGCAATGCGTTGCTTCTCGCCACCAGAAAGCCGGTAACCACGTTCACCAACTAAAGTGTCATAACCTTTGGGGAAGCTCATAATCGTTTCGTGGATGTTAGCTGCCTTCGCAGCCTTCTCAATCTCTGATTGTTTAGCCTTCGGGTTAGCGTAAGCAATGTTTGCCCTAATGGTGTCATAGAACAGGTAGGTTTCCTGATTCACGATACCGATGTTTGCAGTTAGGTCTTTATGGCTTAGGTCTCTAACATCAACTCCGCCGAACGAAATACTTCCCTCAGTGGTGTCATAGAACCTAGGGATCAGATAAGCCATGGTTGTTTTACCAGAACCCGATGGACCAACAAAAGCAGCATATTGGTTAGGTTCAATTTCAAAGCTAATGCCTTTAAGAGTTGGCTCTGCTTCGTCTCCCGCTTCAGGATATGCAAAGACAACATTCTCAAACTTAATCTTGCCTAGATTCTTCTTAGAGATCTTCTTAGGGTTTTCAGGATCTTTAATGGCAGGTTTTAGATCCAAGTATTCAAAAATGCGAGCGAACAAAGCTGAGGATGTTTGGAGATCTAGAGCTATCTGCATCAACCCCATCATTGGGAACATCAATCTTGATTGAGCTGTTGTGAAGGCAACAACAGTTCCAGCGGTTAGAACAAAATCATGGGTGATAAGCCACCCAGCCACCAAATAGATAACTGCAGGAATGGCTGAGAGGAAGATTTGAACCATAGTGAAAAACCCCTGACCACTCATGGTTTGTCTAACCTGAAGGTTGATTTGGTTTTGATTCTCCTTGGCATACCTGGTTACTTCTTCTTGTGCTCTACCAAAAGATTTGGCAAGCAGGATACCGCTAACCCCTAGAGCCTCTTGAGTAATTGCAGACATCTCACTTAGAGACTCTTGAGTCTTGGCTGCAATTTTGCCACGAATACGACCAACTTTTCTTTGAAGCAAAACCATAAGTGGAAGCAAGATCATCGCAACAATAGTTAGTGGCCAACTCAAAATAAGCATCGCAACTATTGCTGCTAAAACTGTTACAGAGTTACCAACCACAGTTGAAACAGTGTTACTTAGAACACTGGCAACGCCACCAACATCGTTCTGCAACCTTGACTGAATGACACCAGTCTTGGTCTTAGTGAAGAAGGCTAGTTCCATGGACTGCAGGTGATCGAAGAGCTTCACTCGTAGTGAGCCCATAACCTTGTTGCCAACTCTTGAAGTTAGATAGGTCTGAGCTATACCCAAAAGCCCATTCACAACATAGATGCCAATCATGATCCAAACAATGGAGGTTAGTAAAGGAAGATCAGGCAGGCCGTGCTCAGGGAAAAGTCCTTGATTGAAGGCTTCCTGGATTAGTAGTGGGGGAATGATGCTCAGTGAAGCGCTAATCAGAATAAGACCGATGGTTAGGCTCAGTGGACCTTTATGAGGTTTGAAGAGCTCAGCAATACGTTTACCAAGATTAGGGATCTTGGGAGCATCCGCGTTCTTGGCTTTTAGTGAATCAACATCGCCACCGAATCGGCCCATAGGGCCACCATGCATAGTCATGGTCTCAAGTCTATGTGTCTAGTATTCGCCCTTGACAACGAAGAAGGAACCTCTAATTTCGCCAGCAAGCTTGGACTTCTGTCTAGCGAACTTGAACTTGGTTGCCAGTTCCTCAGGAATATCCATACCCATAGATAGCTTGAACCCAACGGCACGCTTCTTAGGGTCCTTGAGGTTATATAAAACGTTGATGGCTAAACCGCTTTGATAAAAAACGTAGGTCCAGCGAACATCGCCCACCAAAAGTTCAACTGCTTCTAGAGGCTTGGATTTGATCTTGATGTCTCGCTCTAAAAGAACCTTGTGAACATAAGCTATAAGGTCTTTAGCTTCTTTAGCTGGCAGGGTAGCAAAATCAAGGTCATAGTGATTCTTGAAGTATCTAGCTTCATTGGCTCTAAGACCTGCTAGAGCATCAGCAACAGGGGATGAGGTTAGACCTTTAGTGGACACTTCTTTGAAATCAATAATTTTGGCAGGCATTCAACAAGTTTATCTATCTACCAAGTGTGCTGTGGCCTTGAGTGTTTTGGTTCTCTTGAAAAGCTCTTTATCGAATGTGACCACATCTGCATTCATACTTAAAGCCAAAGCTAGGACACAGGCATCAGGCATTTTTAGACCCGTCTTGGACCTAACTTTCGCCACTTCAACTGACATTTGGTCTGTCAAATCAACGACCGTGAATCCTGCAGATTTAATGTTCTTGACAAAGAAGCCCAATATCCCGTTAGAAGCCGGGTGGGTCAGAATCTCAGCATGTGTGATTGTTGAGAGATATATTTCCGAATCTGCACTTTGCAGATAAAATCGCAAAGCGCTTTGGTGGTGAAAGTTACTCTCGTCAAAAAGAGCGATAACGACATTTGCATCAAAGACTAATCCGGCCATTCTGCTTTTCTTTGTTTGTCGAAATCAGCGGGCCAAATTCCAGTTCCAGCACTAATTAGGCGATTCAAAGCATCGACTCGCTCTGTGGAGATTTGTGCAGCTTTGAGTTCGATCGCCTTAGAACCCTCATCGAGTATTCTTCTTAGCAATTCGGTTCTAGATTTGCACTCTGGCCAAATTAAAGCAGCCTGGTCAAGACGTTCAGAAAGCTCATCACTCTCTGTGATCATGTGGCGGGTTCTCGAAGTCGGCATGTTGCAAGTGTAGCACCGCTAGATAAAGTGCAACACTTGTGATTTACCAAGCACCCATGTCTTCAGGTCTAGTAATGGCCTTTGAAAGCGCCCTTTCTAGTTGAACTAGAGCTGCAGCAGCCTCAGTGGGGCTAACCGGAATCAGGTTTATTTCGGCCTCAGGGCTTAGTCTGGCTAGTTTGTGTAAGTCAGCTTCAATGATGACCCCCGCTACCGGGTAGCCTCCCGTAGTTCCGCAGTCCGGCCCAAGAATTACAGGTAATCCCGATGGTGGAACCTGGATAGCTCCAGGCATAACCGGGAAGCTAGCCAATGAACTGTTTGGGTTTTTCAGTGGATGATTAGTACTTAGCCTGATTCCTGATCGAGCAATACTTCTAACCTGCCAGTTACCTCTAATTTCAAATAGGTGAGGACCTGGGACATATCTCAAATCACAAATAACAGTCTTTAGGCTCTGTGAAATGAAAGAGCCAACAGTTGAATCGTTGACATCAATATCTTTGGTCTCCAACACATCACCATCTTTGAGAGGAGCAGGTCCTAACTGGGAGAGGGTGTCATGTGATGAGGAACCTAAAGAGCTTTCAACCTCTAGACCCTTCACAGAAACATAAACTGGCGCATCAGTTTTAGGTTGAACTCTGATCGTATTGTTTGTTCCAAGAACGAAAACAGAGTTAGTAGGACCTGGATACCCATCGATGCTCACACTCATCTCGCCAACTACTGCCATAACTAAATTCTTTGTTGTTTGGAAAACAAAAGGCCCTCTAAGAACTTCAAAAACAGGAGCACACACTTCGTTAATTAGTTTGCAACTTAGTTCAAACGATATTTTGTCAAAAGCACCTGCATTTGGAACACCTAGGTTCGCGTAGTCGCTTCGACCCTTATCTTCAATCAGGGTAATACCGGCAGAAATAATTGTGATTGTCATGAGTTCACCGCCACAAATCTAACAACATCACCAATGCTCAAAAGATTCGGCTTTGAAGAATTATTGGCATCAAACAAAACAACATCTGTTCGTCCAATCAAATGCCAACCACCAGGCATTTGACTTGGATAAATACAGCTCATACCTGCAGCTATACCAACAGACCCCGCAGGAACTTTAGGTCTAGGTGTTTCAAGTCGACCTATTGAAGCCAAAAGATTTTCTTCTAAAGGAACTAGGTAAGGAAAGCCGGGAGCAAACCCGATTAGCTTTACCTGCCACGAGGTACTTGCGTGAATGGAGATAACTTCAGAAATAGCAATTCCTAAGGTTCTAGCAACCTCTGTTAAATCTTCACCATCATAAATAACTGGTATTTCAACGATCTTGGTTGATGGGTTAGTAGTCGTTCCAGTAATGCTGTCTAAAACCATGGTTATCTCAGCAAAGTGATCTGAATGATCTTGGAAAGTGATTACCAAACTTTCTAAGCCTGCTCTGATGGTTGCCCCCGGAAACGCTTGTTCCAGTGATGTGATCAGTGCTAAAGGTGAACAGTCGAAGTCCTCAATGAGAACAGAGCGTTCACCGTATTGGCTAGCTTTGGCTTTCATCTTTGAGCCTTAAAAGGTTCAATGTTGATGCCATTCGACAAAAGTAGTTCCTTGACTTCTCTTGCTGTTTTGTCAGCATCAGGGGTATCGGCATGGATGCAAAGAGTTTGGATGTTTAGATCAATTACTTCACCATCAAGGGATGTGAGCGTTCCTGTTTTACACAGTTGTTCAATCTGTTTTAGAGCCAAATCATGCGAATGAACTGCACCTTCAACGCTTCTTGGAACTAAAGCGCCTTGGTTGGTGTATGCACGATCCATGTAACCTTCGGCAATAAAAGGAACACCTTTAGCGTTAGCAACAGTTTCAAGAACGCTATTCGGTAAACCAAAGATTGGATATCCAGAGGCAGATTCAACGATAGCTTCCGCAACTGTATGGTCTACAACTGCATCGTTGTATAAGGCTCCGTGAGCTTTAACATGACTTAGCACTTTGCCATGTTTTTGTAATTCAGTGATGACAAGTGAAATCTGTTCTTTCAGAAGAATTGCTAACTCCTCTTTACTAAAACGATTCTTCAAGGAAACTCGACCGAAGTTTTCGCGGTCTGGGTATGAGGGGTGAGCACCAACCTGCACGTTATTTTTTACTGCGGCTTCAACCGTTTGAACCAATAGTTCACCACCGCCGGCGTGAGCACCACAGGCAACATTAGCTGAAGTGATGATTGGTAGAAGATCTATGTAATCGTTGACCGTTTCACCTAGGTCAGCATTTAGATCAATGGTGGTTAGTTTCATAAGCTCTCTACTAACAAGAGTAATGAAATCCATCACCTATTATCTAGGGATTAGGTCCTCCATGGCCTTTTCAAGAGTTGGATAAGTGAAGGCAAAGCCAGCATCCAAAAGTCTTTGGGGGATTGCTCGTCTACCAGTTAGAGCCAGAGCAGGGTCTGTCCTAAAAATCAGCCAAGAGCCTAAAGTAATAGCCAAACTCGGAGTTCTTGTTGAGCTAGGTCTATTGAGCCTTTTCCTCAGAGTTGCCATGAGCATTTTATTGCTTACCGGATTAGGTGAACAAATGTGGAAAGTTCCGCTCAGGGTTTGGTTCTTAATTAGAAAACTAACCGCTTTGATGAAATCATCCCCGTGAATCCAAGAAAAGTATTGCTTTCCGGATGCAACTTGACCACCCAAGAACCACTTGGTGATCGTGATAAGTCGGTTCAAAGCAGGAGAGTTTCTCTGTAATACAACAGCTGTGCGTAGGGTAATCATTCGTTGCGATCTAGCTTCTTCGGTTGCTTGCTCCCACGCTTTGGCAACCCCAGCCATTTGCCTTGGCCCACTTGCCGGCTCAGTTAATAAGACATCGTCAAGAAGAACATCACCCGCATCACCGTAGATAGCGAGTGTGCTCATCTGGATCCATAGCTTCGGATCACCAAAGTCTTTCGAAGCTTGAACTAATGCGAGAGTTGGTTGAACTCTTGAGGAGGTCAGAAGATCAATGTTCTTTTTGGTCGGGACACGATCAACAAGAGCACCACAAAGATTGATGAGTATTGAATTGGGGATTAGCTCTGCCCAAGATGAGTCAACCGTTATTCCATCCCAAGGAATTTCCTTGAATTCACTGTCCCGATTTGGAACTCTACTCAAAATAACTATTTCATAGCCTTCAGAAGAAAGAGCTTTGGCTAAATCTCTCCCTAAAGATCCAGAGCCTCCAGCAATCAAAACCCTAGATTGCATCAACAACAACCTTGAAATTATCTAGGTGACCAACCGGATAAACCTTGGCAACAAGTTCAATTGGCAAAGGACCATAGATATGTGGAAATTGCTCTCCATTGCCACCGTCCTCAAAGAGGACCTTTAGCCCTGCTTGTTCAAGACTTTCAATTGATAACGCAAGAAGAGTCAGTTCATCTTCAAAGTCTTTATAAACGAAGGCTGCAACAGCAGGCAGCTGTTCCAGTGTTGAACAGTGAATGAAGCCGACCTCTTCAAGTGTTTTACCCCTGGTTGAGAACCCATAAATCCCTGAGTGTTTAGCCTCTTGCCAATCCCTTGAAGATGCCAGGTGGAAAATAGGTCGACTCAATAGTCTTACTTAGACTCAGGTGATTCGTTAGGGCTAATCAAACCTTGAAGCCTGTGCAGGGTCTGCTCCATTGTTGTGATATTGCCATCTAGGAATATTGTGTTGCCTGTTCCTTCTTTAGCGGCATCTCGAACTGTTTCTGTCCACATCGAGAACATCAAAATAGAAGGGTCAAGACCAGATTCATTTAGTTTCTTCGCTGATTCGCTGAAACCAACCGCAACAGCTTCGCGGAACTTGGCTAAACCTTCACCGCGTAACCTGGCGGCTTCAGCTTCGTTTTCAGCTGCAATACGAATAGCGGCACCTTCTGCTTCGGCTTGCTTAGTTCTTTGAATAAGTAAAGCTTGACCTTCGAATTCTGCAGCGGTTTGAGCGTTCTTTGCCGCTACAACACGAGACATTGATGACATGACTTCAGCATCGAATTGGATGTCGTTAACAGTTAGATCGACTAGAAGGTAACCCCAGGATGAAAGCTGATCATCAAGATTGGCTTTAGCGTGAGTAACTATTTCCTGACGCAGCCCCAAGACTTCAGCTTGCTTCTTAGTTGCAACGAATTCACGAACAGAAGCCTCAACTGCTGAAGTTAGCGCAGTTGAGAAAGATTCATCATCGATGAACTTGAAGGCAACAAGTTTGATGGTCTCCTCTGTGTGATCTTGAACAGTGAAGATGATTGTTGAGGTGAAGTGAACGGCTGCTTGATCACCAGTGATAGCTGAGAACTGCAACTGATCGGTGCGGTTCTGAACAGGAACCTTGTTGCGAACTGTTTCAAAGAATGGGATTAGGAGGTTAAGTCCCGGGTTGAGCACTCTGCGATATTTACCGAAAAGTGTGACAACACCAACGTGGGCTTGGTCAATTGTTGTGAAAGATCGCCAAATAAGAAGCAATGCCAAAATAATTACAACAGACCAGAGGATTATAGAATCTAACACTTAGAGTTTCCTTTGCAGTTCAAAACGAGGGAACCGTTGAGTATTACCCCCAACAGGTTCAGAATACACCTCTAAAAACTGCGTGTAGAGATTCTTTACGTACCTTGTTAGTCCCAGGCCGGCTCTGTTCCTGGTCTGTTCTCCCAAGCGATTTCAGTGATAACTGACTTGTCAACCAGTGGGGTTTGCCTCAGGTAGTCGTTTCTAACAACTTCAACAATTTTGCTAGAAGCAAGTCCTGGATAAGGCTGAGCGAGCAATCGGAGAGCTGCTATCTGTTTTTCAAAGTTGGGTAGACCATTGGTTCTAACTTGCTTGAAAGCTTCCAAGAATTCGTTGAAGTTCGAAACTCTGATGTTTGCCTCTGCTGCTAGCTCACCTAGTTCTGAGAGCGGCCAGTGTTCTGGATTCTCAAAGAAGATTCCTGGTTTATTGGTAGCAAGAGGATATTCACCGAGGAAAGAGATTCCATCGGTAACCATTAGATCTGCAGCACCAAATAGAAGAGCAACATCATCCTCAGAATCAACTGAAGTGTTTGGTAGCGCATTCCATTTTCTAAGCCAGTTCTCAATAACAGATTCCTCTAAAACATCTCTATCAATCAGAGTTCTAAACATCAAAGGATGTGGTCTTAGAACAATATCAACATCGCTGTTCTCTTCAGCAAAGCCAAGCATGTCTTCAAAGATTGAAGGGAAGTTGCCAAAGTTCAACCAGGCTGGGGAATAGCTGTGATGCGGAGCCCAGATCATCTTGAAATTACCTGCGTTATCTAGTGGCCAACTCTTTTCACCATGAGAAACCTTAGAAACCAAAGCATCGAGTTTTGGTGTTCCTGTAACAAACACGTGTTCATTGCCTCTAGAAGTCTTGGCATAAGCCAAGTGAACATTCTTATCTTGCGTGAAGACAAGAGAAGCTAACTGATGTGAGCGTTGCATATAAAGATGTGGCGCAACGCCTTCTTGATCAGGTTCAATAACCAGTGGGGCTGAGTAGTAAGGAACGTAGCAAACTTTAGTGAACTCCGTTAGTTGGTCAACTCGATAACCAGCTTGGTAGTTTCTTTGCCAAGGGTAGTTGATGAAAACATAGTCAGGTTTGAGATCTTTAAGGTTCTTCAGTCCTTCAAAGGAGTCATCAAAGTTATATCTAAGGTGAGGAACTCCAAGACGGTCAAAGTAATGACTAACCTCATCCTCTTCAGCAAAAGGGGCTTCAGACGAGAATCTTCTAGGGATAGATATAACTGTGACATCAAACTGGGAATCAGCTCGCATTAGCTCATAAATACCAGCCAAAGCATCCCAAGCCTCGTAATAGAAGACAAGAAAGACGACCCTAATCTTGTTTGATTCTGAAATCGTCATTCCTCTAGCGTATTGGGTTGGGGGCGGATTTGGGAGGGATAGGTCGTTGACCTAAGAACAACGTTGAGTTAGGTTTGAGCCATGCCAGACGATGAAAACCAAGAAGCTGAAGATTCAGGTTCACAACAGAAACCCATAGAACCGGGTTTTGCTAAAGAAGCACTTAGCAACTTCCCCATGGATGACTGGAAAGAATTGGATATAAAATTCAACGCGTTGTTCAAGGACTTAGAAGGTTAGTCTAGGCGTATGAGTGACTTAACTGCTGTTGGCGATAGTGATAACTGGGCTTGTTGGATTTGTGATGCTGCTGTGGATCCTGATGGTTCGGTGAACTCTGATTTGGGTCCAAGTATTGATAGCTATTTTGTTGCTAAGAACCCTAAAGATAAGAGCGCTCGAGAAAGACTTGCTCATCGTATGTGTAACACGATGAAAGGTAAGAAGGCTCCAGTTATTCCTTGGAGTAAAGATCTGTTTGTTTTAGATCCAGCTCCGATTGTTGAAACTGTTGAACGTTTATCTCGTAAAGGTGGGCGAGAGGTTGTTGCTCGCTGCCCTGATGAAGCCGATGCTAAGGCAGCTTCAGAGTGGTTACAAGATAGATTGAGCAGGTTTGTTCCGGAAATGAAGTTCGAGACAGAGCTTAAAGCCGGTGGTGGGCAATACGTGATTCAGCTAAGAACGAATTAGCTTTGAACGAAATCTGGATCCATCCAGAATAGATCCCAGGCGTGACCGTCTAGATCTTCAAAAGCCCAGCTAAACATGAAGCCATGATCTTCAGGCTCATTAACTCGCTTAGCGCCAAGTTCGAAAGCCTTCTCCGCAATCCTGACAACTTCTTCTTTAGATTCACATGAGAAAGAAAGCATTGCTTCAACAGTATTCTTATCAGCGATTTGTTTTGGAGTGAAGGACTGAAACTTAGCATGCTCTAAAAGCATTATGTATATGTGTTCAGAAACAATCATGCAGGTTCCCTGCTCATCAGTGAACTGGGCATTGAATGTGAAACCTAGACCAGTAAAGAAATCAACTGATTTCCTTAGGTTCTCAATAGGTAGGTTTACGAAGATAGTTTTGAACATTGCTACAGTCTAGTTTGAATGCAGCATCAGCTTGGATGATGGAACCCTTCACCAACACCTAGATAATTGACGCTAAACGGGCTTGAGTGAGTCCTAGACTCTCTTTTGAAACCACTAAGGGGTTAGATATGTCTATTGAGATCAAAATACTTCCTGAACGAATTCTCCTAGGGAGATCTGCTTCATTTATTGCAGCAAGAATGCCAGGAGCAAATGGCCCCCAAGTTATTGGCCCTCTTTGGGATGAAATGTCCAAAGAGTATTTCTCAATGCAACTAAACAGAGCTGAATGGCCTTTGGGTATTGGTGCGATGTGGAATGTGGGAGATGGCTCTGATGGCGAGATGATTTACTTTGCCGGATACGAAATCTTTGAGATTCCAGAAAATGCAGGAAATCTTGAGGTTTTAACTTTAGATGAAGATAAATATGCATGTGTAACCCATGTAGGTCCAATGGCCGAACTTTCAAACACAATCTCTTCGTTCTATTCAACTTCTCTTCCTGAATCTGGGCTAGCAAGACGACCAGGCATGGATCTAGAAGTCTATGAAGAAGTTGGCGAAGTTTCTCGAGTTGTTATTGCAGCACCTATTGCCTAACTACTAAAAGTTTGACTTTTCATATTCGAATAAAGGAAAATACTTTGACTAAAGTTCTATTGACCGGTGCCAGCGGATACATCGGTAAACACATCACTCTAAGACTTTTGAGCGATGGCTATGAGGTTCGAGCATCGGTTCGCAATAGTTCTAAAGCAGAAGAAGTTCGTGAAGCCATGCAAGCTCATTTACCTGATGGTTTTGGTTTAGCTACGAAGCTCTCATTTGTTGAACTCGACCTTGAGCAGGATGCTGGCTGGGATAAAGCTCTGGAAGGTGTTGATGTTCTAATCCACAGTGCCTCACCTTTCCCGATAGCGTCCCCTAAAGATGAGAATGAACTTGTTCGTCCAGCTGTTGAAGGAACCCTTCGTGCTCTAAGAGCAGCTCATAAAGCAGGGGTGAAGAGAGTCATTTTAACTTCATCAGTTGCAGCTATCTATGGAACAGACTTACCTCACGGTAAGAGTGAATTCGATGAAACTATTTGGAGTGATCCAGAACACATTGTTGGTCGAGTTGCATACACAAAGTCAAAGACTTTAGCTGAAAAGGCAGCTTGGGACTTCGTCAAAACTGAAGCTCCGGAAATCGAGCTCACCACAATCAACCCGTCACTGGTCGCCGGAACACCTTTGGATAAGAACTTTGGTGCATCGGTATCGGTAGTTGAAAGATTGATGAACGGTAAAGATCCTGTGTTGCCAGATATGTCATTCGGCATTGTTGATGTTAAAGATGTGGCAGCTATGCATGTGAAGGCAATCAAGATTGATGCTTCTAAGGGTCAGAGATTTATTGCCAATGGAGGTTCTAGGACTTTCATTCAAATGGCTAAAGCTCTTAAAGCAGAATTTCCTTCACGAAGAATTCCAACTGGTCGTGCGCCTAGCTTCCTAATCCGATTCTTAGCTCTTTTTGACGGTGAGATCAAAGCTGTGTTACCAACTCTGGGGAAACACATCAACCCGAGTTCTAAAAAGGCTCAGACTGTTCTAGGCATGAACTTTATTTCACCTGAAACATCACTGGTTGAAACTGCTCACTATTTGGTGGATAACGGTTTTCTGCAGGCTTAGTTCTTATCCAACTAAAGGAGAGTTCTAAGGCTTAAGCCCCTTCCACATGCTCACTATCTCAGGAGCCTTAGGTGCTTTCTCACCGTAGAGTGATTTATAAACTCTTCGACCTGAAAGGTAGTGAGCCAACTGAATCATGGCATCTTTGAGTTCTCTACCTTTTAGATATTTCAGATATAGCCTGGCAGCTTGTTTAGCCCACGGGTCTCCGTGGTAACCACTTGATAGTGCATGACCAACTTCATGAAGCATGGTTTCTTTATCAAAGTGACATAGGAACATGGCTTTAATCTCATGATCCCACCAACCCATAGCGTGGGGGACTGGACCTTTGTGCCCGAAGTGTGAATGAACCCTAACCCAGTTGATTTTGAGCTTCTCGTCTTTGGCAACCTTGTTTAGTAGCACTAACACTGGCTTCCAGTAAACCCAAGCCCGCTCATCGAATTTCTGACCAGGCCTAACCTCAAAATCTAGGTTGGTAGCCCAAACCGGTATCTTCCGATAGCGTCCAGCTATCTTTAGTTCAACTAGTTGGTTTGGGTTAGCCATAAGGCAAGTGTAGTTTCCGGCTTTAAGGCAAATAACACCCTTAGAAGTTTTAGGCTTTAGTAATGCCTCGTCTTAAGCCAAATCCGCTACGCCTCTTAGGCCCAGCCATGATGGCTGGTGTGGCATACCTTGATCCGGGGAATGTGGCGACCAACCTAACGGCTGGATCTAGTTTTGGTTATCAACTGCTTTGGGTAATCATCGCGGCAAACGTTGCAGCTTCACTGGTTCAATATCTTTCCGCAAAACTAGGAATCGTAACCGGCAAGAGTTTGCCTGTCTTATTGGGTGAAAGATTCAAATCACGTGGAGCACGTTTAGCATTCTGGGTTCAAGCTGAACTAGTTGCGATGGCAACCGACTTGGCTGAAGTCTTGGGTGGAGCATTAGCTTTGCAACTTTTGTTCAATCTTCCACTATTTGTTGGAGGAGTTATTACCAGCACCATAGCCTTGATCATTGTTCGCCCTAAATCACAGCAAGGGATGCTCTCGTTCCAAACCATCATCATCTTCCTGGTTGCAACAACTTGTGTTGGTTTTGTTGCCGGCCTTTTCATTAATGCACCAGATGGTAATAAGTTCTTAGGTGGTCTAGTCCCGCAAATCACCTCATCCCATGCACTCCTAATTGCTGTTGGTATTTTTGGTGCAACGATCATGCCTCACGCTATCTACTCACACTCGGCATTAACTAGAGACAGATTTGGTTCCAATAAAACTAAAACTCCAACCAAAACACTCCTCACAGCAACCCGTTGGGATGTTGGAATAGCTATGGCGGTTGCAGGAGCTGTGAACCTTGCAATTCTTCTGGTAGGCGCCATAAATCTTTTCGGTGTTTCACACCTCAACACCATCAATGAGGCTTACGGGATTTTCATAAACACCCTTGGCCCTGCAATTGCAGTTACCTTTGCCGTAGGTCTTTTAGCTTCAGGTTTAGCGTCAACTGCTATCGGTGGCTATGCAGGTGGTGAAATCATTGAAGGTCTAATTCGAGTAAAGATAAACCCAGTAGTCAGTAGAGCTATTTCTCTTGCCCCGAGCCTAGTGGTTTTAGCCTTTGCTAATGACGCTAGCTGGGCTCTTGTTATGAGCCAGGTAATCCTCTCGTTTGGTATTCCTTTCGCTTTATTCCCGCTGATCCAGCTCACCTCAAAGGCATCAGTAATGGGGGAGTTCAAGAATCACATCTCAACTAGAGTCTTGGCAACAATAATCGCCGTAGTTGTTACCGCTTTGAACCTGGTGTTCTTAGCTCTAATAATCTCAGGACGCGTCTAAAACGTATTTATTTACAAAACAAAAACCCCCAGATTGCTCTGGGGATTAAGCTTCGCTGTCTCATTTGCGAAAGTCCTCCTTGGAGGAAGTCGGTGATCAAGACGCTCGGCGATTAATGATTTTGATCAGTGGCGGAACAGTGTTGAAATATTCGAACACCCTTATACGACATTGTGCTCCGGCATGTGAATGGTGGCAAGCAAAGTTGTTTACTTGAAATGTGAGTGAGACTTCTGTCCACCAGTTTTCACCCATGAGCCATTATCAGGTGACACATAAGTTCTCTTTATTGCTGCTAGAACCATGTTTCGCTTGATCTTTGGTGGATGAACCGCATCGAGATACTTCCAGGTCACATGTTGTTGAAGGAAACGAAGCGTAGGACTGCCAAGTTTCGCGAACCATCGGGCTGGTTTAGAAAAAGCCGTTATTTCAAAGGTAACTGTGCCCACTGCATCAATGGAAACTATGAATCTCTCTTCACCTCGCTCAGGATGTCCCGGTAAAGTTCCATAGGCAAATCCCTTGCGATTGGGTTCGTCAACTACATAGACGACTTGGCATGCGGCCCAGGTTTTAAATGGACCCCAATGAAGCCCAAGACGGTTCTGCGCGTTGTTTTTAACTGGTTCATTATTCTCAAGACGAAATCCCGCACCTTTTTGAACACCCCAGTTGAGTATTGTGTTTCCGCATTCCTCAAACAGGTGTTGCCCCAAGCCGACGTTTCGTTTAGCTTGCAGGTAGTCATAACCTTTGGGAAGAAGTGTGGCCGTCGCCCCGACTTCTAGATATGTGAAGAGCGAGCGGCTTTGTTCAGTCGCCATAGAATCATCCCCTCTAGTTACCAATCTACTGGAGGTTCCTAAGCGAAAAGCCCCAGATCTCTCTGGGGCTTAGCTTCGCTGTCTCATTTGCGAAAGTCCTCTTTCGAGGAACGCGGAGAATGGGGGATTCGAACCCCCGAGGGCTTGCACCCAACCAACTTTCCAAGCTGGCGCCATAGGCCACTAGGCGAATTCTCCTGGGTGTCTAGTTTCAGACTTCACTAGTTTACTTTGGGCTAGGTGTTTGAGAAACCACCAGTTTTTACCCATTTGGGGACGGCTTTGTCATGGGCTAGCAATAGAGTGATATCAATTTGGGAAAGGTAAATCTTGAAACTAACTAAAGGGCAAATAACTGTAATTGTGTTGCTGCTGGCGGCATTCGTTGGGATTATTGGCAACTTGAATTCACAATCGTCAACGAGCACTTCAGGCAGTGGCTCATCGCCAGTTGTAGCGATAGTAGTTTTGCTGGTTCTAGGACTCTGCATCTTCTTCTGGGTATCTTCAAACAAAACTAAGCAAACTAACTTCCTAAACAAACTAGAAAACCAAGCGGTGATACTCGAGGAGTTTGCTGCCGGTAAATTCAACGATGAGGAGGGTGTGTTCATCACTAAGAAAGATGAAAAGATCATCACCCGTATCAGTTCGACTATTTTGAGTGAATACCGCAGCAATGGTTCAACATACTCAGGTGGTTATGGAGGAGTTAGCTTCCCACTTTTTGGTCGAGTCAGAGCCAACGTTGGTGGGATGCAAGGTCAGACCACAAGAAACCCTGAAGAGTCAACACCATTGGATCAAGGTGTCACTACTTTCACTAACCAAAGAATTGTGTTTGCCGGATCTAACATGGTTCGAGAGTTCGCTCTAGAGAAGATTGTGAATTTGGAACTTGGCCCTAATGGTGTGACTATGAATATCTCGGTATCTAATCGCGATAAAACCTCTATGATTTCTGGAGCAGATTTTGACCAGTTAGCTCCAGGTCTTGCAGCCAGCGTTGCTATTAAGTGGCATGAGGGAACTAAAGCGGATGCAACAACTAACGCTAAGGACCTAGCCAAGCAGATCCGTGACACTGTTGTTGCAGAGCGGGCTAAGACCGCCAAGAAATAGGTTTAGAGCCATTTCTTAGGCTATTCACAAGGTTTAGACTGGTTTAGGACTCCCCGTGCGGCGTCACCTCGGCTAACTCCCCCAGGATCGAAAGATAGCAAGGGTAACTGGGCTCTGGCGGGTGTGCGGGGAGTCTTTACATATTTGGCTAACTAAGCTTTCTCTGATGATTCACCCAGAGAGAACAGGCCTGCTATCAAAATAATTAACCCGACGATTCCAATCGGGACGCTGACCACATCTTGGAGGCCAATACCCGGATTATTATCCGTTCTTAGAGTCTCTCCAGTTGTCTGAAAATTCCAAATGGCATAACCTACTATCACTGTGCCAATGGCGGCAAAAATTATGCCAGGTAATCTTGAGCTCTTGGAAGAACTAGCCGATCTTTGTTTGAGGGTTTCACTTTCAAACACATTCCTACTGTTCCCACATTTCTGACAGTGCGTTTGGTCCGCGGACATTTCGTTCCTGCAACTAGGGCATGAGTCAGTTTCTGAAGTGGGCAAGCCGATTGATTTCGATCCGCAACCACCGCAGAATTCATCTTTTGGATTCATTTCGCGATTGCAATTTTGACATTTCATAGCTTTCCTTTCGTAAATTAGTTTTGACTCTAGGTAGTCAAGAAATCCCAGAATCTCTTAAGGAGAATCAGAGGCATAAGGCTTGATAGGAAACCTACCCCAACGTAGAACCAGAGAGTAAATAAGGGGAATTCTCCTGCGATCGCTCGTTCAACCAAGTCTGGGTTTATAAGCTCTGTTAGATACTTGAGTGTTCCAAGAATAAGCAACAAGACCACACCCACACAGGCATTGAAGACGATTAGACGAGTGAGGAAACTTCTTTTCTTACGCCTGGATCCGCAGGTGCGACACCAGTTATCATCTTCACTGAACTCTGAGCCGCAGTCTCGACAATGTTTCATTGTTCCACGAAAGTAAGTCAATATAGCGTTCTTTGCTTTCCGGCTGAACTGCTTCAAGGTCCCCCTAACTCAGTACCTATGATTGCATTTTACAAGGATTCACAGGATGTCAATAGATTAGCCTTGGAGGCTCTAAAAAGGCTTAAACTCTAAGAGTGTCTACTGCTTTATGTCGCCGTTATCGTCCGCGGGGAGTCTTTACACAGCAATTTGCCAAGCTTAGAACTCAACAACAGACAATTGTGGTTATTCTTTTTCACCAGCAGTTCTAGGACTCCGAATTACGAATATTTGGATACAAAGCAAAGTCAAAATTATTGTTGAATCAAAATTTACCCACAACACCGCCACCATCGGGTTATGCACATCATAAAGCCCCCAATCTTCGTGAGAAATCGATTGGGGGGAAACTAATGGACTTAGCAACCTAAATGCAACTGTTGAAACAGCAAGAATAAGAGTGGGACGCCTAAATTTCCTAATCTTCGCCAAATCGTTCTTTTTCATTCCCCTCAAAGTTGCAACAGTCAAATAGACAGAGAATCCGAATGCTAACTTCTCGGCAAGGGTCACAATGCTTGGCTCGCCCCAAGAAAGCGTAAAAGGGGCTACACCGGGAATCTGCAGACCAATGAAATAGAAGAAATAAATCTGATCATGGTGTGAAACCCATTCTGCGCCGGCAGAGTCCCAAGGTCGAAGTGCAAACAAAAGACCTGTACAAGAAACCACTACGTAGTTTGCCAGCAATAGTGTCACTAAAACAAATGCTCTCTTCATTAGAACGCAGCTCTTTGCTCAAGATTGTTAACGTCACAGATGTTGCCCACAAAGGGAGTGAAGCAACCAAAAAACGGGCCTCCCTCTCTATAAATTTGGCGCCATGAAGTGTCGACGTTGTCTCTTGCGTAGACCTCATGGTAGGGGACAGGCAAGTAATTTCCAGTTACCGTGTAAACTCCATCTCTTCTTACATAAAAATGCAAGTCAAAATTTATTCCATCAGCACCAAGGCAAAAGGGATTTGCAACATTTTGCTTAATTCCAAAACTTACGTAGTCAGGAGAAACTACTGTTGCATTCAGCTTCATACTCTCTGATGAGGCAGTGGTTCTAAAAGTGGGCGCTACCAAAGGCGGAATCCCAATATAGGCAACAGTTTCACCAATTGAAAGTTCAGGCTTAACTGACGGGTTTGCGCCCCAGGTGATGATGCTGTCAAACCTTGTCTTATACGAGTCAGAATCTGCATCCCAAGTTCTATTATTACCGTTGAAGTGCGTGATTCCAGGAATGTTTATGTAGCTCCCGAAGCAAACGTCTGGAGCGCTAACGTAACTACTTCCTATGAATGTTTGATATCTAATTCGCGTTTTAGTAGCGCTAAGTGATTGAGCTATCGCTGCGTCGGCGGTTCCTAGATTTCTAACTGTAAAACTTCTTGAGGCAATGTGTCGAAGAATGTCATTTGAGACGGCACTGTGTGCAGAGACGCTTGAGAGAATAAGTTCAGATTCGATTTGTTGCCCCATGTCAAAACTGTAGTCACCGTTAGAATCTGGCTGAATGTCCAAACCATCAACCATAACAGTATCTATTGCATCGGGATCGAAGTCTACCAAACGCACAGAAACTTGAGATCCAGACTGAATTACAACGAATTTTGCTGAATCCAAGACATAGGTATTTTCAGACATTCTCGGCACTGAAGCCTGAAATGGTATGAGAGAAAGCAACAGAGCAATTGCCACCAGGCTGAAGATTTTCTTTTTCAAAACGATTCCCCTATTCCTGCCCAAAAGCAAGGTCAATTGAACTTAGGGATTTTGGCTGAAACTTGTAGAACTCCCCAAGCGGGGACAATTCCCCCCGATGTCCATTAGCCTAGCATGTCATCCACTGAAATCAATGGTCGTCCCAATCTCCCTATAAAAGGTCTTAAACTCTAAGAGTGTCCACTGCTTTATACCGTCGTTATCGCCCAGAGTCGTTCGCTGAACTCATTGGGCAGACTCAGGTAACCATACCTTTAATGGCAGCTCTGAGGAGCGATCGCGTTAATCACGCCTATTTGTTTAGTGGTCCTAGAGGTTGCGGTAAGACAACCTCTGCTCGTATTCTTGCCCGTTGTTTGAACTGTGCTGAAGGACCAACCGATACTCCTTGTGGTGTTTGTCCGTCATGTCTTGAGTTATCTCGAGATGGCTCAGGTTCTCTGGATGTTATTGAAATTGATGCTGCTAGCCACAACAAGGTTGAGGATGCTAGAGAGCTTCGTGAACGTATTGCTTTTGCACCAACGAGAGACCGTTTCAAGATCTTCATTCTTGATGAGGCTCACATGGTTACTAAAGATGGTTTCAATGCTTTGCTAAAAGTTGTTGAAGAGCCACCAGCCCATGTGAAGTTCATCTTTGCAACAACTGAACCTGAAAAAGTTATCTCGACTATTCGTTCAAGAACTCACCACTATCCTTTCCGTTTGGTTCCACCAGCACAAATGCTTGAATATTTACAGCAGATGTGTGCCAGTGAGAATGTGAACGTTGAAGAAGGTGTTCTAAGCGTGGTTGTTCGTTCAGGTGGAGGATCTGTTCGAGACAGCCTTTCACTTCTGGACCAGCTAATTGCAGGTTCTGATGGTAACAAGGTGACCTATGAGCGTGCTGTTGGTCTTCTCGGTTACACAGATTCAGCACTGCTTGATTTGGTTATTGATGCGTTTGCTGAAGGTAATTCAGCAGCTGTGTTCTCTTCGGTTGACAAGGTGATTCAGTCAGGTCAAGACCCGCACCGTTTTGTTGAAGATTTGCTTGAACGAATCAGAGATTTGATTGTTGTTGGTTCTGTTGGTTTAGCTGCCAAGAACGTTCTACGGGACCTTCCTTCAGATCAGCTTGATCGAATGAGATTACAGGTTGAGAAGTTTGGTCGAGCTGAACTGAACTATGCGGCCGATGTTATTGCTGAAGGTTTGACTCGCATGAATGGGGCAACCAGCCCCAAGTTGCAGCTAGAGCTTATGGCTGCCAAGATTTTAGTTCCATCTCAAGACCAGTCAGAAAATGGTTCTCTGGCACGTATTGAAAGACTGGAACGTCGCATTGGTTTAGGCGGAAACGCTCCAGCTGCTCCTGCAGCTTCTACACCAGTGACATCTTCGCTTCCAGTTGTTTCTCAAGCCCCGGTTCAGATGAACCCGGTTTCTTTCGCTGAATTGCAGAACGCTTGGGGAGATGTGTTGAGCAAGTTGGCAACTATTTCTAGATCTGCTTGGCAGGTTGTTTTGCCTCAGAAGCCAGTGGCTTTTGATGGTGAAGTTATTGATTTGTTGTTTGCTAATGAAACAGACAAAGAAATGTTTAGAAGTGGTGGAACGAATTCACCTTCTGAAGTTTTACGTCGTGCTATCAATGATGTTTTGGGTATCAGAGTTAAATACCGCGCAGCAACAGCTGCAGCACCACAGATGGTAACTGAAGCTATTCCGATTGTTCAAGAAACCAAGGCTGAGCTTAAAGAAGAAGAAAAAGCTGAAGTGAAGCCTGAAGCTACTATCAATGAGAAGCGCAACAAGCTGGTTGATGAGGATGCTCAGGTGGGCGATGCTGTTTTGCGTGATCTGCTAGGTGCTGCCCCGGTTGAGGACGACAAATAAATGTATGAAGGTGTTGTTCAGGATCTAATCGATGCTTTATCTAGATTGCCTGGAGTCGGACCTAAGTCTGCTCAACGTATAGCTTTCTACCTAGTTCAAGCTGATGATGATCAGGCTGAAGCGCTAGCTAAGATTCTTCTCGAAGTGCGTGAACGAGTACGTTTTTGTGCTACCTGTGGCAACGTTTCTGAGCATGAACTCTGTAACATCTGTCGTGACCCTAGAAGAACCAAAGAAGCTATCTGTGTGGTTGAAGAGTCGAAAGATGTTCAAGCTATTGAGAAGACTCGTGAATTTAGAGGTTTCTATCACGTACTAGGTGGAGCAATAAGCCCTATTGATGGCATTGGTCCTGAGAACCTGCGTATTCGTGAGCTGATGGCAAGACTAAATGACCCTGAAATCAAGGAGGTCATCATCGCTACCGATCCAAACCTTGAAGGTGAGGCGACGGCGACCTATCTGACCCGCATGCTGGCTCCTTTAGGTATTACGGTTAGCCGTTTGGCCAGTGGTTTACCGGTTGGTGGGGATCTGGAGTATGCCGATGAAGTCACTCTGGGAAGAGCCTTTGAAGGCCGAAGGATTGTTAGCGGTAACTAGGTTATTTGGCTAAACTTAGATTATTCATCGTCGAAACCCCCATTTTCTCCAACCCAGGAGCAGTTAATTGGCGCTAGTAGTCCAAAAGTATGGCGGCTCGTCTGTCGGCGATGCCGAGAAAATCAAGCATGTCGCTAGGCGTATCATCGACACTCAAAACGCTGGTAACCAGGTTTGTGTTGTTGTTTCAGCCATGGGGGACACCACCGACGAGCTTCTTGATTTAGCAAATCAGGTTTCAACCAATCCCGAAGGTCGCGAACTAGATATGCTTCTCACCGCAGGTGAGCGTATATCAATGGCTTTGCTTTCCATGGCTATCAATGACCTGGGAGCAAAATCTCTATCTTTCACCGGTTCTCAAGCTGGAATCATTACCGATGAAGTTCACGGTAATGCTCGCATTGCCGAGGTAACACCTGATCGTGTTGCTGAAGCTTTGGATGGAGGCAATATTGCCATCGTTGCTGGTTTCCAAGGTTTTAATAGGGACTCCAAAGACATCACAACTTTAGGTCGTGGAGGTTCAGACACTACAGCAGTTGCTTTAGCGGCTGCACTGAATGCTGATGTTTGTGAAATCTATAGCGATGTGGATGGTGTTTATACAGCTGACCCTCGTGTTGTTCCAACAGCACAAAAGCTAGATGTTATCGATGTTGAATCAATGCTTGAGCTAGCTGCTGCTGGAGCAAAGATTCTTCACATTCGTGCTGTTGAGTTTGCAAGAAGACACAAGGTTGATTTGAGGGTTAGATCAACTTTCAGTAATGATCCGGGAACTATTGTTCTCTCTGATGAAGACGGAGTTAATCAAATGGAAGAGTCAGTCGTATCAGGTGTTGCCACCGATAAGTCTCAAGCCAAGATCACTGTTATTGGTATTCCAGATATTCCAGGCAAGGCAGCAGCGGTGTTTACCACTGTTGCTGAAGCTGGGGCAAACATCGACATGATTGTTCAGAACACTCCAACTGGTTCAGATGTTACCGATGCGGTTAGCGACATTACTTTCACTTTGCCTAAAGGTGACTTGAAGAAGGTCTTGGATGCACTTGCTCAAAACCGTGGTGTGCTTAGTTACCGTGAACTCGAAAGCGATGAGCAGATCGGTAAATTGAGTGTCGTTGGTGCAGGTATGAGAACCCACTCTGGTGTGTCAGCTATTTTGTTTAGAGCTTTAGCTGAAGCTGGCATCAACGTTGAAATGATTTCAACTTCGGAGATTCGTATATCCGTTATTACTAGCCTTGACCAGGTTGATGATGCCGCTAGAGCAGTTCACAAGGCCTTTGATCTAGATGGCGATAACGAAGCCATCGTTTATGCAGGAACAGGTAGATAAATGTCTAAGCCAAACCTCGCTCTAGTTGGAGCAACAGGAGCTGTTGGAACAGTGATGATTGATATCATCAATAACCGTGAAAATATCTGGGGTGAAATCAGACTTATTGCTTCAGCTAGATCTGCGGGTAAGAAGCTAACTGTTCACGGTGAGGAGCTAACTGTTGTTGCTCTAAGTGAAGAAGCTTTCGATGGTATTGACATTGCAATGTTTGATGTTCCTGATGAGGTTTCAGAAGTTTGGGCACCAATAGCAGCTAGCCGTGGCGCTGTTGTGGTTGATAACTCGAGTGCTTTCCGTATGGATCCTGAAGTTCCACTGGTTGTTCCTGAAGTTAACCCTGAACAAGCCCAGAACAGGCCTAAGGGAATTATCTCTAACCCGAACTGCACCACACTAACCATGATGGCTGCTATGGGAGCACTACACAGAGGTTGGGAACTAAAAGAACTTGTTGTTGCAAGCTACCAGGCTGTTTCAGGTGCTGGGGTTTCAGGTATTGCTCGTTTGCGTGAGGAGATCACCGCTGTTTCTGGTTCTGGTGCTGGTGAACAAAGTGGCGATATCTTGCATACTCTGGAATCTAAGGGATTACCCCTTGATGAGTCCCCTTTCACTGATCCTGTTGTCATGAACCTGATTCCTTTTGCTGGTTCTTTAAAGGAAGAGGGTTTCTCATCTGAGGAGATGAAGGTTAGAAACGAATCTAGAAAGATTCTAGGTATCCCAGATCTGAAGGTTGCGGTTACTTGTGTTCGTGTTCCAGTGCTGGTTTCTCACTCACTGGCAGTCCACGCAACCTTCGCTAATCCGATTACCGTGGCTGAGGTTCACAAAGCGCTTGAGGAAGAGCCAACCATCAAGCTAGTTGATGACCCTGCTAATGGCCTTTGGCCTATGCCAAACATGGTTGCTGGTCAGGATCCAACCTTTGTTGGTCGTGTTCGCTCATCTTTGGATTTCCCTAACTCCATTGATTTGTTTGTAGTTGGAGATAACCTGCGTAAAGGCGCTGCTCTAAACACTTATGAAATTGCTGAACTGGTTGCAGCTGAGTTCTAGATTATTCGGGTAGCGTTAAA
>CANGBK010000017.1 GCA_947452235.1 Micrococcales bacterium
AACATGTCTAAATCATGGTTTTACAGTTATGCAATCGTTAATAACTCCTCGATGTCAATCCAAATGGTCTAAAATGAGAAAGTAATGCCTTCGTAGCTCAGTGGATAGAGCAAGAGCCTTCTAATCTCTTGGTCGCAGGTTCGATTCCTGCCGAGGGCGCCAAACATCTTTGCAAACGGAAAGATTGGTTGACCTTATGAAAATCAAACCTCTGGCTGTAGTTATTACCATCACAGCTGCTCTTTTCCTCAGTTCCTGCTCGCAAGGTGAAAACATTGGATCGCCGAAGCAATCACCAAGTTCCTCAACGTCTCAAACTAATCACAGCAGTGAGCCGGCGGTGATTCCAACCCCTTCATCAAAGCCAGCAGCCTACGAGGGCCCTCACAAATCTTTTGGGGACCTGCTTTTGGCGCTACAACAGGCTTACCCGGCTTCAAACTGGGTTAAAAGCTCCCAAGCCAAAGACCAAGTAAACAACTCTAAGGTTGTTTTTAGCTCTACAGACTCTTGTTACCTTTATGGATACCAGTCATTTCAGTCTGCTGTGAACAATGACTTTGGTTCTTATGGCGATAGCTGGAGCACCTTCGGAACCTACGGTCAATTTGGACTCCTCATGATTGCGGAGGATAGTTGCATAGCGGGAACATCTAAGGTTATTAAATACCCTGGCCTTGGTCAATCTGATTCTGGCTCCCAAGTATTGGCTGCGAGTACTGAAAACATAAACGACTGTTTGACTAGGCTTAGCACTTGCTTTTTAGATGCAGGCCTCAAACTTCCGGAACGAATGACCAGCACTTTCCACAAGAAAACTACCGAACTTGATGCTCTCGCATCAGCAAATCCTAGCTTTTGTGTTGACTCGAATCTCTTAGTCGCAGGAGAAGGAGCCACGAATAGTTGCGAAGCGGCTAGCGGAATCCCCGGAGTTAAAGCCGGCGAATACATCATGGAAGTGACTTCGGATCTCGACATTTTGAGAATGGCTGCAAAATCTCCCTCAACGCAAGAATTTGGCAAATACCTCATTTACGGTGATGGATGGGCAGTGTTTATCCACGGATCAACCGAGTCATACAAGAAAGCATTTCTTGAGATGAACAAGGTACTTAAAGGCACCTTGATTGCCAGATACTAGAATCTACTTCAGCAATGAAATCTTCTAATCTCTTGGTCGCACGTTCGATTCCTGCCGAGGGCGCTCTCTTGTTAGTTTTAGGAGCCTAAAATGGCTGAAGTATTACCTCCTTGTCCTTCTTGCGGCAGTGTCTACACCTATGAAATGGACCCACTTTTGGTTTGTCCTGAGTGTGCTCATGAGTGGTCCTTAGAGGTGCAGGATGATACTGAGGCTGAAGTTGTGGTTAAAGATGCGGTTGGCAATGTTCTTCAAGATGGGGATACAGTCACAATCATCAAGGATCTAAAGGTGAAAGGATCTTCCACCTCAATCAAGGTTGGTACCAAAGTTCGTAACATTCGTCTTATTTCAGCAACCGATGGTCATGACATTGACGCCAAGGTAGATGGTTTTGGGTCTATGTATCTAAAATCCAGCATCGTGAGGAAGGTCCTCTAATCTCACTGACTTCTCAGGTTCATTAGACTAATTGAATGAAAATCCTTAAGGTCTGTGTTGCATCATCTCTATTGTTACTAAGCGTTGTTGCTAGCAACTTCTCAGCTCAGGCTGCTCCTGGAGACTCGATTTCTCTTTACTTCTCGGCACCTTTTGTTACTGGATCTGCCGTGACCGATGGGGCTGTTACCGAAACTTTCAATGATTATGCAAACGGAGCAGCGGTTGGAACATCTGTTGCCTGCCCAACTAGCATCCCTGGTTTTGCTACCGTCACTTATCCAACCGGTGCCTGCACTATCGGAATCGGGTCTGGAACTTCAACGGGAAGTAGTGTTCCTGCTATTGGTGTTCCATATTCAAGTTTTGTTAACAAAACAACTAACACCACTTTTACTTTCGAGAACGATGTCAAATACGTTGGCTTCTGGTGGATGATGGGCAGTAACGGTAATAACGTTGACTTCCTTGATTCAACTGGCAACGTCATCACATCATTCAATGTGAATGACGTTATTACTTTCCTTGGTGCAAATAGCTTGGTGAATAACGCAGATACCAGAACTGTCACCAATGTTGGCGGTGGAACTTATCTAACTAAGCGTTACTACCGTGGTGAAGCCGCCTATACCGGAACTGTTGCAAACCCAGTTTTTGATTACAACGTGGCAACTTATGCTAATGAGCCTTGGGTATACCTAAACCTTTATGTTTCTGGAACCATTTCGGTTTCTAAGGTGCGTTTCACTGGAAATAACTTTGAGATGGACAATCTGACTGTTGCAACCAAAGAAGCAAAACCTACAGATGACATGGTCCTCGTCAAGAACATCTACACAGCTCCAGCTGAAACTCAAGTTGTTACTTGGAATCCAACTAATACTTCAGGTCAGGACAGCAGCACTGAGCTTGTTCCTGATGCTGGTGCAACCTCTAATGGAACTGGTGTAGTTACTTATTCTGTTGTTGATGCAGGAACATCAGGTTGCACTGTTGATCCTAATACAGGTGTTATTACTTACGCTTCAATCGGTGATTGTGTAGTCAGGGCAAGCGCTGCTGAAGTCACGGAGTTGTGGTTGCCTGGCTTCAAAGACGTAACATTTAGTTTTGCGACCGCACCAACCGTCCCACCAACATGGGATCCAGGATCTGGTAAGGGAGATAAAGGTGGAACTGCAGAAGATCTTGCGGAAACTGGCTCGAGCGTGCTGCTTCCACTGATGCTTTCAGTTGTATTGCTGTTAGTTGGGTCAGCTTCATTTGTTCTATCGCGCAGAATGAAATAGTTTTAGAAAGATTTAGGGCTGGTCTTCCAGCCCTTTATCTTTAACCTCTGAGTTTGTTCTTTAGACGAGTCAAGGAGGCAACTAATAGCGGTTTCAATGTTCCTTTATAGGAGTTGGTTTTAGCCCAATTGATTGCTTCAAGGTAAAAAAGATAATCCCAGTTCGTCATCTTGCTACTAAGTATTTCTTTAGCGCTAGGTCTTTGTTCTAAACCTGGTGGTCGATATCTAGCTTTCACTAAGTCAAACTCAAGCCTCGTTCTGATGCACTTTTTACACACACCGCAGTTAGCTTTGCCATGCATGTTGCGATAACAGGCTCTGATAGTTAGAGTCCTTGGATTGTTAGCAAGATACTGAGCTTTAGCAATACGTTTTACTGGATCGGTTTCCTCTATCGAAAGAGATGCTGTGCTGTATGCGTTGTAAAGAATGGGTGAGTGACCCCAGTTAGGTGATTGCCTAACAAAGCCTGCGGCTACATAAACTTTCTCAAGTTGATTTGCTAGCGCTGTCGCGATACCAGATAGCGCAGTTCCGTGGTAATCGCCACCCCACTCTAATAAGCCATTGGTTAGTTCCCTTATGTTTGTTCTAACCTGAATTAGATCTCTGTTTAGGCTCTTTGCATAAGGCTCTATCAGTTCCAAGCTAAGTTGCCAATGTCTTTCATTTTTGATTGGAATGTCAAAACCCCAGACGCTAACCAGTGCGCTCACATCAGCAAGTGTTTCGGCTGCATATGTAGAATCAACTCCTCCGGAGTAGAAAAGTCCAACTTGTCTTTTACTTGAAATATTCTCTAGAAGAGGTTCAGAGTAGATAAGTTCAATGTCAGTCATCTTAGGATGACCACGCAGTAATTCTTTCTTGGCGGTATAGAAAGAATCAACAGCTGACTTAGAGAGTTTTCCTTGAATCTCTAAATCCTCACCAAGTTGCATTGCAACAGGCAATAGAAGATAGAGCCATGCATCAGCTTTTCTGTCCAGTTCTACATTTGATTCAATCCACAGATCTTTTGTGGTTCCTGATGCAAATGTGATGTTCACAGAGGATTTGCTGGGGCTAGGGGATTGATGAATTACCCTCATGCCAACTACCTATTCCGATAAGGCCTTATTTGGATTCAGGCTTAGGTTAAATCTAACAAAGAGTTCATTCAACGACTGACCATGCAGGTTATTGGGTGGCAATCGGGGGATTTAGGAATCTGGACTAGTCGAGGATGTGGTAGAAACATGTTCCAATAGGGGAATAGGCTCAAGGTGTGAGCCAAACTAATGAACTGCCAGATGGTATTCCTACTGGACCGCTGCCTGATGCAGTAGTGAAGACCTCTTTGGTTACCTCCATAACTATTGTGGTTTCCTTTGTTCTCTTCATGCTCCTCACTGGCTTTACTAGAGTCGTATCATTGCCAACAGACATTGCTGGTCCGCCTGGACCTATTCAAGTTGCAATTGGCCCACAAGGTGGCACGCAAACCCCGGATTTGAGCGATGAGGGTGCAACAGGTCCACAGGGTCTTTTGGGTTCAGTTCTTGTGCCTGGCCCACAAGGTCCTAAAGGTGATACTGGCGCAACAGGAGCAACAGGAGCCACTGGACCAATGGGTCCAACTGGTCCTCAGGGACCTCCTGGATCAAGCGGTATAGACGGTTCTAATAACTCTCCAGGCGAAGGTGTTGCTGAAGCGACTTGTGTTTCTCAGCTACTAATCACAACACCTGTTGATACTTCAAATGCGGCTGAAGACACTGTTAGCTCTGTTCAAATATCTGGTGACCTATCCAAATGTGCAGGTGAAACCCTCAGAGCAAGAGTTGCTTTAGAGCGTGGCGGTTATGTTTGGGCTGTATTCAAAATACCTTCTAACACAACTGAAGTTATTTTCCACTTCGATCTCGTTACTGGAGATTTCTACGACACGAAGCCAAAAGTCGTTGACGGTAATTTAGTTTCAATAGGTATGCAGGTTCCGCCAGTTTCAGTTCAAGAATTTGGAAGAACCACCATCACTATTGCTAAAAAATGGCAGTAAGAGTTTTACAAGTTAACTAGGAAGAAAGTTGAACCAAATGATCGATGTTCGGATTGCGCCTCAAGAGGAGCACTCAAAAATAAGTCATCAGCTATCCATTGGAGGCATAGGGCTATTCATTTCAATCTTTATGGCATTGCTTGTGATGAATTTCCCTAGGTTCTTTTTGTTCAACCCGATGGCTGAAGGTGATCCGGTAAGGGCAATCGAGTTAACCGTTTCTTCAATTGGTTGGATACTTCTATTACTAGGACCAGCCATAATCTTGATGCGCTATAGCTCTGGACGTTTTACGCTAATAAAGTTTCTTCCTCTTATCGCTTTAGTGTGGCCAGTTTCGCTTATCGCAACACATGTAACCCTCTATCTTCAGAAAGGTGTTTGGTATACCGGTTACCTAATCCAATACCCAATCTTTGTTCTGAGTGACATCGTTTTACCTATTTTCCTTGTCTACCTTTGGGACATTCTTAGACCAAGACACCTGACCATCGGTAAAACTGGTGCAACAGGTCCACGGGGGCTAGCTGGTGCTACAGGCCCCCAGGGAACTGCTGGTAAAACAGGAGCTACAGGTTCTCAAGGAAGTATTGGTGCTACTGGAGAGACGGGAGCAACTGGTGCTACAGGTTCTCAAGGAAGTATTGGTGCTACTGGAGATACAGGAGCAACTGGCGCAACAGGATCTCAAGGTTCTACTGGGGAAACTGGTAAGCAGGGTGAGACTGGAGAGTCTGGTTCTTAGTTCCAAGTCCAAGCGAAGACTGTAGTTATTTGCGCAGGGTCGATTGAATTACTGGAAGGTGCTGTTGGCCCTTGAGAAACAAGGCGATTATTAACGACTGCTGGGAATTTCTGATAGAACTCTCCACCGTGTTTTATGAAGCTGATTTGTATCTGAGTCTGATTAGCCGAAACTTCAGCAACCCCGTAGCTATAAACTTTTCCGGTCTTATATGTGGTGACGAGTACTTGAGAGCCAACACAGTTAGAGAAATCGCCGGCTAGATCAACCTCAATTACCTTGGGGTTGGAAACATTTGGGTTCTCGTAGACGACGCTAACGACCGGGTGAGCGCATTGCCCTGGAAAATTCTTTTCCCATGGTTCTTCATCTGAATTAACTAGGTGGATTATTGACGCTGCTGCTAGATTGAACACAAAAATCAAAGCCAAAACAAGGTAAAGGTAAGCGCGTCGAGTATTCATTTCTTATGCCTACCTTTGGAATTAGTTTCCTTGGAAAGGTCCACGGTATAGGCATAGTTCAAGCTATCGGTGACAACTATAAATCTATGGATGAGATTATCTTCACTGACTATATGCAAGATTGGCGTTTTTCCAATTTCAGAGTAAGTCAGAAGTTCCGAAGCCGTAGCAACTGGTTGAGTGGGTCCAGGTATTTGAACCTCGCTTTTGATTCTGTATAGATGGCTTCCAAAAATGGCCATTGAGCGATCCGGTTCATCTAAATCTTTAGCAGAAGCTAGCCAGTTTCCAACCAACTCGAAGGCTACGATAGACACCGCCACACCGGAAAGACTTAGAAGGACTCTAGGGAAAAATTTTGTGTGATTGGCTAAAAGTATTCCAGTAGAAACCAAAGAACCACCAGCTAAAACGTAGAGACCAACTAAAACCTTGTTTAGATAGGTTTTGGTTTTTTTTGCGACTTCGTGGTCCGCTGATTCAAGAATTTCTATGAGTCTTTTGCTGTATTTCTTTCTTCTTGGATCGACTAAAAGTAAAGCGCCTAAGCCAGAGGCTAAGAGGCCAAAAACAAGTGGGTTAGTTCTAAGTAATACAAAGTAAGTTCCAAGTTGTTTGAAGACAAAAACTTGCTTACCTTTAATGGCACTTAGCGGCAGTGTCCAAGTGTCCACAAAGTCATTGTTGATGCCCTGCGTTTTTACATTGGCACTAGATATCCAAACGACACGGTGAATGACCATCCCACCCATTACTTCAGTTAGAACAGTGTCGCCAACTTTGTATGAAGATTCCTTTTGAACCATCACAAGATCACCGGTGTAAAGGCTTGGTTCCATTGAATGACCGGAAACCACCGCATAGGTCATCGGCCCGTTCAAAGACGAGGGGGCTAACGTGAAATACCAAGCTACTAGGACTGCCAAAAGGGCTAGAAACTCGTACCAGTGTCTTCTGGTACGTGCTCTAGCCCTCTCGTGCAAAAGTCTTCGACTGGCCAGCTGATAGTTGGCCATGAAGATTACTGCCAGGTTTTAGCGATAGTGATAGTGGTCATTCCAAAGTCTTTAACGAGCACTGGTGCAACGCGAGATCCAGCAACAACAAGGTCGCCGTTGGTTACGGTTGGCTTGGTGTCATAGAAATCACCTGTGGTTGCATTGAAGTTCAGCGATAAAGTCGTCATTGCTGTTGTGATCTTGAAAATTGCCCAAACATGTGATCCGTTTTCTAGATCAACTTCAGCTCGAAGAGTTTCACCAACACAGGGAGCCAAAGCACCGCTGATGTTCATAACCTTGATTTGGTTTGCGTCATGAACACTGGTGTCAACCGGAGTCTTGATTGTTAGGTCGGTAACACAGTTAGCAACTGTTTTACCTTCGCCAGGTGCATTATCTGATCCTGCGATGTTGATTGTTGAAGCACCGACAACGCCAATTACAAATACAACTGCAATGGCACCGATTATTACTAGCATTCTGCGATTCATTTAGATTCCCCGTTCATTTTTAGGTTATATCTCAAGACTAGGGGCTAATGTTCCCAAAGGGTGGCGAAAGTGAGTATTGGTCACCAATAGTTTGGAATGTGCCCCGAAAAGCATACAAAAGCTAGCAACTGGCTTACTTTCACATTGCCTGGATAGAAGTGCATTTCACCCACTCCTCAAAGGTAAATTCCTGTGAGACTAATCGTGCGTTTAGGCTCGGGCCTTCTAGCGCAGCGTGCTACTAAATCCAAACCTCAAGTAACTAGCCATCCCACGCCAACTCAAACCCTGTTCTCGAGACAAATCCAAGGCTAGAGTTGTATCTGGAATGAGTCCAGAAAGAATCCAAAAGAAGATGAAAATCACTAAATTAGCAGCCCTTACTTTAGCTTTAGCTCCATTGAGTCTGACTTTCGCAGCGCCTGCACACGCAACAAGTTCAGTAGCGGTAGATCTGCCGAATGACAAAGTTGCCGGTGGTGAGACCGTTCCTGTTGCAGTTTTTCTGACTGGATTTAGTTTTGCTTCGCTTAATGTTGATCTGGTCGTGAACTCTGGAACACTGACTGTGACCGACCCTAATTCAGATTTGGTGTTGAACCCAGGCTTTAGTTCTCTTTCTGACCAAACAGAAATATCAATCCATGGAACGAAGTCACATGTTGTGAACATCATGGAAAATGGTGTTACTTGGACTGCACCTGGAGATTCATCAACCATGACCACACTCGGTCTAAAAATTCAAGTTGGCGAAGCCAAGACTGGCACCACTTATGACCCAGTTACTGGACACACCTACCAATATGTTTCAAATCCCTTGAGCTGGTCTGCTGCCAAGACTGCTGCTAATGCAATGACATTCGAAGGTGAACATGGTTACCTCGCGAACATTACAAGTGCCGAAGAGAACACTTTCGTGGCAACCAAATCTGGTGCTGCAGATGTTTGGATTGGTGCAACTGATGACCAAACTTATGTAAACGCAGCACTAACTGCAGCAGGTAAACCAACCATAAGCTATGACCCTCAGATCATTGGCGAATACTATTGGGGTGACGGACCAGAGGTTGGCACTAACTTCTCAACAACACTTGAATCGCCAACAGCGGTCGACGGCCTATTTAGTTCTTGGGCAAACACAGAACCTAATAACTGGTCTGAAATCGAAGGTTGTGCAGTTACCAACTGGGATGGAGTGATGGGTGACTGGAATGACCTTGAGTGTGCAAGAACTAACCCATATCTAGTTGAGTTCAACACAACTCCTGCTGAATTCTCAACCACGGTTGTCACCTTCGATAACATAACCGGAACTGATCCAGATGCTATTCCAGCGGGAGCAATCAAAGACAAGGGCACTGGTCTTGCTGACACCGGATTCGATGGAACACTTCCGCTGACCCTGGCCCTATTGCTTCTGGTTGCAGGTTCAACTTCGTTCGTAGTTGCAAAACTCAAAAAGTAAATTACTTTAGAAGCGAAGCCATCTGCTTATAGATGACCTTAGCTGCATAAAGCGGGCTGATTCTTGAGAGCAAGTCCATGGTCTTGGCATCTTTGCCGATCACTACCCGAGGAATGTTCTTTTCAATAGCATCAACCATCAACTTGGCTGCGACATTAGCTTTGGTGGTCGGGAAACTGCTTGCATCGGCGTCAGAGCCCATGTTAGTCATGCCTGAATTAGCTGCAATGTTTGTTTCGATTGCACCTGGGAAAACTACTGTGACACCAACGTTGGTGCTTAGGAGTTCTGATCTAAGCCCTTCAGTGAAAAGTTTGATAGCCGCTTTAGAAGCACCATAAACGCTTTGACCTGGAACGGGTGAGTATGCACCCATCGAGGAAACATTTAGGATGTGTGCTGAAGGTCGGCTAAGTAATCCTGGTAAGAAAGCTTTGGTTAGCATCAACGGGCCAGTGAAGTTAACATTCATCACATGCAATGCATCTTTCATGTCCAAGGCATTGACTTTCACAAAAGGTTGAATAATTCCCGCATTGTTTACCAAAGCGTCAACTTCACCTAAAGCCTTGATGACAGCTTTTGGAAGCAGTGTGACAGCTGCGCTGTCGGAGACGTCAAGGATATGTGTGGAACAGGTTCCGCCCAGCTTGGTGACCAAATCTGCTGTTTCCTTAAGAGTTTCTGCTCTGAAATCCACCAGCGCTACTTTAGCTTTCCTTCTGGCTAGTTCGAGGGATATCTCTCGCCCCATACCGCTACCAGCACCAGTAACAACAATGACTTTGTCTTTCAGTTCCATCAGATCTCCTAAAGGTTTTCAATTCCAGACTAGTCCGGATATCTAAGCCTTGGATGCTAGCCGAAGTTAATTACTGACGAACCTTTACTCCAAAAAGCATGTCTGGCAACCTCAACGAAGTTTGGAGCGTAATACGTCATAGTTGCGGATCTTGTTTTTACGTCGATTTTAATGACGTAGCCGCCTTTGTATGTTTTTAGAATCAAAGGAAAGCTTGTAGAGGAAGGTTCCGGCCAAAATCTAACATTTTGTGGGCAAGAAAAATATCCTGACTTAACTGTGAACGAGTATTTGTTATTAAAACAATCCTGCATCTGTTCGTATGGGGTCTGACCTAAAGCCCATGGCCCTAGCCCTGACATGGCAATCGCAGTTCGTAATGAAGCTCGAATGTAATCGCTCTTCGATTCAAATTTAATGTGGCATTTAGGGGTAAACCAGGTGTCTAAATCGAAGAGAGAAAAGTCACGTAAAATGCACTCGTTTTGCTCCAAGTAGACTAAGCGACTTGCTAAATTTGGCAGGTCTGATGCAAGCGGCGCGCTGGTTCGGACTAATTTCCCATCTTCTGCAAAACCTTTGATTACATACTGTCTAATCTCAGGGACATATTCTTTCCAGTCCGGATATGAATAATTGTCTTCACTAATAAACGTCTTAGTAAGTTTCGTTGCACCGAGAGACTTCTGATGTTCAATCTCAGTCTTTATCTCGCTGTAAACAAATCGCTGAGCTTTCGCAATCTCCTCGGATTCATGCTTGGTGATCACAATAGTTTTAGGAATTGCAGATAGCAGGGGAGATCGTTCATTTGTAATGACAACCTGGTTAGGGGTGTTAGTAAGAGCGATTGAGCTCTTTGGTATTGCCAGCACACAGGACAAAGCGAGAAGGAAGGAGATAAATTTAGTCATGGTTAGTTATTTCCCGGTGTTGATATAAGTGCTACCGGAGGTCTACCGCCTCCACCTCCCGTGTAGACAGGGAAAGAGATAAAGTTGTCTGGCCAGTACAAATAATTGCTAGTTGTCGTTGTGTCAGATAGGTAGATAGTTTTTCTACGGGTAATTCTCAGTCCGCCATTGTCCTCAGAAATCACTATGGCATTCACGTTTCCAAACGTATCTAGTTTTATTTCCTGCACGTATGCAACGTGACCTTCAGAAAGGTCAGAAGGTTTACCCCACTGTGCAATATCTCCAGGATGTGGAACATGTCCGACAGTAGCTCCTACCTTAAGTGCGTCCACTGCCCAACTTCTGGCAGCATTAAAATGCGAGATCGCTGGCATTGGAGGGTTGAACATCGCTAATGTGTATGCAGCAAAAGATGTGCAAGAGTGTTTGTGGCCATCCGGACCGGGTAAAACAAACCTGTCAACATTATATGGATCTGTTCCTGTGTATCCAAAACTGCTCACACAAAAGTAAGAGTCTGTTGCTCGTGAAGTGCAATCTATCGAGTTTGTTGCTGCAAAGGCCTGCAAAGGGTTTATAAGAATGAAAATGCCACTCGAAACCACCGCTGAGATTTTTTTTAACAATGTGCCCCCCTTGTTCCAATGTTTCTTTCTGGGTCCATAATACGTGAGGGAATTTCGGTCAAAGTTGAAATGTCGATTTCTTGTCCAAATGTTATGCTTTCGTAATATGGATCTTAAAAATACCGAACTGACCTTGCTAAATGGCACGATGACCACTTTTGGAACTGTTGCTAAAAAGGTGACACTAGTGGTGAATGTTGCTTCCAGGTGTGGTTTGTCTCCACAGTATGAAGCTCTAGAAGAAATGCAGAAAAAGTATGGCCCTAAAGGGTTCACTGTTCTTGGGTTACCTTCAAATTCTTTCTTGCAGGAACTCAAAGACTCATCTGACATTTCCGAATATTGTTCAACCACCTGGGGTGTTACCTTTCCTATGACTGAGAAGGTCAAAGTAAATGGAAAAGACACTCATCCTCTATATCAGATCTTGAAGAAGACCAAAGATGACAGCGGTAAAGCAGGAAACGTTAAGTGGAATTTTGAGAAGTTCCTCGTTTTAGAAGATGGAACTGTTCATCGTTTCAGACCAACCACCAAGCCTGATGATCCAGAGATCATTGCCCTGATTGAAGCTAACCTCAAGTAATCTTGGGAAACCTCAATTACAAAGCAACTAAGGGGACTAAGTCTGAAAAAGACTTGGCTCACTCTTTTTCACGATTTATTTCACTTGCCGATGTCGACATACATTATGAGTTTGAAGATTCAAAGCAAGAGAACCTCATAGTTCTGCTCCATGGCTTTGGCGCTAACACCTATAGCTTTAGGAAGCTTCTTCCAGAACTATCAAAATTCGGAAAAGTAATAAGTTACGACCGGCCAGCGTTTGGTTTAACTGTTAGACCCAAATCCTGGACAGGGGATAACCCATACTCGTATCACTACCAAGTTCGATTACTTGATGAGTTGGTAAAAAGCTTCGCTCCAAAGGCAAACGTAATACTTATAGGCCACTCAGCAGGAGCTGCTGTTGCCACTGAATGGGCATTGGCTAATCAATCTAGAGTGAAGGCTTTAATTCTTGAAGCTCCTGCATTTAGAACATTCAAATCTGGTCCTAAGCCAGCTTCGAAGCTTCTGCAGAGCAACCTTATGAACTCAGTGGGGCCAAGGTTGGTAGCTGGCTTCAAGAAAGCTGGAACCAAGATTCTTTATCGCTCATGGTTCAATGATGCTGGTATTACTCAAGAAGTATTTGATGCCTATTACCTTCCCTTGGAAATAAAAGGCTGGGAAGCAGCTTTCTGGGAGTTCAGCAGGAACGGCGTTCAATCAACAATCAATGACCATTTAGGTGAACTTAAGGTTCCAACTTTAGTAATCACAGGTGATCATGATCAGGTTATTCCCACCAAGGATTCAATAGCTATTTCCAAGAATATATCTATGGCAAAACTAAAAGTCATTGCTGCTTGTGGTCATATTCCTCATGAAGAAAAACCTCGAGAGTTTATGGAAACGGTCAGCGATTTTCTTAGCCAGCTATAAAGTTAGCTTCTTCAACGCTAAGTGAAACGTTCTCCATCAAAGAATTCAACTGTTCAATGGTTCGACCTGAAGCCAAAGGAACGCTAACTCCTGGCTGCATCCTCAACCATTCAAGGGCAACTGCTGTTGTTGAAACAGAGTGACGTTGAGCAATTTCTTGCAAACGGGTGAGAAGTTCAAAGTTTTCATCCTTTGCATAGTTGTTAGTTACGCCTTCGGCTCTCTGGGAATCAACCGGTGCGCCTTGAACATATTTACCACTTAGGAAACCACTTCCGAGTGTTGAATATGGAAGACCTGAGATGTTGTATTCCTGAACTGATTTGGCGCCATCAGATTCATATGGTTCACGTGCAACAAGGCTGTATCTGTTCTGAAGGGCAATATACTCAGCGAAGTTATTCTCACTCGAAATGCGCATCGCTTCACCTAAACGATCGAACGTGTAGTTTGAGGCAGCTATGTAACGAACCTTGCCTTCTTTGACTAGTTTGTCGAAAGCACCGAGAGTTTCCTCTAAAGGGACTTCCAAATCATCTGAGTGCGAGAAGTAGATGTCAATGTGGTCAGTTTGCAGTCTGCGTAAGCTATCCTCGCAAGCCAAAGCAATGTTCTTAGCTGAAAGTCCTTTACGGGTTTCAAGCATGGCAACCTTGGTCGCAATAACTAGGTCGTTTCTTTTACCTGACTTCTTGAGGTAGTTACCAATGATGGTTTCACTCTCGCCACCCTGGTTCCCTTCTTTCCAAGCTGAGTAAACATCAGCTGTATCAATGAAGTTTCCACCTAAATCCATGAAGCGGTCGATAAGTTGGAATGATTGATCCTGATCGGCTGTCCAACCAAATACGTTCCCACCAAAACAAACATTGGAGACCTCAAGGTCGGTTTTTACTAGTTTTGGCATACAAATCCTTCATTAAGCAGGGCACTTTAAGGTCAAGTCTAAAGGCCTATAACTCTAAACTAGGACTAAAGACAGAGAGGTTCCAATGGCTAAGGCTTCGCCTGCGATAACCCTTAGGGGTGTTACCAAAAGCTTTGGTAAGACAGTGGCAGTTAACCATCTTGATTTGGAAATAGGTTCAGGGGAGTTCTTTTCTATGCTTGGACCTTCAGGTTCAGGTAAGACGACAGTTCTTAGACTGATAGCTGGTTTCGAACTACCTGATGCTGGAACCATTGAACTGGCTGGAACAGATGTTACAAACCTTGCTCCCTTTGATCGAGATGTGAACACTGTTTTTCAGGACTATGCATTATTTGGTCACATGAGTGTTCTTGAGAACGTTGAATACGGTCTTCGAGTTAGAAAAGTAAACAAAGCAGAAAGAACTAAGAGAGCTATGCATGCTCTAGAAACAGTTCGTTTAGCTGATTTTGCAGACAGAAAACCAAGCCAACTCTCCGGTGGTCAAAGGCAGCGTGTTGCTTTGGCTAGATCGATTGTTGTTGAACCTAAAGTGCTCCTTTTGGATGAGCCGCTAGGTGCACTTGATATGAAACTTCGTGAGCAAATGCAAATCGAGCTCAAACAACTTCAAAGACAACTGGGTATCACCTTTATTTTCGTTACCCACGACCAAGAAGAAGCCTTAACGCTGAGCGATCGTATTGCTGTGTTCAACAATGGCACTATTGAACAGCTTGGAACCCCTGAAGAGCTTTATGAGAAACCTAAGAGTGAGTTTGTTGCTGGCTTTGTTGGAACTTCAAACATTTTCACTCCAGAGCAATCCAAGAAACTGTTTGGTAAATCGGGCAAGTTTGCTCTAAGACCTGAGAAGGTTGATGTTCTAGCTAAAGCTAAATCAGGTTCATTATCAGCCAAGGTAGAGGAAGTTATCTACCTAGGTAGTTACATCAGATTGTTACTAGATGTTGATGGCATCAGCATCAAGGTAACAGTTTCTGAAGGAGTTTTTCACCGTGACCAGACGGTGCAAATAAATATGAGTGCCGCCGATTTGGTTGCCCTCTAAAAATAAACAGGAGAAACCGTATGAAAATAACAGCAACAATGAAGTTGTTAGCAGTTGGGTCAGTAGCATTACTAGCCCTAACTGGCTGTTCATCTTCAAGTTCAACAAACACAACGATGATGGACAAGCTAGGCGCTAACGAGAAGACTGTTTCACTTCTAGGCTGGCCAGGCTATGCCGAAGATGGAAGCAACGACCCTGCAACTGACTGGGTAACCCCATTTGAAAAGGCTACCGGTTGTCAGGTAACCTTCAAGCCTTATGGCACAAGCGATGAAGCTATCAGCTTGTTCAAGACCGGTGACTACGACGCTATCGCTGCATCTGGTGATGCAACCTTGCGTTTGATCGCTTCAGGTGATGTTCAACCTTTGAACACCTCGCTGATTCCTAATTATGCAGGCGTTTACGACTTCCTGAAGAACCGTGACTGGAACACAGTCAACAAGCTAACTTATGGTGTACCACACGGATATGGTGCAAACCTATTGATGTATAACACTGACGTGGTAAAGCCTGCCCCTACCTCTTGGAGCGTTGTTTTCGAGGGTGGTTCAAAGTACAAGGGCAAGGTAACTGCTTACGATTCACCTATCTACATCGCTGATGCAGCCTTGTATTTGATGAACCACAACCGTGACCTAAACATTACTAACCCATATGCTCTAGATGACAAACAGCTTGCAGCTGCAGTTACTCTGCTAAAGCAGCAGCGTGGCAACGTGGGTGAATATTGGAGCGACTACCTAAAGTCAATTCAGTCATTCACAACCGGTGACACAGTAGTTGGAACCACCTGGCAGGTAATCAAGAACTCTCTACCTGCAACATCACACACCAAGGCAATCTTGCCTTCAGAAGGTGCAACAGGTTGGTCTGACTCTTGGATGATCGCATCTAAGGCTAAGAGCCCTAACTGTGCATATGCATGGTTGAACTACATCGACAGCCCTAAAGCTAATGCTCAAGCTACCGAATACTTCGGTGAAGCACCAGCTACAGCTGATGCATGTAAGTATGCAAGCAAGGACTTCTGTGCTACATACAACGCTGGAGATCTAGAGTTTGAATCACAGATCTGGTACTGGACAACTCCAGTAGCTAACTGTCTAGATGGCCGTACCGATGTTAAATGCACCGACTACGCCGCTTGGACTAAAGCCTGGCAAGAAGTTAAGGGCTAATACCTAACATGAAGTTGAATTCGGGAGCGAAGGTTGGATCTGGAGAGATTCAGCCAACCTTCGCTCACCGAATTTCAACAGTTTTGTATTCCAAACCCAAACTTAGGCTTCGTCTTCTTTTAGCTGCACCGGTAACCTGGCTTGGCCTTGTTTACATCGCAGCACTATTGGCACTGCTAATCACTGCTTTCTATACTGTTGACTCCTTCACAGGTGATCTAAAGCCAGGCTTTGCTTTAGATAACTTCATTTCACTTTTCACAGACTCGCTTTATCGGGCTGTTACTTTCAGAACCATTGGTATAGCTTTCGGTGTCACAGTAGTTGATGTGTTACTTGCTTTACCGATTGCCTTCTTCATGGCAAAGATTGCTTCCCCAAAACTTAGGGGAGTTCTAGTCATTTCCATCCTTATGCCACTTTGGGCAAGCTACCTAGTAAAGGCATACGCCTGGCGTTCAGTCTTATCAAACGTAGGTGTCTTCGCTTGGTTGCTTAGACCTTTAGGTCTAGATACCCCAGGTTATTCACTTCTAGGAGCCGGTATAACCCTCGGTTATCTGTGGTTGCCTTACGTAATTCTTCCTATCTATTCTTCGCTAGAGAAAGTGCCTAACAACCTGCTTGAAGCCTCAAGTGACCTTGGTGCTAAGACTTGGGGCACCATCAGAAGAATTGTTTTCCCGTTGATTTTGCCAGGCATTGTTGCAGGATCTATCTTTGCCTTCTCATTGACACTTGGTGATTACATCACCATCAACATCGTTGGCGGAGCAAACCAGATGCTGGGTAACTTGGTTTATACCAACGTCGGTGTTGCAAATAACCTACCGATGGCTGCAGCTATTGCTCTGGTGCCAGTGGTCATAATGTTTGGCTATCTAACTGCGGTTAGAAAAACTGGAGCACTCGATAACCTATGAGAATCTCCAGATCAGCCAAAGTTATCCTTGCTTCATTTACCTCACTTATCCTTACGGTGATTTATCTACCGCTTGCGATTGTATTCTTGAATTCTTTCAACTCAAGTGTGAACATGGACTGGCCGCCAACATCATTCACGTTGATTTGGTGGCACAAGGCTTTTGCATCATCAGGACTTATCGATGCCTTAGCCACCAGCCTTTTAGTAGCTGTTTGTTCAACTATGGTGGCTTTAGTTCTTGGAACACTTCTAGCCATGGCGCTATCCCGCTACAAATTCTTTGGCAAAAATTCAGTTAGCTTAATGATTATTCTTCCTATTGCACTTCCAGGCATTGTTACCGGTATTGCCTTAAATAACGCATTTAGAACCATGCTCGGTTTCCAGTTAGGTCTTATAACTGTTATCTTGGCTCACGCAACATTTTGCATTGTGACTGTTTATAACAATGCGCTAGCCAGGCTAAATCGCTTGGGTAAAAACATGGAAGAAGCTTCAGCAGATCTTGGTGCTGGTATCTTCACAACCTTTAGGTTAGTTACCTTGCCTCAACTAGTTTCAGCTTTAGTGGCTGGAGGATTACTAGCTTTTGGTCTTAGCTTCGATGAAATTATTGTGACTACCTTTACCGCAGGTGGAGGAGTTCAAACACTACCGATCTGGATTCTAGACAACATGTTCCGACCAGGTAAGGCACCAATCGTTAACGTTGTTGCAGTATTTATGGTCGTCGTTTCAGTAATTCCTATTTACTTTGCTCAAAAGCTAACCGCTAAAGAGTCAAAGAGTTAGTTAGCAAAAGCCTCAATCGGTGGGCAGGAACAAACTAGGTTACGGTCACCATAGACGTTGTCAATTCGGTTCACGATAGGCCAATACTTGTTTCTGAACTGGTGAGCAGGGAAGACCGCTTGTTCACGTGAATACTTTCTGTCCCACTCACTAACCATGTTTTTGGCAGTGTGCGGAGCATTACGCAAAGGAGACTCTTCGATTGTGTAGGTACCCTTTTGAACTTCATCAATCTCAGCCTTGATAGCCAACATTGCATCAATGAAACGATCAACTTCTTCTTTAGGTTCAGATTCGGTTGGTTCAATCATTAGGGTTCCAGCAACAGGGAAGCTCATGGTTGGTGCGTGGAAACCGTAGTCAATCAAACGCTTAGCGATGTCTTCACCAGTAACGCCGGTGTCTTTAGTGATTCCTCGAATATCGATGATGCATTCGTGAGCAATCAGATCGTTCTTACCCGTATACAAGAGCGGGTAAGCGTGACCTAGTTTCTTAGCAATGTAGTTAGCTGATAGCACTGCGACTGCGGTTGCATTCTGCAGTCCAGTTGAACCCATCATGCGGATGTATGCCCAAGAGATTGGAAGAATGCTTGCTGAACCGTAAGGAGCAGCAGAGACAGGTCCATAGTTAGGTAGGTCTGATTGAGCTTGAGCGTGACCTGGCAAGAAAGCCGCCAAGTGTGATCTAGCTGCAACCGGTCCAACACCAGGACCACCACCACCGTGAGGAATACAGAAAGTCTTGTGTAGGTTTAGGTGGCTAACATCTCCACCGAACTGACCAAATTTAGCGTAACCAACAACAGCATTGGTGTTAGCACCATCGATGTAAACCTGACCACCAGCAGCGTGAACTAGGTCACAGATCTCAACGATTGCTTCTTCATAAACACCGTGAGTTGAAGGGTAGGTAACCATCAGAGCAGAAAGTTTCTCACCGGCTGCTTCAATCTTGGTCTTCAAATCAGAGACATCAACGTTACCCATCTCGTCACAGGCAACAACCACAACTTCCATTCCAGCAAGAACTGCAGAAGCAGCGTTAGTTCCGTGAGCGCTTGAAGGAATCAAACATAGAGTTCTTTGATTGTCGCCACGAGATAGGTGATAACCACGAATTGCAAGAAGACCTGCAAGCTCACCCTGGCTACCAGCATTCGGCTGCAGTGAAACTTCTTCATAACCTGTGACATCAGATAGCCATGAGGTTAATTGGTTGATTAGATCAAGATAACCCTGAACATCTTCCTTAGGTGCGAATGGGTGAAGACCAGCAAACTCAGGCCAGGTGACGGCTTCCATTTCGGTAGTTGAGTTTAGTTTCATGGTGCAAGAACCCAGTGGAATCATTCCGCGATCTAAAGCGAAATCGTAATCCGCTAGACGCTTAAGGTATCTCAGCATCGCAGTTTCACTGTGATAACTGTTGAATACTTCGTGAGTTAGATACTCAGAGGTTCGAGCCAGTGAAGAACTAAATGAAGGAGCAGAACCAAGTTCTTTACCAAAAGCTTTAGCAACTTCAATCAAAGTTTCTTCGCTAGTAGTTTCATCAACCGAGATACCGATGGTCTTGTCATCGATCAGGTTTAGGGTAATGTTCTTGCTTCTGGCGGTTGCGAAGATGCTCTTAGCGTCAACATTTGAAACAACGAAAGTGTCAAAGAACTCGTGACCTGAAACACCTAAAGTTTCTGCTAGGCGGTGAGCTTTCTCCCAAACGTTGGTTGCGATTGCCCTAAGTCTTGCTGGACCGTGATAAACCGCATACATTCCGGCCATAACAGCTAAAAGAACCTGAGCGGTACAGATGTTTGAGGTTGCTCGTTCACGTCTGATGTGTTGCTCTCTAGTCTGCAGAGTTAGACGATAAGCAGGGGAGCCATCTGAGGTGATAGAAACACCAACCAGTCTTCCTGGCATTGATCTTTCTAGATCTTCACGAACTGCTAGGTAACCTGCGTGAGGACCACCAAAGCCCATAGGAACACCAAAGCGTTGGGTTGAACCAACCACAACATCAGCACCCATTTCTCCGGGAGGAGTTAGCAGTGTCATAGCCAAAAGATCTGCGGCTGCAACAGCAACAGCTTCTTTGGCATGAGCAAATGCAAAAAGCTTGCTCAAATCATAAAGCGCACCTGAAGCACCTGGATACTGAGCAAAAATGCCGAAGAAATCTTCAGATAAAGCTTCTGGGTTCTTTGAAGCTTCAGCCAAATCAAAATACTTAACTGTGATACCCAGAGGCTCTGCTCTGTGATCTAGTAGAGCTTTGGTTTGAGGGAATATATCGCTCGAAGCATAGAAAAGATTAGCTTCAACTTTTGAAGTTCTTCTAGCAATCAGCATTGCTTCAACAGCGGCTGTTCCTTCATCAAGCATTGAAGCGTTAGCTGTCTTCATACCAGTTAGGTCATTGACCATAGTCTGGAAGTTGATTAGAGCTTCCAGTCTTCCCTGAGAGATTTCAGGTTGGTATGGGGTGTACGCGGTATACCAAGAAGGGTTCTCTAGAACGTTCCTCTTGATAACAGCTGGTGTGTGGGTTCCGTAGTAACCCTGACCAATCAAAGATGTTGTGATTCTGTTCTTAGAAGCAATCTTTCTAAGTTCAGAGATAGCATCAGCTTCGCTGATAGCTGCAGGCAGCTTCGAATCTCCGGTGTATTTGATTGCATCAGGTAGTGCTGCATCTAGAAGATCGGCAAGGCTCTTGTATCCAAGAGCATCAAGCATGTCTTTCTGAGCGATGGCATCTGGGCCAATGTGACGGTATTTGAAATCCTCGTGGGCTAATACCATCTTGATTTAAGCCTCGCCAGTTAGAGCGTCGTATTCAGCTGCACTCATCAACTCTGGAAGAGAGCTGAAGCGAACCTTAATCAACCAACCCGCACCGAAAGGATCTGAGTTAACAGTTTCAGGAGCATCAACAACATCGCTGTTGGTTTCAACAACTTCACCATCTAGGGGAGCGTAAAGTTCACCAACAGATTTAGTTGACTCGATCTCACCACAAATCTTCATGTATGTGGTTTGTGAACCAATCTTAGGTAGGTCAACGAAAACAACGTCACCTAGCTTCTCGGCTGCATATGCAGTGATACCGATGGTGGCTACGTCACCTTCTACAGATACCCATTCGTGCTCTTTGGTGTATTGGAGGTTAGTTGGATTGCTCATCATTTTTCCTTTTGGGTTATTTTGAACGCTTATAGAAAGGCAATTTCACAACAGTCATCTCTAGCCTGTTGCCTCGAATGTCTACTTCAACTTTAGAACCAATTGCACTAAAGTTTCGTTCAACATAAGCCATGGCAACTGGATATCCAAGAGTTGGGGATAGGGCACCAGAAGTGATTTCACCTATCTCGGTTTCACCGTTGAAAATCTTGTATTCAGCTCTAGCAGCTCTCTTACCTTCACCGGTAAGGCCAACTAGAACAGGGTTAGCTTCTTTAGTTGATAGCGATTGAAGAGCACTCTTACCGACAAAATCTGCATCTCTATCTAGCTTTACAACTCTGCCAAGGCCAGCCTGGTATGGGTTGATTTTTAGATTTAGCTCGTGACCATAAAGTGGCATACCGGCTTCAAGTCTCAAAGTGTCTCTAGCAGCCAGACCACATGGAATAATTCCAGCGTTAATAAGTGCATTGAAGATCTGAACTGAATTTTCAGCTGGAACTAGAACTTCAAAACCGTCTTCACCTGTGTAACCAGTTCTGCAAAGGTAGCCAGCAACGCCATCGATAACACCTTTATCGATCGAGTAATAAGGAAGCGTTGAAAGGTCAACATCAACAATCGTTTGAAGTTTCTCAGTTGCTTCAGGACCCTGAACTGCTAGTAGAGCAAAATCATCGCTTCTATCTTCAACGCCAACAAAGCCTTGGAAGATAGCTCGTTCTTTGAGAGCAGCAACAACTTCATGACGATTACCTGCGTTAGCAATAACTAGGAATTCATCATCGGCTAAACGATAAACAATCAGATCATCGATGATGCCACCTTGAGCATTGCAAATCAGAGCGTATTTAGCTTTACCAATTGCAATAGCTGAAGACTGAATAACGAGTGCATAATCCAAGAACGAGGCTGCCTGAGGTCCTGAGACAAATATTTCAGCCATGTGTGAAATGTCGAAGAGACCAGCTTTGGTTCGAACAGCTTCGTGTTCGGCTAGATCACTTGTGTATCTAACTGGCATATCCCAGCCACCAAAATCGGTAAAGCTGGCACCCAGGCGGGCATGTTCGGCATGTAATGGGGTTTGGGGCACCTTGTTAATTTACCGCCTCTTGAGCCTCAAGGCTAATCGGCAGGGCTATACCGCTGGCTGCTGCTGAGTAATGCAGTGAATACCGCCACCACGCTCGAATATGGGCCTTGCGTCAATAAGCCTGATTTCACGGCCCGGATAGGCATCTTCCAGGATTGCCTTAGCTTTGAGGTCATTTGGGTCATCAAATGAGCACAGCAAAACAGCTCCATTGAGGATGTAGTGGTTGATATAGCTGAAATCAACCAGTCCAGATTCGTCTTTGAGGATGGTCGGTGCTGGAACTTTGATGATATTCAAGCCCTGTTCTTCTTGAAGCCTTGAAATCACTTCATGGCTCACAGCGAAGTCGGGGTGAACTTCATCTTGTTGGTCATGAACCAGAAGAGTGTTTTCATCAGAGAAACAGGCAACGATATCGATGTGACCTTTGGTTCCAAAGGTTTCGTAATCTCTGGTTAAACCTCTTCTGATCCAGATAACTTTCTCTGTTCCAAGTTTCTGATTCAGTTCAGCTTCAACATCAGCTCTACTCCAGGAGGGGTTACGTTCAACACCTAACTGAACTGTTTCTGTAGCAAGAAGTAATCCTTTGCCATTGGTGTGTATTCCGCCACCTTCATTGACTAGTTCACTTCTAAAATGCGTAGCCCCAGAAATCTCTGCCATCAAAGAGGCAACTTTGTCATCATTTTCATATTTAGACCAGCTCTGAGCACCCCAACCGTTGAAAGTCCAGTCAATTGCACCAAGCTCGTTTGTTATTTCATCAACAACGAATGTTGCTCCGCTGTCTCTAATCCAACTGTCATCTAGTTCTGTAACAACAAGTTCAATATCTTTCGAAAGATATTTCTTGGCAGTGGAAAGATCTTCTGCTCTAACTAAAACTGTTACTGGTTCATATTCACTTGCTGTGTTAGCAACCTCAGCCCAAGCGATGTATGCATCTACTGC
>CANGBK010000018.1 GCA_947452235.1 Micrococcales bacterium
GCCTTCGGGTAGACGTCGCGCAGACGTCGAGATTAACGTTCTCGAATCTTTTGAACTGCGTAGCCGTCGATCCGTTCGCGAGAGCGAGCGTAGACGTCGAACACGTCAAGAAATGCGCGCTCAAAAGAAGTCTGCCAAACTCGACCGTAAATACTTCGCTGCCAATCCACCTAGCAATCCGCTAACTGCAGTTAGCAATGTTCTGATCGCCACCCCAAAGCTTCCTTGGCGTAAGCGTCAATCAGTTAAAACCTCAGTTGTGATGTTCTTCACAGCTGGAGTCATAGCTACCGTTGCTCTTCCGGCTTATGCATATTCACCTGCGGTAACAGCGGCTTCTGGTTTCACTGGTTCTATGGCAGGTAATGCTCAGAGCCTAAACATTCTTATTGAGACCGCTCAAAACTATGAGCGCGGTAATTTTGGAATGATGTCCCCAGCAGACCTTGAGCGTATGACTAACCGTAATAACTATGTGGGTTATAAAGGTCTAACCGCTGTTGATCTAGCGGCTAACCCGAACTACACAGATTTGAACCCAGATGACATTATGAAGGTTGCCGCTAAGTATGTTGGCACCCCATATATCCTCGGTGGTGAACTTCCAACCGGTCTGGACTGTTCTGGTTATGTTCGTCTAGTTTTCTCTGAGTTTGGTTTACTTCTACCGCACTCGGTTATTGCTCAATCGCACGACCCTCATCTAGTGCGGGTGCATAGATCTGATGCCAGACCAGGAGATATCGTTATCTTGAAGAACTTGAGCCACGACGGTATTTATGCAGGTTCAGGCATGTTCTATCACGCACCTCAACCGGGTGACAAAGTGAAGCTAGCTCCAATCTTCACCGATAACTACTACATAGTTCGTGTAGTTCAGTAACCAAAGAATTACCAATTCTTAACCTTAAGAAGCGGTGTGTTATTTGCTGAAAACCACCTATCAGGCGTAGCCTTTTGCCAAGTTATTTCATCTACTGATAGGAAACTAAACATGAAAGTGAAGCATGTGCAAGCCAAGCACGTATTTCAATATCTTCATATAGTTTGTCCATGTCAGATTTGGCCTGCCTGAGCGCGTCACCAGTTATGGTGGCGCGTTTTTTGTTTGCCTAGATAAATAGCCAACCGGAAACCTGCAATCCGTGCAGGTGATTTCGAAAGGAAGATTTATGAGAACTTTAGTTTTGAATGCAGGATACGAGCCTTTAGGTGTCGTCTCGTTCAAGCGTGCCATCATCCTGGTGCTAAACCAGAAGGCGACCGTTTTGGAAGGTTCAACTGAACGTAAAGTGCATAGTGCCAAAGGTGAATACGATTTACCTTCAGTCATCTTATTGAGTAGATATGTTCGAGTGCCAGGCAACCGAAACATACCTTTATCTAGAAGAGGTGTGCTTAGAAGAGATGGCTTTAGATGTGCTTACTGTCAACGAAGCGCTAACACCGTTGATCATGTCCAACCTAAATCTAAAGGTGGCAGAGACAGCTGGGAGAACCTAGTGGCTTGTTGTTTGAGATGTAATAACATCAAAGGCGATAAGACTCTAAATGAAATTGGTTGGATTCTTGGTTTCACACCAAAGATGCCTACCGGGGGAGCCTGGTTACTAAGAGGTGCTGAAAAAGTTGAACCAGAGTGGGATGAATATCTAGCTTTATCTAATGCCGCTTAGAGTGCCCCCGAGAAGAATCGAACTTCCGCACATGGTTTAGGAAACCACTGCTCTATCCACTGAGCTACGAGGGCCTAGCAAAATCAAACATACCTGAGAACTAGCCCTGCTTGCAGGCAAGTAAAACTTAGAAAAGTTAGGCTAGTTGCCTAATGAACAATACCGAGCTAGCACCTGAGCAATACAACCTTTTACTCGAAGAGATTCGAGGCATAGGTGGGGCTAACCCTTTAACTAACCTAGACACCGAAGTCCTAGGGCTAGTCAATCTTGAGGGAGCTCACCAGGGTGGTTTAACCCTGTTCACCAAGAGCCACAGCGGTCTTCTGAATAACCTAGTTCGTGACCCGATTGCCTACTCAAAAGCCATCACTGAGGCAAGAAGAATCAAGATCAAGAGTGAAAGACTTGCCTCTAATTTTGGTGTTGAAACTTTATTCCTTTTAGCAGGTGCGGTTGACTTCAGTCCTAAAGGTTTAGATCTAAGAGTTCCGGTCATGCTTTGGCAGGCAGAGTTAAACCGTAAGGGTGCTGATTTTGAGCTTGTGTTAGTGGACCAACCTATCGTCAACCCAGAATTGATTTTGACTCTGCAAAGAGAATTTGGAATTACATTAAATGTTCCAAAACTAATCAAACTTTATGTTGAATCCTCAGATCTAGTTCCAATCACATTATTGGGTTATCTAGCTGATGTCACCAAAGAGATACCTGAACTTGAAATTCAAAGAACTCTAGTTCTAACCAATGCAACTATCGCTCCAACATTGATGTTACATGAACTTCCTAACCGCCCAAACAAACTGGTTAAAGAACTAATCAGCAAAGAAGTTTCGGAAGTTCCTTCACAAAACCTAAGAGCACCGCTGATAGCAGCAGATGCTGATCAGCCACAAACCAGAGTTATTGAAAGAGCACTTAACGGTGAATCTTTCGCAGTTGAAACTCTGCCAGGTGCTGGATACACCCAAACAGTTGCAAACATTCTTGGAGCATTTTCTGCTGCTAATAAACGAGCTTTAGTTCTAGCGCCTAGAAGACAAACTTTGAACGAACTGAATGCCCGATTGGCAAACATTGGTTTGTATGGGTTGGTAGTTAGAAGCTATGCACCTTGGCTAGATGTGATTTCAGCCATCTCAAGATTTGAGAAAGCACAACCGGCAAATCTTTCAAATGCTCTATCAATTAGAGAGCAAGCGGTTAGATCTCTTGAAAGTTACTATGAATCATTAGAGCGTAAACACACGGTTCTTGGGGTTAGCATCTCTGATGCGTTAGAGAAGTTAGCTGAGCTAAGCGCTCTACCTAAACCACCTAAGACCACCGCAAGAATTACTGGTCCTGCACTTTTTGAAACTAGAAACAGAACCAATGCTCTAGCCATCTTGCATGAAGCTGTTGAGCTAGGCGAGTTCTCAGAACAGAATCAAACCAGCCCATGGTTCAACGCTCAGTTCGATGATGTTACTGAAGTTCCTAGAACCATAGCTCTAGCTTCAAGACTTGCCGAAGATGTGCTACCTAACCTAGGTCAGAAACTAGATGATTTTGCTAACCAGGTTCACTTCCCGGACGCTAACAACGTGGCTACCTGGGGTGAGTATCTAAGGCTTCTAATCAACATCCGAAACACACTGGACCGTTTCAAGCCTGAAGTTTTTGATAGACCACTAGCGGATCTCATTACCGCTACCAGCCCTAGGGCTGAGAAGAGCTCTATGTCTGGTAAGACCAGACGTGCTTTAGCAAAGCACGCTAAAGAGTATGTTCGCGCTGGTATTTCTGTCGCGGATATTCACACTGCTTTATTGCAGATTGATGAGCAATCAGAGCAGTGGCGAACTCTGTGCAAGCAGCCGCTAAGACCGGTTGTTCCGGTTGGTATTGATGATGCCCAAGTGATTTACCAATCATTGATGGCAGACCTAATCAAACTAGATTCACATCTAGACCCAGACCCTAAGCGTCCTAACCTGATTGAACTGCCACTAACTGAGTTGAGTGCAAAGCTTAAAGCGCTGGCGACAGAGACCGCACCGCTAGATAATCTGTTGGCTAAGAATGAACTTAGAAGAAGAGTTTCAGATCTAGGACTTAATGCGCTAGTTCGATCGCTTGCTAAAAACGGAGCTAGAAACGATGAACTGGTTGCTGAATTTGACCAGTGCTGGTGGCTTTCAGCTTTTGAATATTTGCTTTCAGGAGATAACTCATTTGCTGCATATTCACCTGAAGTTCTAGCGCAGCTTGAAACAGATTTTGTGAAGGCGGATTTGCTGGTTCAAAACGAGATCCGTAAAGAGATTTCGTTTAGAACAAGTGCTAACTGGCACGAGGCTATAGAAACTTATTTCAAGGAAGCTGAAACCTTCAAAGCTATGTTGAAGCAGAAGGTTAACCAGTTACCAACACTTTCATCAGCTAAGAACCTTTGGCCATTGGTTGCTAATCACATTTCAACCTCACCATACGAGATTCCTGAAGAGGTTACTGAGAACAGCTTTGATGTTGTGATTATCATGGACGCTGCTGGAACAACTATTGCTGAGAACCTTTCTGGTTTGATGCGAGGTAAACAGGTGATTGCTTTTGGTGATCCGATGATTGCCGTGCCAAGCGGTTTTGAAGTTGAGTGGCAGTTGTCTTTGAAATCTAAGGCTCCGGAAGCCCCGTCTGCTTTTGAAGTCATTAAAGACATCTATGGTTTTGAACAGCTAAGACGTTCATACCGACTCAAGGGACAGCTTTTCGGTCAGCTGCTAAACAAGGAGTTCTACCAGGGCAGATTAGAGATAGAGCCAACCGCTAACGAGTTTGATGGCAAGTCTGCTCTAGAGCTAGTAATAGTCGATGGGGATACCAGATCTAATGTGAACAAGTCTGCTTCAACAGAGTCCCCTGAAGCGGAAGTTCAGAAGACCGTTGAACTTATCTTGGATCACGTTAGAAACACACCTGAAGAGTCACTCTTGGTGGTTAGCCCGTCAGGAAAGCATGTTGAGAATCTTCACATAACCCTGCAGCTAGCCTTAGAAGCCAACTATGAGCTCTTGGAATTCTTCCAGAAGCACGGTCGAGAGAAGTTTGAAATAGCAACCCTTGCAGATCTCAACCACAGGCTTGCCGATCGCATCATCTTCAGTATTGGTTTCGGTCGAACCAGTAATGGCAAGGTCCTCAACCACTTTGGTTTATTACATGAACCTGAAGCTAAACGTTGGCTAGCTAACATGCTGGTTTCAGCCAGATATCGCATGACCATTGTTAGTTGCTTTAGTGCTTATGACCTACCTGATCTAAAAGCTGATGGAGCAACCGAGTATTTGGAGACGCTACTTAGACCTATCTATAACGAGCAAGTTGAAACGGATAGTTTCGATTCAGATCCTATGCTTGCTGATTTAGCTCGAAGACTAAAGCGCTTTGGAATCAGAGTAGTTGAGGGAGTCGGTGAAAGAATTCCTTTGGTTGCATCTTTCGGTAATCAGAATCTTATTGTTGAACCTGACTGGAGCAATACTGATCTGAACCTAACTGAACGCATCAGAATTAGACCAACCCTACTTAGAAATCTAGGCTGGGGTTATCAGAGAGTTTATTCATTTGAAGTCTTCAGTGACCCTCAGGCTGTTGCCGAGCGTATTGCTGTTCGCCTAGGTGTTGAAATAACTCCAACCATGTTGAACACTTCACCGGTTGGCAGAGTATTTGAAGATACGGATGCGGCCTGGGGAGATAAATCATCTAGTAATGATGATCGACTAAAAGCCGATAAACCACCACACTGGGGTTAATCAGCCTTAGGTGGGTTTGAGTCTGTTCTATAGAAACCTGAACCTTTGAAAGTTACCCCAACCTTGCCAAAAACTTTCTGAAGCTTGCCTTCGCAGTTAGGGCATACGGTTAGGGCTTCATCGTTGATGGACTGTTGAACATCAAAGGCGTTACCGCAAGATTCGCATTTGTAACTGTATGTGGGCATGTATCTAGTTTAAGTTCCTTATGGCAACTTCGGTAATCAAACCATCAACTGGATGATCATGGTCCTCAGTTGGAACTTCTTCTAAAACTTCAGATTCATAGACAATGGCATAAACCTTGATGCCGCTAGGCAACCTCTTTAGCTCTCTATCGAAATACCCTTTACCCCTACCCAAACGATTGCCAGAATTATCGATAGCTAGAGCAGGGATGAGTAACAAATCTCCTGGAGTAAGGGTGGTCTCTTTTTTAGTGTCATGAAATACCCAACTCAGATGATTTTCATGGGTTACCGGAGTGATAACTGGAAGTTCAGATTCTTGAATGAACTCTTGGGTATCTGGTTCAGTTCCAAAAGATGAATAAACAGCGACTCTTTGAGGATTGAGTTCTGAGATGAGTTTTTGGATGTTTGCTGTGAAGCCTGAAGTGTTCTTGAGTTTTCGGGCAGCAAGAATTTCTGTGCGAAGGGCACTCTTTGCAGCAACTATTTCACTCATGCCACTAATCTTGCCAGCATGAGCAATTTATTTGCACTCAACCACGGTGATGTCACTATCCGACTAGTTCGTCACAGAGACGCTAGGACTTTAGAGCGTTTAGTGCTATCCAATCGTGAATGGTTACGCCCTTGGGAGGCTACCAATCCTCATGGATCAACATCATTTGATTTCAAAGCACAGGTTAGAGGACTACTAAGACAGTTAGATAACCAAGAGGGTGTTCCTTTTGTGATCTTGTTTCAAGATGAAATCGTTGGGCAGCTTAATGTTGCAAACATTTTGTATGGATCTGTTTCTTCATGTGTGATTGGCTACTGGGTTATCCCGCAGGTTGCAGGCAAGGGAATAACTCCAACCGCAGTTGCACTGGCCATGGATTACATGTTTGATGAGATTGGTATTCACAGAGTTGAAATAGATATTCGTCCAGAAAATAATGCTTCACTGCGTGTTGTTGAGAAGTTGGGTTTACGTTTGGAAGGTCTCAAGCAGGGATATATTCACATCGCTAACGCTTGGCGAGACCATTATGTTTTTGCTTTGACCAAAGAGGAAGTTACCGAAGGTGTCCTCAGTCGATGGATTAATGGTCGTGTTCCTAAAATTTCTTACGAATACGACAAAAAATTACGAAATTAGACACGCCGAGAGCACTCGAGCTCAACCCCGAAAAATAAATACTCTAGACCTATGGACTTTTTGGGATCAGGTGGCGTAGTACTAATTGTGCTCGCAGTGTTGTGGTTAGGCTTCCTAACTCCATCTGGTCAAAGAGGTTTACAAGATCGTGAACCTAGAACTAAAAGAGCTCGCAGCACCACTAAAAATGTTAGATCCAGCCGCAAAACTACCAACTTGCCTAGATACCAAGTAATTACTAGGGTTCAGGACCATGAGATTGCTCAAAAAGTGGAAGAAAAGCCAGCTGAAAAGGTAATTATTAACCGTTTGCCAGATCCGCTTTCAGCTCGTCTTGGAACTTTAGAAAATGTTAAGTGGGCAGAAGTTTTGCTGTTAGAAAATGCGCGTGAAGAGAAAGAAAAAATTTCTTCAGAAAGCCTGGATGAAATTCTTCAACGACGACGCTCAAACGGTTAAAAATTATTAAAAAACACGTGTAAAAAATGTTGTATTTATTTACCAAAACACTTTATAAACACCACTAATCTTAAATAGACCCTTCAGTTAGGAAAGTTGACAAATGGGATTACTAGAGGACCTTAGAAAACGCGGCAACAAAGCCGGTAAGGAAATCATCAAGGACGTTAACAAGGCTGTCGACAAATTAGACGACAAAATTGATGACGTTGTAAAGGACGCCAAGAAGTCTGTAGTTAAGACAGCGAACAAGATTGAGAAATCTGCTCCTGCCGCAATTGCAAAGGCTGAAAAGGCAATCAATAAAGGTGTAGTGAAAGCAGTAAAGGCTGTCGAAGAGGCAACCCCTGCGATCACTGCTAAGGTCGCAAAGACCGCAAACAAAGGAGCGAAAATGGCAACAACTACAGCAAAGAAGGCAGTGGCTAAGAAGCCTGCTGCTAAGAAGGCTGCACCAGCTAAGAAGGTAGCGGCTAAGAAGCCTGCTGCTAAGAAGGCTGTTGCAAAGAAGGCTGCACCAGCTAAGAAGACAGTTGCAAAGAAGACTGTTGCTAAGAAGGCTGCACCTAAGAAGGCAGTTGCAAAGAAGACTGTTGCAAAGAAGGCTGCACCTAAGAAGGCAGTTGCAAAGAAGACTGTTGCAAAGAAGGCTGCACCTAAGAAGGCAGTTGCAAAGAAGACAGTTGCAAAGAAGACAGTTGCAAAGAAGACCGTAGCAAAGAAGGCTGCACCTAAGAAGACAGTTGCAAAGAAGACTGTTGCTAAGAAGGCTGCACCAAAGAAGGCTGTTGCAAAGAAGGTTGTAGCTAAGAAGGCTGCTCCAAAGAAGGCAGTAGCTAAGAAGACTGTAGCTAAGAAGAAGTAAATCTCTTCTTAACGAGTTAGGCCCCGATCGAAAGGTCGGGGTCTTTCTTTTAACCGTTAGTCTTATACCGTGAATTCTGCCAACGAAGACAAGTCATCGTTAGGCGCTACCTTCAACAAACTTTGGTCAGCAGCTATGTTCAGCAAATTTGCTGATGGTCTAACTGGAGCTGCCATTCCTCTGTTAGCTGCCACGCTAACCCGCGATCCGGTTCTGATCTCTATTCAATCCAACTTGATGCTTTTACCCTGGCTGCTCTTTGCAATCCCTTTAGGTGCTCTCGTTGATCGCATCAACCGCAGAGTTTCCATGCTTCTAGTTCAACTAACCAGAGTTCTCATTGGTGCCGCAATTGCTCAATTGCTGATTACGGGAACTATGACCCTTTGGGCTCTGATGCTTCTCACCTTTATCTTTGGTATTTCTGAAGTGGTCTATGACACTGCAACCCAATCCAGCATTCCTTCATTGCTTAAAGGAAGCCAGCTGGAGCGAGGTAACTCAAGACTGCAAATAGCAGATACGGTTATGCAGTCGTTCGTCGGTGTTCCGCTTGGAGCTATTCTCTATGCCGCTTTCCAGTTTGCACCTTTCGCTGGAATCTCTGTTCTGTATTTGGTGGCCATCTTCCTGGTGTCATCTATTAGCAGAGAAGCTTTGCAGGGAGATATAGACCTAAAAGCTAAGCGTCCGGCTCTAAGCCATGAAATCAAAGAAGGCCTTCGTTACCTCTGGGAGCATAAAGTTCTGCTCAGGCTTGTTATTACCACTGGTGCTGTTGGCTTCTTCTATGCCATGGGTCAAGCAACCCTGGTGCTATTTGTCTTGGATCGTCTTCATGTAAGTGAAGTGAACTACGGTTTTGTGATGCTGCCGCTAGCTCTTGGGTCATTAGCTGGTGCCTTTGCTTCACCGAGGATGTCTAAAAGGATGGGTAGAAGTACTGCACTGAGCATTGCCTTGCCTATGGCTTCAGTTTCACTTTTGGTTGCAGGTTTAGCTCAAAACGTTTATTGGTATCTTTTAGCCAGCCTGGTTCATGGTTTCTTTATCGCTCAGTGGAACATTCTCTTGATGAGTACATATCACTCCATGATTCCCAATGAAATCTTTGGCAGAATCCATGGAACCAGAAGAACGCTGGTTTGGGGTCTTATGCCTATAGCTGGACTGATTGGTGGCTTCTTAGCCAAGATTGATCTGGCTGTTCCTATGATTGCAGGCGGTATTGGTGCTGTTGTGATTGCTGCTAGTCAATCAAAGTTCATTAGATCTATTCGCTCTTAGAGCAAACCCATTCACAAGCACTCTTCAGAGTTGGGTGAGTGAACTTGAATCCGGTTGAAAGCAATCTATCTGCACTCATCTTTTGTGAACAGAGTAGAAGCTCTTGAGCGCCTTCCCAGAAAGCTAACTTCAGAGCGAAAGCTGGAACAGGAATGATGGTTGGTCTTCCAAGTTCTTTACCAAGCCCCTGAATGATCTCTTTGCAGGTGGCAGGTTCCGGTGCTGTGAGGTTATAGGCACCAGCTGCAGATTCAGTGTTGATTAGGTGAATGATTGCTCCTGCTTCATCGGGTAAAGAGATCCAAGCCCACCACTGCTTACCTGAACCTAAAGGCCCACCAACTCCTAAGCGAAGAATAGGGAGAAGTCTTCCTAAGGCACCGAGTTTGCGAGACATAACCATGGTGGTTCTAACCAACACAACTCTGGTGTTTCCCTGAGCTTTGAGAGCTTCGGTTTCCCATTGACTAGCAAGGTCTGCAAGGAAGCCTTCACCTTTAGGTGAGTCTTCGGTTAGGAGAGTGTCTTTGGTGTCTCCATAGAAACCTGAAGCTGAACCTGAAATAAGAACTTTAGGTTTGTTGTTTGATTTAGCAATTGCATCAACAATGGTTTTAGTTGAGTCAAGTCTTGAAGAGATAAGTTCGGCTTTATATTTCTTAGTCCAAGGAAGTTTCCCTGTTGTTGCACCAGCTAGGTTGATGATTGCATCAACGTCCTCTAGGAGATTAGGGTCAAGTTCATGGTTCTTAGGGTTCCAGAACACTTCTGAATCGTTTCTAGTTGCTCTTCTAACCAGAGTTAGTGGTGTGTGACCTAAGTCTTTAAGTTGTTTTTGTAATTCAGTTCCAATAAGACCACTGGCACCAGAAATTAGAACTTTCATGTTTTTATCCTTTATTTGCTGAACGGGCCAAAGACAGGATTCCACTGCTCAATGGTGCGCTCAGAAATCATCCCTGCTATCTCAAACGGATCTTGATCTAGTAATGCATTTAGTTCTTCGATTGAGTCAGATTCAAAAATCAATAGAGCTGCTTGTCTATCAACCATAGGACCGCTAGCAAGAAGGCGCTTTGCTTCAAGCTGTTCACCTAACCAAATCCTGTGGTCAGGTCGAATTAGGTTTAGTTCGATTGGGTCAACACCGTAGGTGTATGTGACGACAAATGTGCTCATTATTGGTCCTTCTGTGATCTAAAGCTAGGTGTGAATGAAATAGCGGCTAGGGCTACTAACATGGCCAGGAAATCTAATGCTGAAGCTAGACCCAGTGAATGAGTGCTGGAGAGTTGGTCAACAACGATTCCAGCAAAAGCAGCCCCAAGGCCATAACCAACGTTTTGTCCTGCGCCAATCCAGCCGTAGACCTCTGTGGTGTCATCTAGTGGAACAGCTTTACCGATGATGGCCCCGATGGTTGCAAAAGCTGTTGCAACGCCAATACCTGAGACAAATAAGCAGACACCTAACCAAATAGGAGATGTTGCGTTGAAGAAAATCAACAGGTCACCAACTAAAACTATTGCTAACTGTTTGGTTAGTGCTGAAGCTGATTTCACTCGGTGACCAAAAGCTAGACCACCTAGAACAGAGCCGATGGAAAGCATGCAAATAACAAAACCTGCCTGCTTTTGACCAACCGCTGCAACAGTTCCAATTTCAAGGGCGGCAAAAGATGCAACAAACAGCAAGTTCACAACAATCATGTATTTGACGATCTTTAGCTTTAGAACAGAACCCATAGGTTTAGTTGAACGCGGGATAGGTGCGCCTGAAACTCTCTTCAGTGAAACAAACCAGAGTCCACCAACTAGCTGAATAACAGCCATCACAGTAATTGGAACCAAAGTATTGGTGAAGCCAATCAATACGGTTGCTAGAACTGGACCTAGAATCCAGATCACTTCTTGCAAGATTGCATCGATTGAATACAAAGTGTTTCTTTGTGATTCGGTTTCAACCAGGGTTGGGTAAACAGCTCTGGCTGCTGGTTGAATCGGTGGAACACAAACACCGAGCATCAAAGAAATAAATACTGCTAGAGCTTCAGAGATAGGGAAGAATCCGATTAGAAGCATGCAGATGGGGGCAGTGATGGTGGTAACCAAGATAATCGGTCTAATACCTATTGTTGCCATCCAACGGCCAAGGATAGGTCCTGAGAGTGCTCCACCAACTGTTGAAGCTGCGATGGCTAAACCAGGAACTGTGTAGTTATGGAAGACCTGCTGCAGGTGAATAGTGAAAGTGATGGTTTGCATACCCATAGCAAAGCGAGCCAGTAACTGGGACCAAACAACTTGGGCAACACCGGGTCTTTTAAAGAGGTCTATATAGGTACGCATCGCCTATAAGCCTAACAACCCCTTAAATCCAGCTAGGAAGCCACATATGGAGCTTCCAGAAGTCATATCCTTCCCAAATACCACTCCAAATTGGATAGAAGAACACTGACCCTAGAACACAAAGCCATAAGAATCCAAGAATGAAACCTCTGGCTAATTTAGGGCTATCGCTGTGATCTTTCCAAGCTTTGAGACCTGCAACCAGGATGAAAATGATCCAAGGTTCAAAAGCAATCACATAGAACTCAAAAATGGTTCGATTCATCAAGAACAACCAAGGAACATAACCTCCGATTATCCCTAAGAAAATTAATGTGGTTGTTTTATCTCTAGTTCTAAACCAAGAACCAATCAGAACGCTAGCGGCCAGGATGGCAGCCCACCAAATAAACGGATTACCAAGAGCAGTGATAGCTGAGGTGCAGAGAGCACCTTTAGCTTCAAACAAACATCCACTGGATTTCTGATCCCAGAAGAAAGAGGTTGGCCGAAGCATGAAGATCCAGCTCAATGGGTTAGCTGAATAAGGGTGAGAGTCATGCAGGTTGGTATGAAAGCCATAAATCTCAACGTGATACTGCCATAAACTCTGCAACGATTTAGGGAGGTAAGAAATCAAACCTGAACTTTTGTGTGTGTCAGCCCAGTTGCGGTCATAGCCGTTAGAAGATAAGAACCAACCTGTCCAGCTGAGAAGATAAACAACAAAAACAGGGATGGTAATCAAAACAAAAGTTTTGATGGCCGAAACCAGTGAAGGAACCAACCAGAGTCGGTCAGGAAGCTTGTCGTTATGTTCTAGTTCAGTGTCTCTTTCAAACTTCTTGTGTAGTTGAAAGTTTCTATTTGTTTCTACTAGAGCAACATAAGCAATAAACGCAGCAACAAAATAGAGACCAGACCACTTGGTTGCAGTTGCACAGCCAAGAGCCAAAGCGCTAAGTAATAACCAAGGTCTTAAGAATCTCTTTGACGGCTTTGATTTCAAATCTCTAAGCAGAAAATAGAAACCAAGAATTACAAAGAAACCCAGAATCTGATCTAACAAAGCAGTTCTGGATAGAACAATCCCAACACCATCGATTGCAAAGAAAAATCCAGCTATAGCTGCCCAACGCTTAGATTCAAACAAGATCTCAGCACACTTCATGCTTAGCCAAACTGCAGCAACACCTAAAAGGGCAACCACTATTCGCCAACCCAGAGGATTACCAGGACCGAAGACTAAGAGCCCTATCGCTATAAGCCACTTGCCTAGAGGCGGATGAACGATAAAGCTAGGGGTATCTAGTAATCCTGAAGTGTCACCTTTTATGAAGCTGGCATCTGCGTTGTTGGTCCAGCTGAGTTCAACCCCGTGAGTTAGCAGAGAGTAAGCGTCTTTGACGTAGTAGGTTTCATCGAAAACTAGGGTGCCAGGGTAGGCCAGGTTGAATAGCCTGAGAAATGCTGCGATAGCCAATACCGTTAAAGGTAGGTATCTGTCCCAGCCGGGTCTGAATCTAAAAAGTGTTAGCACCTCTAAATGGTAAGTGAGAGAGAATAGAGCATGCTCATATTGGCGGCCACACCTATCGGCAATCTCTCAGATTCGTCTCAACGTCTGATTGAGGCGCTAGCCGAATCTAAGTTCATAGCTGCCGAAGATACTAGGACTTTGCTCAAATTGGCCAATGGTTTAGGGATTAAGCTCAATGCCACCCTATTTAGTCTGCATGAACACAACGAGTCAGATCGGGTAGCCAAAATCTTAGCTATTGCTCAGGATGAAGACGTTTTGGTGGTTTCAGATGCGGGTATGCCAACCATCTCTGATCCAGGATTTGTTTTGGTTAGAGCAGCCATTGAAGCCGATATAGCTGTTTCTGTTATCCCTGGCCCTTCAGCTGTTTTAGCAGCTCTATCGGTTTCAGGGTTACCTACCGATAGGTTCACCTTTGAAGGATTCCTTCCTCGCAAGAACGGGGAGCGAACCAGCGCCTTTGAAGACCTTTCAGGTGAAACTAGGACCATGGTCTTCTTCGAATCCCCACATCGATTGACAGAATCCCTTGAATCCGCAGCCAAAGTCTTTGGTAGTGATCGTTTAGCCAGTGTTTCTAGGGAATTAACTAAAAAGTTTGAAGAAACCAAGCGTGGAACACTTGAAACACTTATTGAGTGGTCTAAGACTGAACCTAAAGGGGAGATGGTTCTAGTTATCGCTGGCTTTACTCGTATCGAGGAGATCAATCTAGCCGATTTGGTTGAAAGTGTTGAAAAGCTAAGAAACAGTGGACTTTCTTTGAAACAATCCGTAGCAGAAGTTGCAAGTGCTAACGGGGTCGGGAAGAGTGAACTGTATAAGGAAGTCTTGGACTCTAGATCCAGTAGCCCAAAATAAGATTGAAGAGATGTCAAATAACCAGCCTTCGTTCTATGTAACGACACCTATTTTCTATGTGAATGACGCTCCACACATCGGGCATGCCTATACCGAGGTGGCAGCCGATGTCTTGGCTCGTTGGCACAGAGCTCGTGGTGAAGACTCTTTCTTACTTACTGGAACAGATGAGCACGGTGAGAAGGTTCTAAGAACAGCTGAAGCAAATAACGTTTCAGCACAAGGCTGGACAGACAAACTAGTTCATGATGCTTGGTTACCACTTTTGGAAACCATAGACATCGATAACCAAGATTTCATTAGAACAACTGAAGCCAGACATGAACAGAATGTTCAAAAGTTCATGCAGAAGCTCTATGACACTGGTTTCATTTACCAGGGTTCATTCAAAGGTGCATATTGCGTTGGTTGTGAAGAGTATAAAAACAAAGGTGACCTAGTTGATGGCACTGGCGAATACGAAGGTCAAGAAGTTTGTGCGATTCACTCCAAGCCGGTTGAACAGCTAGAAGAAAACAACTATTTCTTCAAGCTTTCCCAGTTCCAACAACCGCTACTAGATTTCTTTGAACAGAACCCTAACTTCATTCAACCTGAGTCGGCTAGAAATGAAGTTGTTTCTTTCGTTTCTAGAGGACTTGATGATTTGTCTATCTCAAGATCTAAAGAAAAGTTTGACTGGGGAATAGATATTCCTTGGGATGATTCACATATCACTTACGTTTGGTTTGACGCTCTCCTGAATTACATCACAGCCATCGGTTATGGTTCAGACGAAGCAAAGTTTGAGAAGTATTGGCCAGCCACCACACAGATTGTTGGTAAAGATATTTTGCGTTTCCACGCAGTTATCTGGCCTGCCATGTTGATGGCTGCAGAGCTAAGCCCACCTAAACAAATCTTTGGCCACGGTTGGCTTTTAGTCGGTGGCGAGAAGATGTCTAAATCGAAGCTAACCGGTATTGCCCCTAACCAGATCACAGACATCTTTGGTTCAGATGCTTTCCGCTATTACTTTATGAAAGCTATTGCTTTTGGTTCTGATGGTTCTTTCTCTTGGGAAGATCTAGCTGCTAGATACCAGTCAGAACTGGCTAACGGTTTTGGTAACTTGGCTTCAAGAACCATAGCCATGGTTAATAAATACTTTGAAGGCGAAATTCCTTCACCTAAAGATTATTCAGATGCCGATAAGAACGTTATCGCTGTTGCTCAAAAGGCTGTTTGTGATTCTGATGCAGCTATGCAACAAGTTGCCATCAATGAAGCTATTGCAGCTATTTGGACTCTAGTTGATGAACTCAATAACTACATCACCGTGCAAGAGCCGTGGGCATTGGCTAAAGATGAAGCTAATCGTGATCGTCTAGCAACTGTATTGTTTGTTGCCTGTGAAGGTCTTCGTGGTCTAAGCGTTCTGCTTTCACCAATTACCCCTAAGGCAACAGCAAAGCTTTGGGCTGCACTAACCGAAGGCAAGCTCGGAGAGTTAGCTGATCAGATTTTGCAGGATGCAGGCGAATGGGGTCAGTTAGATAAAGGCATTAAGGTTTCTGAACTGGAAGTTCTATTTCCTCGTATTGAAACCGAGAAGTGATACTGATGGATCAACCTAGCGAAAACTACATCAGGGTTAGAGATAGAAAATCTGAAACCGGTGGTTCACGGGACCTAAGTTACCCAGAGCTTCCTGAACCTTTAGTAGTTGGAACTTACGATAACCACACTCACCTTGAAATAGCTGATGGTGAGAACCCGATGGATTACCGTGAACATCTGGAACTTGCCAACCAGGTTGGTATTTTGGGTGGTGTTCAGGTCGGCGGTTCAGTTGAAACATCACGGTGGTCAGCTCAGGTTGCAGCCATTGAACCTAGGCTGCTAGCTGCCGTTGCTTTGCACCCTAACGTTGCTGCTGAATACCGCTCGATAGACGAACTAGATGTTGCTATCGATGAGATAGCAGAGCTAGCCAAAGAGCCTAGAGTTCGTGCTGTTGGTGAAACAGGCTTGGATTACTTTAGAACTGCTGAGGAACTGTTGTTCTTGCAGCATCACTCTTTTGAGCGACACATTCAGATCGCTAAAGATAACAACATTGCTTTACAAATCCATGATCGTGATGCCCATGAAGATGTTGTTGAAACACTTCTAAGAGTTGGTGCTCCCGATAAAACTGTTTTTCACTGTTTCAGTGGTGACAGAGCTCTAGCTGAGATTCTTATTGAAAACGGTTGGTATGCATCGTTCTCAGGAACCATGACGTTCAAGAAAAACCAAGAGCTTAGAGATGCTCTCGCGATGATGCCTAGAGAACTTATCTTGGTTGAAACGGATGCACCGTTTCTAACTCCAGAGCCTTTTAGGGGTAGACCTAATTCGCCTTACCTTATTCCACTAACTGTTAGAAGGATGGCTGAGGTTAGAGGTATTGCGGCAGAACAAATGGCTCAAGAGCTAACTTCAAATACCGAAGCTGTTTATGGTTCATGGGCTGAAGGTCTCTAATGAGTGAATTACTTGGAGCAGCAGAAATCAGAGCACTAGCTAGTGAGCTAGGGGTTAGCCCAACTAAGAAGCTGGGTCAGAACTTTGTTATTGATCCAAATACCATCAGGAAGATTGTTTCAGTTGCCAAGCTTTCAGGTGATGAAACAGTGGTTGAGATTGGTCCTGGTTTAGGTTCACTGACTTTAGGGTTACTTGAAGTTGTCAATAACGTTATTGCAGTTGAGATTGATAACAAGATGGCTGAAGCTATCGAAAGAACTGTTAGGTCGAAAGAACCTAACAAGAACTTCCAGTTAGTTCATGCAGATGCTTTGAAGGTAACCGAGCTGCCTATGCAACCAGATGCACTGGTTGCAAACCTTCCATACAACATCTCTGTTCCTGTATTACTTCACTTCCTTGAACACTTCCCAAGCATCGCTTCAGGTGTTGTTTTGGTTCAAGCTGAAGTTGCTCACCGGCTAGCCGCTAAACCAGGATCAAAGATTTATGGCTCACCGAGTGTGAAGTTGGCTTGGTATGCAGAGAGCAATCTTGCAGGCAATGTTGGAAGAAATGTTTTTTGGCCGGCACCTAACGTTGACTCTGCTCTGGTCTATTTCAAAAAGCGAGCAGAAGCGCTAGGGGATGAAGAGTTACGTAAGAAGACCTTCTCAGTTATCGATGAAGCCTTCTTACACAGAAGAAAAACTCTAAGACAGGCAATAGCAAACTTTGCTGGTAGTCCAGCTTTGGCGGAAGAGCTTCTGACTAAAGCAGGTATTGCCTCAACTGCGAGAGGTGAAGACCTAACCGTTCTAGATTTCGTTGAGATTGCTAAGGCTAAAAGCTGATGTTCAAAAGAAAGAAGAACGAGCCAGGTATCTTCGATGATCTTCCGGTAGCACCAGAGGTTGAGGCTGTTGTTACTGAAGTTAAAAAATCTGGCAGAAGAGCAATGCTTATTCCTGATGCTCCATATGATGCCAACCCACCAGCAGATTTGCTTTTAGCTAACACGGCTAAACAACGTGAAGTTTGGTTAGAGATCATTTACGGCAGTGAAGTCAGAGAGGCTAAGCAGAACGCTATTGCTACCTTTTTGACTAGCAACTATCGGGTTCAAAAGTGGTGGGCTAACTCGATTGCTTTGATGTATTTGGATTGGAAATCTAAAGCTAAAGGAGCTGCGGAATCAGATCTTCTGCGTTTGATATATGAAATCCCAACGAGTTTGGCCCTTACATACACCCTTCTCAATTCAGAAAGCATTTATGGAGAGGGATTTAGAAGGTTCCTGAAATCTTTACAAGATGAAAAGCTAGTTTTGACTTTTGAGGATGAGACGAGGGCAACGCTGCTCCTAGATAACAAAGATGGTTTGTGTGAAGTTATTGTTGAACATGAGTTCATCAAAGATTTAGCTAGTCGTAGGGCTAGAACTAAATACTGGAATGAGTTGTTTACAAAATTAGCGGAGCAGGTGAAGAGATGATTAAGGCAACCACTCCTGCCAAAATCAACCTCATCTTTGAAGTTGGGGAACTAGCTCAAAACGGTTATCACCCAGTCAACTCTTTGTATTTGGAATTAGACCTTCGTGAAGAAATAGTTATCAAAGAAGGTGTTGACGGAGTTGTTATTTCTGTTGATGGTGATTTACCAGCTAGACATTTGAATGCGGTTCCCAAAGATTCCAGCAATTTGATTTATAAAGTTGCGCTTGCGCTGTGTTCAAAACTCGGTGTTGAGCTACCGGCTATAAATGTTGATCTATACAAACGCATTCCGGTTGCCGGTGGTATGGCTGGAGGTTCCGCCGACGCTGCAGCAATGCTGGTTGCCTTCAATACTTACCTGCATGAGAATCTTGGAACAGAATTACTAACCAATGAAGAACTAAAGGATTTAGCTGCGACTCTGGGTTCAGATATTCCCTTCCTCATCGATGGGGGTCTAGCTATCGGTGTTGGCAGGGGGGAGCAGCTAACCTCACTAGCACCACTTCCCTTTGAAACTTTTTGGGTCATCTGTGTTTCAAACGAAGGGTTATCAACACCAGTGGTGTTTGGCAGATTTGATGAGCTTTTCGATGTTGAGCCATTTAGTGACTTTGAGGCACTTGAGATTAGCTCTATTGATGATTTGGCCTTGGTTATGGCCAATGACCTCGAAGAGGCTGCAATTAGCCTGCTTCCATCAATTGAATCCTCAAAAGCCAAATTAGAAGACCTTGGGGCGCTAAAGGCTATGGTCTCTGGCTCTGGTCCTTCGGTTATCGGACTGTTCAGATCCTTAGAAGAGGCAGAGCTGGCTAGGGTCAGTATCAATAATTCTGGTGGTTTTGCCCTAGTTGCCTCTGCTAGTTATGCCGGAACACGGCTGGAGAACTAAAAACTCTGGAATACTTGAGGTTAGGTGTGAAGGGCTCAGCTCCTTTACATTGCTCCCTAGTGTAACGGCAGCACGGCACCCTTTGGAGGTGTTCGGTCCAGGTTCGAATCCTGGGGGAGCAGCGACTTATAAGACCACACGGAGGTTAGATGAGCGAGCAGCACCTAGCTGTTGTTGTCTTGGCTGCTGGAGAAGGCACCAGGATGCATTCGGCAACGCCTAAGGTGATGCACGAAATCTCCGGCCTACCAATGTTGCATCACACTTTGGCAACAGCAAGCAATCTGAATGCTTCATACGTGATTCCAGTAATCCGTCACGAAAAAGAAAAAATAGAACCATACATTCACGCCTTCTTTCCTAAAGCTCACATCGCTCACCAAGATGATCTAGCAGGAACTGGTAGAGCTGTTGAATGTGGTTTGCATGTTCTTCCAGATGATTTCAATGGTGCTGTGGTTGTTACCAGTGCTGATGTTCCCTTATTAGATGTTGCCACCATTGAATCCATGCTGGATGTTCACTTATCTTCTGGTGCAGGAGCAACACTACTAACTGCAGTTTTTGACGATGCTACAGGTTACGGTCGAATCGTTCGGGGATCACACAATGAATTTGTTGCAATTGTTGAACACCGTGATGCTTCTTTAGAAGAGCTAGCTATCAATGAGGTTAACGCTGGTGTTTATGTTTTTGATTACCAGTTACTCAAAGAAGCTTTAGCTAAAGTCGGAACAACTAACGCTGCGTCGGAAAAGTATTTGACTGATGTTGCAATTGAAATCAAGAAATTGGGCAAAGAAGTTATTGCACTTCCGGTATCTGATAACTGGTTGGTAGCTGGAGTTAATAACCGAGTTCAATTGCAGCAGGTAAGCGCTGAGCTGAACAGAAGAATCTGTGAAGGTTGGATGCTAGCTGGAGTTACCATTCTTGATCCGCAAACAACTTTTATAGACATCACAGCTGTCTTAGCTGAAGATGTCACTGTTCTTCCTGGAACACATCTAAAGGGCATTACCAAGATTGGTCGAGGATCAACTATTGGCCCTGAGGTGATGCTTCATGACACTCAAGTTGGTTGTGATGTTTCTATCGTGAAATCACATGTCAACGGTGCTGTTATCGAAGATGAGGCAACCGTTGGACCTTTTAGTTACATTCGACCAGGCACACATCTTGGTGTTGGCGGCAAGATTGGTACTTTCGTAGAAACTAAGAACGCAGTTATTGGTGCTGGTTCAAAGATTCCTCACCTGAGCTATGTTGGCGATGCCACCATCGGTGAGCATTCAAACATTGGTGCTGGAACTATTTTTGCTAACTATGACGGAGTGAACAAGCACCACACAACTATTGGTTCACATGTTCGCTCAGGCTCACACAACGTCTTTGTTGCACCGGTCTCAATTGCTGATGGGGCTTATACAGCTGCAGGAACTGTGGTTAGAAAAGATGTTGGTGCGGGAGATCTTGCGATGAATCTCGCGCCTCAGAAAAACTTGGCAGGATGGGTTTTAGCTAAACGTGCTGAAACTTCAAGTGCCCAGGCAGCTAAAAAAGCGAAAGAATAGGGAAGCACTAAATGCAAATCAAGAACTCAAGCCAAAAGCGTTTGCTACTAGCAACCGGTAGAGCTCACCCAGAACTTGCTCAAGAGGTTGCAACCCTTTTGGATACCGAGTTGGTTCCAACTACTGCCTATAACTTTGCAAACGGTGAAATCTTTGTTCGCTTTGATGAGTCGGTTCGTGGTGTTGATGCTTTCGTAATTCAGTCACACTCAGCACCTATAAACGATCAACTTATGGAGCAACTAATCATGGTTGATGCTCTAAAGCGCGCAAGTGCTAAGCGCATCACAGTTGTTTCCCCTTTCTTCCCATATGCCAGACAAGACAAGAAGCATAAAGGTCGTGAGCCTATCTCTGCTCGTCTAGTTGCTGACCTTTATAAAGCTGCTGGAGCGGACCGTTTAATGTCTGTTGATTTGCACTCACCGCAGATCCAAGGTTTCTTTGATGGACCAGTAGATCACCTCTGGGCTCTGCCACTTCTAGCTGACTATGTGAAGCAGACTTTTGGTTCAGAAAACCTAACTGTTGTTTCACCTGACTCAGGTCGTGTTCGCGTTGCTGATATCTGGGCTGACCGTCTAGGAGCTCCGCTAGCTATCATTCACAAACGTCGTGACCCTAACAAGCCAAACCAGGTCCAGGTAAATGAACTGGTTGGTGAAGTTGAAGGTCGTGTTTGTATTTTGGTTGACGACATGATTGATACCGCAGGAACCATCGTGGCTGCTGCTAAAGCACTTCGTGATAACGGTGCTGGACGAATCATCGTTGCCGCAACCCACGCAGTATTTAGTGATCCTGCTGTTGAAAGACTTTCAGGCCCTGAGGTTGACAACGTTATTGTCACCAACACTTTGCCTATCGAAAAGACCTTTGAGAAGCTAACTGTCCTATCTATTGCACCGCTTATTGCAAGAGCCATCTCATCTGTATTCAACGATGACTCAGTAACCAGCCTGTTTGACGGTCACGTCTAAACCTAGGGTTGCTACAGCCTTCTAATAGGCGTTAGACTACATAGGAAACAACGGCGAGGGTCCAAATCGGACCGTAATCGACGGGGTGTAAAGCCAAAAGGCTCTTATGTTCCTCGCGTAATGCTTGAGTTGAACGAATAAGAAGGATAAAAAATGTCAGAAAACAAGATTATTGCTGAGCTGCGTACCAGCTTTGGTAAAGGTGCTGCACGTAAAGACCGCGCTAAGGGTAGAACACCTGCAGTTATTTACGGTCACGGTTCAGAGCCTCGTCACATCACTCTTCCAGCTCACGAGATCGCACTTGTACTTCGTCACAAGAACGCAATCATCGACCTAGACATCAACGGTAAGCACGAGACTGTTTTGGTGAAGAGCGCATCTAAGGATGTTGTCACCCAGGTCATCGAGCACGTTGACCTAGTTGAGATCGTCAAGGGTGAAAGAGTTCACGTTGAAGTTCCAGTTCACATCGTTGGTGAATCAATGTCTGGAACAGTTATCGATCTTGAGCACAAGACTCTAAAGCTTGAAGTTGATGCAACCACTATTCCTGAGTTCGTTGAAGTTCACTTCAACAAGGAAGGTCTTGGTTTCCACGTAACCGCAGGAGACATCAAGCTTCCTGCAGGTGCAAAGCTTGACCTAGATGACCACGAGTTGGTCGCATCTGTTGTTGGCACCGGTGCCGGTGCTTCAGAAGACGCAGCTGCTCCAGCTGAAGCACCTAAGGCAGAGTAATTCTGTCTAGCCAGACGTATTTGATAGTCGGGCTCGGTAACCCCGGGCCCGACTATTCACACAATCGGCACAACGTTGGCCAGATGGTGTTAGACGTGTTGGCTAAACGTCTGGGGGCTAGTTTCAAATCAAGTAAAGCTAATGCTCTGGTTGCTGAAAGCAAGCTTGGCGTTGGTTTTGATGCACCAAAAATAGTTTTCGCTAAACCACTTAGCTTTATGAATAACAGTGGTGGTCCTGTTTCTTCACTTTTGAAGTTCTATGACATCAAACCAGATCAGCTAATTGTTTTGCATGACGAACTAGATATTGATGCCAACACAGTTCGAATCAAATTCGCTGGAGGTCA
>CANGBK010000019.1 GCA_947452235.1 Micrococcales bacterium
AAGGCTTGTGAAGATTTACTTCACGATGTTGGTATCACAGTGAACAGAAATTCTGTTCCCAATGATCCAAGACCAGCTCTAGTTACATCTGGTGTTCGCATAGGAACCCCTGCTTTGGCTACCCGCGGTTTTGGTGACGAAGAGTTCACTGAAGTGGCAGACATCATTGCTCATGTAGTTATGCCTAACCCTGATGTTGCAGCATTGGCTCAAAGAGTTAGAAAACTAACTGAGGCTTTCCCACTTTATAGCGGTCTAGAGAACTGGTAAGTCCTTTGACTGCAGTTATTTTAGATGGCAAGGCAACAGCCAAAACTATTAAGGCTGAGCTAGCTCAACAGGTCGTTGCCTTAAAAGAAAAAGGCATCACTCCAGGTCTTGGAACACTGCTTGTTGGTGATGATCCAGGTTCACACAGCTATGTTGCTGGTAAACACAGAGATTGTGAAGAAGTGGGTGTGCACTCAGTTCGCATAGATTTACCGCAGAATGCATCTGAAGCAGATGTTAGAGCAGCTATTAGAGATCTAAATAACGCTAAAGATGTGACAGGGTATATCGTTCAACTTCCACTTCCTTTTGGTTTTGATACCAACGAGATGTTAGAACTAATTGATCCAGATAAAGATGCTGATGGATTACATCCAACCAACCTAGGAAGGCTAGTTCTTGCCAATGGCGGACCTATGAACTCTCCAGTTCCTTGCACACCTGCTGGAATCGTTGAATTACTAAACAGATACGATGTGAACCTAAAAGGTGCCGAGGTAGCTGTTGTTGGACGCGGGGTTACTGTTGGCAGGCCGTTAGGACTACTACTAACTAAGAAGGGCATCGATAGCACCGTCACCCTTCTTCATTCAAGCTCCAGAGATATTGAACATGCACTTAGAAGAGCAGACATTATTGTTGCAGCTATCGGTGTTGCGCACTACATCAAACCTGAGTTTGTGAAGCCAGGTGCTGCAGTTTTAGATGTTGGTATCACCAGAGTTGAAACTGAAGATGGCGCCAAACTACTAGGCGATGTTGATCCTAGCGTTTCTGAAGTTGCAGGTTTTATTTCACCTAACCCAGGTGGTGTTGGTCCTATGACCAGAGCTATGTTGGTCCGCAATGTAGTAGAGGCTGCCAGTCGTATCTGACTGACAGCCTCAACCAATTAATCTTTACTAGTGACTTGCTATGTACTTCTGCAAGTTCTCGCTGAAACAGGTAATGTTCGCACGAACTTCCGCTTCAGTTGCGCCAGGCTCAATATAGATCAGAGAGTAGTCCTGATAAATATCTGCAAGTTCGTAGTTGTCATTTGTCGTAGCAATCTTTGCCTTGTTTGTTTGACACCAACCAGCAAGCTTAGGTTGAACCAAAGTGATCTTGTAGTGAGTTGAACTCTTAGCATCTGAACCAGTTACCTTGATGTCCAAAATGTTGTCGCCATCCTTGAAGCCAGTTTCACCTGTAGTGGTAACAACTGCCTTCGGGTCGGTGGTGGCAACCTTAACTACAACTAGTGCTAAACCGGTAGGCAAAGTGATCTTGTCGTTAGCTTTGACACCTTCTTTTAGCCAAATGCCACCCTGGTCGCTAAGAGTAATTGACTTGATTGTGGTCGGGGCTGTAGCAAACATGTTTAGTGAAACAAAAACAAGTGCAGCCACACCAACTACTGCCATGAAAATAGGCATTCTAAGTTTCTTTAAGTTCATTTCTTTTCCTAGCGTTTTTGCGGACAATCCGCACTAGGTACTAGTTTCTCATAAAAATGCCGTTTATCGGGACGGTTTTGAGGGGGTTGGGACAGGTTTGTAATACCAGGTAGGCATAGGGCTTGGGCTGTATGTTGGGCGGAAAGTAGGGTTTGGTTTAGGGCTTGTGGTCGGTTGCGGCTTATAAGTAGGCTTTGGACTCCAAACTGGGCTGGGTGCTGGGCTGGCTGTCTTATAAATCACAGTAACTGTAGGAACCGGTGTTGGGGTGGGCATCTGCACCCCTGTGACCACATAAACGGTGGCCTGACATAGGAAAAACTTCTGGTTAGTTGAGTTTGAGCTATCTCGGGCACTAAAAGAGGGAGTATTCCAGATCGGGTTCCCATAGGAGTCTTGGTATGACCCGCAAGAGCTTGAGTTTGCTGAATACCCAGAGGATAGGTAATTCAAGGTCACCTTCTTATAAGAGACCGGATCTGAGGCATTGGCTGTAGCCGAAACGCTTATTGATGCGGACAGAATCATTGCTAGAACACCGGTAGCAAACATCGGTAAGGCTAGTCTCTCAAGCATGCTCTTATTGCTCATTTTGTCTCCATTTGGGTCAGGTCCTTAAACTCTAACCCCAACCTCAGACAAATTAGTCGAGCATTTGGGTGGCAGCCAGTTCCTTATAGAGAGGTGTAGAGCGCAAAAGCTGCTTGTGTGTACCAGCCCCAGCAACCTTGCCGTCTGCTAAAACGATGATCAAATCGCTATCAACCACGGTCGATAACCGGTGAGCAATAACAATCATTGTCCTGTTTTTTGCAACGGCATCGATAGCTTCACGCATACGTTGCTCATTTAGGCCATCAAGGCTCGATGTTGATTCGTCAAGCAGCAGAATAGGGGGAGCACCAAGGAGCGTTCTAGCGATAGCCAGTCTTTGACGTTCACCACCGGAGAGCATGATTCCCTGTTCACCAACCTGGGCATCTAAACCACGCTTATCTCTTTTGAGAACAGCAGTCAGATTTACTTCAGCCAAGACTTTCTTCAAATCGGCATCAGTTGCATTAGGAGAACCAATAAGTAAGTTATCTCTTAGACTTCCAGCAAGAACTGGAGCATCCTGTTCAACATAGCCAATCTGCTCACGCAATTCAGATCTGCTGATTGATTTAACAGAAACTCCATCCAGCAAAATATCCCCAGAGCTAACATCATAGAAACGTTCCATCAAGCCAAAGATGGTTGATTTACCCGCTCCGGAAGGACCAACGATTGCAACACGATTTCCTCGTTCAACTTGGAAAGAAATACCTTTAATAACTTTCTTAGGTTCAACCACAATCTGGTCACCGGCTTCATTGGATTCAGTTCTTGAAGGGTAGCTGAACTGAACATTCTTGAATTCGATAGCAACACTGTTCACAGCTTTTCTTTTAGCTGGCTTTGACTTAATCTCGTCATCTGCTTCTAAAGGTAGAGTCGTGATCTCTTGAATACGTGCAAGAGCACCAAGAGCTGATTGAACAGATGAATAAGCACCAAAGAATTGTCCTACTGGCCTAATCATCAAGAACATCAAAAGAATGAAGGTAATCAAAGAAGAAACTTCAGTAGCGCCAGTTGCAACCCGGTAACCACCAACACCCAAAACAACAATGAACGCGCCGTTGGCTGCTAAGCCACCAATAGGTGTTACCCAAGAGTTAATGCGAGCTATCTTGATGCCCTGAACGTAAGCCTCCTGGGCATCCTTCTCAATAAGGGATGTTTCTCTAACTTCAGCACGAGCTGCGCGAATTGTTCTAACTGCAGATAACGCTCTTTCAACCGAGGCAGACATGTTTCCAACACGTTCTTGAGCTTTAGTGGTTGCTGCTCTGATTCTTCTTGAAGTCAGACCAATAGCAGCGACTGCAACAGCGATCATCAAAAGGGTTAGTGAAAGTAAAACCCAGTCGATTACTGCCATAGCAATAACTGAACCAACAAAGACCAATGCGCCACCGGCACCATCAATCAAACCTTGGGTTAGAGCAGCTCTAAGCAAGGTGGTATCTGAACCAACTCGAGAAACTAGGTCACCAGTTCTCCTGGTGTCATATTCGTGAATAGGTAGGCGAAGCAATCTTGATGCAAGACGTTTTCTAGCTGAATAAACAACCCCTTCGCCAGCTTTAGCTAAAACAAAATACATAGCTCCACCAGCAACAGCGCTAAGCAGCGTGATAGCCAAAAGAGTTAGAGCAACTGGAATAACATCTTGACCGGCTTGAACAGTTTTGATGATCTGGCCAACTACAAGCGGTTGAGCGAGGTTCACGGCTGCGCCAATCAAAGAGAAGATAACTGCAATGCTTAGCAGAGCTTTCTGCTCTTTCATATATGGAACCAGTTGACTGAACTTTGCTTTAGGACCTTGAGGTTTATTTCCTCGGCCGCGACCCATCATGCTCATATTTGCTCTTTCATTAGTCCAGGGTTACCTAGAATCTCTTCATTGAGGAGATATCTGATCTCTGGGAGGGATAGTGCTTCTGTGTATGCAGTGTTTTTATAGAAACGACTGAAATCAACTTTGTTTAGTGCTGGAATGACTCTTTTGTCATGAACTTTGAGGAACATAACTGTTGTATTTGGAACCCTATCGAAACTAGTTTTGACTTTTCCACAGCCATAACCAAAAACTGTCAGTGCTATATCTGCCTCATCAGGTTTCACTTTGCTAACCAAACCGTGATCTTCAACTTTGACTAACTCACGTTGGTAATCTTCACGTTTCCAGATCTGGAAACAGGTGTTTAGCCTTGCCTTCTGCCAAACCATTTCACCTGAGTCATCAACATAGTCAATAGCTAGATCTTCATCATGGATTAGGTGGAAGTATCTGTTGAGCCTGTTTATGACAGACCATTTCCTCCAGCTCCTAGGAACAATGAAGGCGATGTATTCAGAGTGCTGAGCAGCCTTATTGAAGAAGGGAATACTCAGAGAGTTGTTTCGACCAAACGGGGGATTGGAGATGGTCACAGCGTTAGAAACCTTCAAATTGGCATCGAGGAAGTCGGCCTCAATAACCTCATCAGCTTTAGGTTCAATATCGAAACTGAGGACCTTTTTGATACCAAGGGACTTTGCTGCCTTGATGAAAGAGCCAGTTCCGCCGGCTGGTTCAATAACGGTTCTATCTTGGAAATCTTTGATGTGTTCGGCGACCTTCATAGTCAATTGAAGACTAAGTTCAGTTGGAGTATAGAACTGCTCTTTGCCAGTTACCCGTGGGTTCCCTAGGCGCTTAGTGCCGGTCATATGCTCAAGGATATCACTTTAGGGTCATAGACTTTAAGGCTGTGCCCCCATATTCGGGCACCACTAATCCTCAAGGAAGACTAATAAGTGGCTAAAAAGACTGACGCGGAAGCAATGATTGTTGCAACCAACCTGACTAAGACTTACGGCGAATTCAAAGCTGTTGATGGGATTAATTTCACCGTTAGAAAAGGCGAATCTTTTGGACTTCTTGGTCCTAACGGTGCCGGTAAATCAACCACCATGAAGATGATTGCTGCAACCAGTCAGCGCACCGGTGGAGAATTACTTATTTTGGGTAAAGACCCAAACACTTCAGGCCCTGAGATTAGAGCTCACTTAGGTGTTGTTCCGCAGCAAGACAACCTAGATCGTGAACTAAAGGTTTGGGAAAACCTAATGATCTATGGTCGTTACTTTGGTCTTTCACGTAAGTTCCTAAAAGGCAAAATTGAAGAGCTATTAGAGTTCGCACAGTTGGTTGATAAACGAAACAACAAAACTGAAGAACTCTCTGGTGGTATGAAGAGACGACTAACCATCGCTCGTGGATTAGTGAACGAACCTGAGATTCTGATGTTGGATGAACCAACCACCGGTCTTGATCCTCAGGCTAGACACATTCTTTGGGACAGATTATTCCGTCTGAAGGAACTTGGTGTGACCTTGGTCATCACCACCCACTACATGGATGAAGCAGAACAGCTATGTGATCGCCTGATGGTTATGGATAAAGGCAAGATCATGGCTGAAGGTTCACCTTCAGAGCTAATCAAAAAGTATTCAAGCAAAGAAGTTTTGGAAGTTCGTTTTGGTTCAGATAACAATGCAAGCGTTGCAGAGCAGATTGCAGGTATTGGCGAGAGATTAGAAATCCTTCCAGATCGCATTTTGGTTTATGCAGAGAACGGCGAGAAAGCTCTTGAAGCTATCGTTAAGAAGGGCCTTCACCCTGTGACCTCATTGGTTAGAAGATCTTCACTTGAAGATGTGTTCCTGAGACTAACCGGAAGAACTTTGGTCGACTAATGTCACTGGATCTTTCATCAGAAAATAGGATGACCTGGGTTGGTGCTAAAACACTAGTTGACCCTCAGGTGAGCATCAAACGAGGTGCGCTGTTTGTTGCTGAAAACAGAATCCGCAACATGCTCAAGTGGTGGACATCAATCATCGCTTTCGGTCTTGGTAACCCAACTCTTTACCTTCTATCTATTGGTATTGGTATTGGGTCTTTGGTTGATAACTCACTTGGGCCTAACGCTATTGATCACGTTAGCTATCTGACCTTCCTTGCCCCAGCCCTACTTGCAACCGCAGGTATTCAAGGAGCAATGGATGAAGTTACTTGGCCAACACTTGAAGGTTTTGTTTGGGATAGAACCTTCTTTTCAATGAATGCAACAGCTATTACCGGTAAACAGATCGCTAACGGTGTGATGATAGCTGCCATGGTGAGATGTGTTCTTCAAGTGTTTATGTATGAATTGTGCCTGCTAGCTTTTGGTGCTATCAGCTGGCAATCAATTCCAATCCTGCTCTTAGTTGCAAGCTCAGCCGGACTAGGCTTTTCATCAATCATGCTTGCATTCTCAGCGAGTATCAAAGATGACGATGGTGTCTTCGCTTTGGTTGGAAGGTTCATCATCACTCCGATGTTCATGTTCTCAGGAACTTTCTATCCAATCACCTCTATGCCTATCTACTTGCAATGGATTGGTTGGATTTCACCACAGTGGCATGCAACGAATCTCGGTAGAGCACTCTCATACGGAATGCCTATCGAATCTTGGCTAGTTATTCTGCACTGGGCAGTTTTTCTAATCATGACCATCATTGGTTTTAGTTGGGCCCACCGAGTCTTCACAAAGAGGTTAGAAGCATGAGCCTAATCAATACAACAGTTGACACAGCAATCGCGATTGCTGAAAAACGAGCTATGCGCAGAGGATCTGGTGTTTACTCAGGTCGTTCACGTGTCGTTCTGGAACGCGGTTTCTATGCGCTGAAATCTTCAACCTGGATGGTTGTTGCTTCGGGCTTTGTTGAACCGGTGTTCTACCTTCTCGCATTTGGTTACGGTATTGGCCAGTTCATCAGTGGAACCACTGACGGTAACGGTAATCCAATTACCTACGCTCAGTTCATAGCCCCAGCTCTTCTAGCCACGAGTGCCATGAACGGCGCCATCTATGACTCCACCTGGAATGTGTTCTTCAAGATGCATTTCGGCAAGATCTATAACGGCATGCTCTCAACATCGATGGGAACACTTGATGTTGCCCTAGGTGAAATCAGCTGGGCATTGCTACGTGGTTTAGCCTACGCAATTGGTTTTATGGCTGTGGTTGGCTCTATGGGTTTGATTCCATCATGGTGGGGACTTTTAGCAATTCCAGCAGCGGTTTTGATTGCATTTGGTTTTGCTTCTATCGGAATGGGCGTCACCTCATACCTCAAGAACCACCAGCAGATGCAGTGGATTCAGTTGGTTATGTTACCGATGTTCCTATTCTCAGGAACTTTCTACCCACTAACCATCTATCCGGTCGCTGTGCAATACTTCATCCAAGCTTTACCGCTATGGCAAGCAATCCAGTTGGTTAGAGGGTTGACCCTAGGAATTCTGGATTGGGCGATGTTGGGCCACGCGCTATATTTCGTCGCAATGATAATCGGCGGGCTGTTTTTCACAACCCGCCGACTAACAGCTTTGTTTCTTAGATAAAACTAACCATTCACTACTGGACCGAAGATTGCAAAGATAATGTTTGCAAGGGTCATTAGGAAGATGGTTGGAACAACCCAAACAGGTGTGTTCTCTTTCTTGTTGTATGTGTAAGCAATAAAGAAGATCGCAGTTAGAACGATTGCCTTGATGATTACAACAAGCACGTTCATTTTTGCTGGATCAACAAGTCCTGACATAACCAAACCTGAAACCAGCATTAGGTAAGCACCGTGGAAAACACCTGCGTTAACCTTGATGCCTGTCTTTAGCTGTTTCATTGAGGTTAGGAAACCTGCCATAAGTGATGCAATACCTAGTAGGTGTAGCACTAGGAAAGCGTTAATAATGATGCTCTTTGTTGAGTCGTCCACAATATTCCTATCTGTTTCTGTGTATTTATAGTCTATGAGCGAAGGTTCGCCATATGTATAGCGGCTTCAACAGCTTCAGCACCTTTATCTTCTTTGCTGTCAGGTAAACCAGCACGATCTAGGGCTTGCTGAGGGTTATCTACGGTCAAAATACCAAAACCTATAGGAACTCCGTATTCAAGCTGAACCTGGGTAAGACCACTGGTAGCAGCATCACAAACATAGTCAAAGTGGGGAGTGTCACCCTGAATGACAACACCAAGAGCAATGATTGCATCGGCATCATCTTCAGCTGCCCATTTAGCTGCTAGAGGAAGTTCGAAAGCACCTGGAACACGAACAATTGTGTAAACATCATTACCGGATGCTCTAAGTGCTCTTTCCGCTCCAGCTAATAGAGCATCGGTGATCTCAGTGTGCCAAGAGGTAACCAGAATGGTAACCGCAAGGTTTGATGAGTCGATAGCTAATTTAGGTGCGTGGCCCGCCATTTATTTCTCCATCTCTGCAACGATTTCAGGAAGCATATGCCCCATTTTTGATCTCTTGGTTTCTAGGTATCCAAGGTTTTGAATAGCCTCACCAACAATTACTGGAACATAAGAACTAACCGGAATACCTGCTTCGGTAAGGAAGTTAGCTTTTGCTGGGTTGTTGGTCATAAGTCTTACGCTTTTGACGCCAAGTTCACGAAGAATAGAAACAGCAGCTCCGTATTCACGTGCTTCAGAAGGTAAACCTAAAGCCAGATTAGCCTCAACAGTGTCTAGACCTTGCTCTTGAAGTGCATAGGCCTTCAGTTTGTTCAGAAGACCAATACCGCGACCTTCTTGACCTCTTAGGTAGATAACTATTCCACCTCTAGGGTCAGCCTCAATCATGTCCATTGCATATTGCAGCTGTGGACCACATTCACACTTCAAAGATCCGAAAGCTTCACCAGTAATACACTCCGAGTGCATGCGAACCAAAACATCTTCACCGGTAGGGTTGCCCTTAATTATCGCCACGTGATCAGCACCAGTTTTGATGTCATAGTAGCCACGAAGTTTGAAAGTTCCGTGAATGGTTGGAACATTAGCCTCCGCTTCAAAACGAATACGGTTATTCGGGTTATTGGTGTGCTCAATGTTCTGCTTTTTCAGATACTCAACCAGTTGCTCAATAGTGATAACTGGAAGGTCCTCTTTAGCACCAAACTCTTGTAGCTCTGGTAAACGCATCATCGAACCATCGCCAGATAACATTTCACCAATAACACCTACTGGAGTTAGACCAGCAAGCTTCAGCAAATCAACAGCAGCCTCAGTGTGACCACGACGACCATGAACTCCTAGTGGGTGTGCTCTAAGTGGGAGGATGTGACCCGGTCTAATCAATGATTCAGGACCTGAACCTTCGCTAGCCAAAGTCTTCACAGTAAGAGCACGATCCTTCGCTGAAACACCAGTGCTCTCACGATTACTCGCATCCACGGTAACTGTGTAGTTAGTTCCGTGAGGATCCTCATTACGTATGGTCATCAGGGGTAGCTCAAGTTCATTTGCTCTAGCCTCATCCATAGGAGCGCAGAGGAATCCTGTGGTGTGCTTAACCATCCAAGCAATAAGCTCTTCCGTTGCAAACTGGGCCGCGATGATTGCATCACCCTCGTTCTCACGATTCTCATCGTCAGCGACCAGAATAGCTTTACCAGCTTTCAGGGCTTCAATTGCCTGTTCAATTGTTGCTAGTGCCATTATTTGTCTCTCATCTCTATTAGTCGCTCAATATGCTTAGCCATAACGTCAACTTCAACGTTGATCTTGTCCCCAGTTGACTTATACCCAAGGGTGGTCAATCTAAGTGTTTCTGGAATAAGGCTTAGACCTACGAAGTCTTCACCAACCTCATTGACTGTTAGTGAAATGCCATCCAAAGTAATAGAACCCTTTAGAACGACGTATTTCATAAGTTCTTTAGGAATCTGGACTCGAACCCAGTCCCAATTCTCGCTAGCTTCACGAGAAAGGAAGTAGCCAACACCATCAACGTGGCCTTGAACATGGTGCCCACCGAAGCGAGTCTGCATGGTCATAGCTCGTTCCAAGTTGATTGGATCTCCAACCTTCACACCATCCAAGCTGGTTAGTCGAAGTGTTTCTTTCATAACATCAGCTGTAAAAGTTCCATCAGCTATCTCAATAGCAGTTAGGCAAACACCACTGCAGGCGATGCTATCGCCACGTTTGATGTCTTCGGTTACTAGAGGGCCAGAGATGGTCAACCTAATAGCATCAGGTTGCTCTTCAATTGCAATAACCTTGCCTAGTTCTTCAATGATTCCAGTGAACACCGATTAACCCTTCTTCTGACTTCTAATAAAAATGTCTTTACCTAGAGATAAAACTTCTGTGTATTCAAGTTCAATCGCAGATTGCATGGTTGATAAACCTAAATCTCCAACAGCAACACCGGTCCCACCGATTAGCTTTGGTGCTTGATAGACCAAGATCTCATCAAAGAGCCCCGCTGTTATAAAGGAACTCATAACCTTGGCTCCACCTTCAACCAGAAGGTGAATAATATTCTGAGCCCAAAGCGTTTCAAGTAGTTCATTTAGATCATGTGTTCTAACTTGAAGTGTCTTTGCATCCGAGTTGAATACACGTAGCGAGCCATCAAGTTCAGTGTTTCCAAGAATCACACGAAGCGGCTGGTGTTCATAAAGCTCACCATCAGATTTTCTTGCAGTTAGTTCAGGGTCATCAATTAGAACTGTTGATGTTCCAACCAGGATGGCATCAATTTCACTACGTAGTTTGTGAACATGGGCTCTGGATTCAGCTCCTGAAATCCATTTGCTGGTTCCATCTGTTGCACTAGAGCGGCCATCAAGGGTTTGAGCCCACTTCAAACTAATGAACGGTCTTTGCTTACGCATAGCAGTCAGCCAGATTCGTTGCTGCTTCTCAACCTCATCAGCTAGCAGACCACCATAAACAGTTACCCCTGCATCAGTAAGAGTTTTTGCGCCATTGGCTGAAGCATCACCTGGATCACTTGCACCATAAACAACAGTCTTAATGCCAGCTTTGATTAGAGCCTGTGAGCAAGGGCCAGTTCTTCCAGTGTGATTACAAGGCTCTAAAGTCACGACAGCTATAGCGCCTTCAGGAACAACATCAAGTTTGCTTAGCGCATCAACTTCAGCATGATTAGTGCCAGCACCTCTATGCCAACCCTCAGCAATAACATTCAAATCTTTATCAAGGATTACTGCACCAACCTGAGGATTACCTCCATAGGTTGGGCCGAGTAAGGCTAATTCAAGAGCACGACGCATCGCACTTTCAAACTGAGATGTATTGTTCATCCCGATCGCCTTTCACTTAAAAGCGCCTCGGGGCATGGTCATATAGGGACCACAGGTTAAGCCGAAAACGACTCAACCTCTGTTCTTCTACCATCCGGACTTTAACCGTCGGTTCTGGAATTACACCAGATCAACCGCCAAACCCAAACACCTAAGTGTTTGTTGCCCTCGCAGGCAGCTTGTCGGGTCGCGGACTTTCACCGCCGGTTCAGATTTACACTGACCCCGAAGAACTTCAAGCCAAGTCTATCAACCACACCTAAAGAAAAACACCTGCCATTTAGGCAGGTGTTAGTCCTCAAAGCTTAGTTATCGGTAGTAGGTGGTGCTGCAACATCAAAGTAGCCGTCGGTGAAGACCCCGGTCTTTGAATTCCAACATCTTTCGTGATGGTCACCTGAAGCGCAGATCTCGTCACCGCGCTGATAAGTGTTGCCATCACTTCCAGTTAGACCTTTGAGCAGATCATCCTTAATTGACCAAGTGTGATGAACTCTCGGTTTGTCTTCAAAGAAAGGCTCATCATCCATAGTTGCTGCAGGTGTTGGCGTCTCTGAGACTGCTGGAGATGGTGACACAGGTTCAGATGTTTGAACTCCCGAAGAACCCGTCGCCGGTGTCTGAGTTACTATCGGCTGACTATTTCTCTTTGAGCTTGAATCGGGAGAAGCAAAGCTTGTGTTGGCGAATACAACAGACAGTGTGATTACAGTGATGGCACCAAAAATAGCGCCTAATGAAAGTGCTTTTCTAGACGTTTTTATCATTTGAGTTTTCATTTCCCCCTCGGAAATATTGTTTATAGGCTAACACTAGCGTATTTCCGAACGGAAACGCCTATTACTTTAGATTACCTTTAAATAACGAAATTGTTGTTTATCTAATGTTTAAATGATTAGCTTGTTCACATGAAGAGGAATGAAGAGTTGTCAGGGCTGATCGTTGAAGCAATCTTGCTAATAAGAAATCACGGCAAGTCAGTTTTTATTCCGTTACAAACTTCAATGGAAAGAAATTCCCGCCTATTCAAAATCTGATCTTTTCGTGATAATGTGTTGTTCAGACACCTGGCAGGCTAGAGGACAAAAGAAGGGGGAAGCCATGAAGAAAAAACTAATTATTAGCGCCGCGGGAATTCTCACTCTTGCATCCATTACTTCGGCAACGTTTTATGCAACAGGCTGGCGAGTGATTGGCAGTAGTGATCCCGCCATCTATGCCTGTGGACTTAAGGGTGCTCGGAGTTGCGGATCTTGGAGTGTTCAACCTTGGTTCTTAACTCGTTTTGATGGGCCAAAGATTGTGCAGGGTATCCACATAGGTGATTACTGGACCCCTATGGATGGGTTCAAATTCCCTGATGACCCTACATACTCTGGAAAGTAATTCAAAAGCCTAACTTTTTTATTTAGCCTTTATAAACCCAACGCGGTCATAAACAGTGGCTAAAGTCGCTTCAGCTACGGCTCTGGCTTTGTCAGCTCCTGTTGCTAGCAATCTGTCTAGTTCAGCTTGATCAGACATTAGGTCGTTCGCTTTATCTCTGATTGGGCCTAGGGCGTTAACAACAACATCAGCAACTTCGCCTTTGAGAACACCATAGCCAGCTCCAGCGAATCTGTCTTCAAGAGAAAGAATTGATTCACCGCTTATCGATGAGTGGATTGAAAGCAGGTTAGAAACACCAGGTTTGTTTTCTAGGTTCATGGAGCGAGTTTTGAATTAGACACTTGACTCTGCAAATTTTTGTTTGCTACAGTAACGAACTCATAACTTTGGCCAATGCTTAGCCAAATCTTGTTCTTGGATAGCTAGTATTTTAACTAAGTATTTGAAACTCAGTACTTTCTAATAAGGGGGAAATATGTTCAACTCAAAGATTTTATCAATTGTCGTGGCCGTTGGAATTGCTTGCACTCTTCTTTCCCCGGCCGATGCTAAAAGCTCACACGTGTGTTCAGGTGAATTTTCAACTCAAACGGAAGGAATCGAAAAAGTCGATCAAGAGTGCGTTGAGGGCACCATACTAATTGACGGAAATGTGAGAGTCAATGCACCAGAACAAGGCATGATAAGTGAAGTTAGTTGGATCACCAACGGGGAAGAGGGCAATATAAAATCAGAAATCAGGATTGACCATTCTCACTCTGCACTAAATGTCTCTACTGATATCGGGCAAGCTGAAAATAATATCAAAAGTTCTTACTCGATATTGTCCGATGGCCCCTACTCAGGAAGTGCAGTAGATAATGGCTGCAATTCGACTTCATACGCATTCGGCAAAAGTATTTTTCGTGGAACACCGTCAGTTGACTGGTATTACAATTCAACCTCTGAGCCTTCAAATGCAAGTCATAGCATCTATAGAATCGGAGCTGCTTTTGTAACTTGGAAATCTGAGACGAATAGGTGTAATTTAGCCTCAGGCAGGAATGCGCTTTCAACGAACTATCAAGGACTAACTTCAGCACCGGAGTCCATGGGAGGTAATCCACCAGTAAACTCTATTGCCGTTTGCCCTTCAACTAGGGCGTTGGATTGGAAGAATGTTATCGGTTGGGGATTGCTTCCGGAAGGCGTGGTAGCAGCCACCTGTGTTGATTTTCCCGTCGGTGAAGCTAAGAGGGATGCGGACATCCGGTTTTCAACTAATTACAACTGGTTTGATTCTGCTACCGCAAGTGGATGTGCACAAGCTTTCGATCTGCAGGACATCGCAACTCATGAAATCGGCCACATGATAGGACTAGCTCACTCGGCTACGGGCACTGACCAAGTTATGAATCCTAATGCATTTGGCTGCAACTTTCAAAACCGCAGGTTAGCAAGAGGCGATTTAGCCGGGTTTACTGCTCTGTGGGGAGTCAACTGATGAACTTTATAAACACTATTCGTAAGTCCAAAGTCATACTCGCGCTAGCCTCGGGAGTGATTGCCTGCGTAATTATTTTTGGTAGCGCCTATTTCATGGGTCTTCGTGTTTTTGTTGATACGCCGGGTAATTACAACTCTTGTTCAAACTCGCTAGATCAAACTGCCGGGGCAATTGGCAAAGGCACGAACATCAGTCAACAAGAATTTGAAAAGTATTGTCCGAATATTTATTGGGGTGACTGGGCTATTACTCGCCCTAATGGAAAGGGATTCGACATCTTATTTGTGGGGCAATTTTGGCGTCCATATTGGGGTTCCATTTGGCCTGACAACAACATCGGTTTTAATGCTCCTGTTCAAAAACCCAAGTCCTAGTGTCCCTTAATGAACCCAACGCGGTCATAAACAGTGGCTAAAGTCGCTTCAGCTACGGCTCTGGCTTTATCTGCGCCTTTTGCTAGCAATCTGTCTAGTTCAGCTTGATCAGACATCAAGTCGTTCGCTTTATCTCTGATTGGGCCTAGAGCGTTAACAACAACATCAGCAACTTCGCCTTTGAGAACACCATAGCCAGCTCCAGCGAATCTGTCTTCAAGAGAAAGAATTGATTCACCGCTTATCGATGAGTGGATTGAAAGCAGGTTAGAAACACCTGGCTTGTTTTCCCAATCAAGTTTTATGGTTGCATCGGTGTCTGTAACGGCACTCTTAATCTTCTTGGTGATAGTTGTGTCATCATCCATCAGGTTGATTAGGCCCTTAGGGTCTTGGGCTGATTTAGACATCTTTGCTGTTGGGTTCTGCAGATCATAGATCTTTGCAGTTTCTTTCAAGATGTGAGCTTCAGGCATTGTGAAGGTTTGACCAAATCTTGAATTGAATCTTTCTGCAAGATCTCTGGTGAGTTCAAGGTGCTGTCTTTGATCTTCACCAACTGGAACTGCTTTAGGTTGATAAAGGAGAATGTCTGCGGCTTGAAGAATCGGGTATGTAAAAAGACCAACAGAAGCAGAGTCACTCCCTGCTTTTTGTGATTTGTCTTTGAACTGGGTCATACGACTAGCTTCACCAAAACCTGTGATGCAGTTCAGAACCCAAGCTAGTTCAGCGTGAGCTGGGACATGGCTTTGAACAAAAAGGGCAGACTCTGAAGGATCAATACCGGCAGCAATATACTGAGCCGCTGTTCTTCTAGTGTTTAGCCTAAGTTCGTTAGGGTCTTGGGGGACTGTGATCGCATGCAAGTCAACGATTACATAGAAGGCATTGAAGTCTCTTTGCATGTTAACCCAATTGACCAAAGCACCAAGATAGTTACCTAGGTGAAGGCTAGATGCGCTCGGCTGCATGCCGGAGAGAAGATTAGGTTTGCCAGTCATGTTAGATAGCGTACTCAACAACTACGGGAGAGTGGTCTGTGAAACGGGTATCGTAACTAGCTGCTCTGTGAACTAGGTAATTTGAAGCCAGTTTGGCAAGCTTGGGGGTTGCAATCTGGTAATCAATTCTCCAACCAGTGTTGGTATCAAAGGCTTGGCCTCTGAAAGACCACCAGGTGTATGGGCCAGGAATATCAGGGTGAGCTTCACGACCCAAATCAATCCAACCCTGGGTTTTCATCCAAGTATCGAAATAGGCACGTTCTTCAGGAAGGAAACCTGCGTTTTTCAGGTTACCCTTCCAGTTTTTTATATCTAGTTCAGTGTGACCAACGTTTAGATCGCCAACAACCACTACAAGTCCATCTGCTTTACGAAGTTCAGCCATGCGTTTAGTCATAGCATCCAGGAACTTGTATTTCTCAACCTGTTTAGGTGTATCAACCTCACCTGAATGCACGTAAGTTGAAATAACAGTTAGTGTCTTGGTCTTGAATTTGAAATCAACTTCCAGCCAGCGACCTGCACTATCAAAAGTCTTTGGACCTAGATCGGTTCTTGAAGCAACTGGTTTTAGTTTGCTAACGATGGCAACACCAGCACGCCCTTTAGCCGAAGCGGCATCATGCAAGATGTGCCATTCAATACCATCTCTTTCACCTATTTCTTTAAAGATGGTTTCAAGATCCGTAGTCTCTGCTCTAACTTCCTGTAAAGCGATGATGTCTGGGGAGTTTTCTAAAACCCATTCGGCCAAACCTTTCTTATAGGCAGCACGAACACCGTTGACATTTATGGTTGCGACTTTGATAGGCATGGCTCAAGTTTAAGCCGTAAAAGCTCTACAGAGAGATGTATAAGGTGGTGCCGGTTTGGCTGATGGTGTATTTACCCAAAGCTCTGCTTGCTGGACCTCTGGTAACGGCACCGGTGTTTGTACTGAACTGAGCACCGTGAACGTTGCAAACCAAGTTAGTTTTACTAATACCTGAAAGCTGGAAACCCTGGTGGGTGCAAGAAGGGTTGAATGCTCTAAACACACCAGCCTTAGGTTGGGTAACCAAAACCATTAGGTTAGCGGCAGCTGCGATCTGGAAGATGTTGGCTGAACCAACCTTCACATCTTTAGTTGAGCAAACTTTGTATTTCTTGGTAGCTGCAGTTGCAGATTCAGCAATGCCACTAAGACCTAGAGTCGCTGCTGTTGCAGCGATGGCGGTAAGAAAGTTCTTACGAGAAAGTTGTGACTTACTTTCGTGGACTTCGGTCACGTTACGTTGAGGGCAAACATGTTCAGACATGTCTTCAGCCTAAGTCAGGGCAGAAGTAAATCTTTGGGGTGTTGATAACTCTTTGGGTTAATTCCCAGAAAAGGCTATCTACGTCCGCGAAGAACAGCCTGCTTTACTTCAGCAATCGCCTTAGTAACTTCAATACCGCGTGGACATGCTTCGGTGCAGTTGAAGGTGGTGCGGCAACGCCAAACACCTTCCTTATCGTTCAGGATATCTAGGCGAACTTCAGCGGCTTCATCTCTTGAATCGAAGATGAATCGGTGAGCGTTCACGATAGCTGCAGGACCAAAGTATTGGTTGTCTGTCCAGAACACTGGGCATGAGGATGTGCAAGCAGCACAAAGGATGCACTTAGTGGTCTCATCAAATCGGGCACGATCTTCAGGTGACTGAAGTCTTTCCTTCTCAGGCTTATCTGAAGCGATTAAGAAAGGTTTAACATCTCTATAAGCCTGGTAGAACGGGTTCATGTCTACTACCAAATCTTTTTCAACCTTTAGACCCTTGATAGGTTCAACATAGATTGGCTGCGAGATATCTAAATCTTTTATCAGAGTTTTACAAGCCAAACGGTTTCTTCCGTTAATACGCATTGCATCTGAACCACAAACACCGTGAGCACAACTTCTTCTAAAAGTTAGTGAGCCATCCATTTCCCACTTGATCTTGTGAAGAGCATCAAGGACACGGTCTGTTCCAAAAACCTGAACATCGAAATCCTGCCACTTAGGCTCAGCATCGTTCTCAGGGTCGAATCTTCTAACGAACAGAGTCACTGTGAAAGAAGGAACCGCAGCAATTTCTTTAGTGGTGTCAACAGCTGTACTCATTAGTACTTACGCTCCATCGGCTGGTAGTTGGTAATAGTAACTGGCTTCCAACCAAGACGAATCTCTTCACCTTGCTTGTATGCCATTGAGTGAACCATGAACTTCTCGTCATCACGAGTCTCAAAGTCTTCACGGAAGTGACCACCGCGAGATTCACGACGTTCACGAGCTGTGTATGCAAGAACTTCGGCTAGGTCTAATAAGAAACCAAGTTCTATAGCTTCAAGAAGGTCAGTGTTGAAGCGTAGGCCTCGGTCTTGAACGTGAATGTTCTCGTAACGCTTGCGCAGTTCCTTGATCTTATCCAGAGCTTCATTCAAAGACTCTTCAGTTCTATAAACCTGAGCGTTCTTATCCATGGTGTCTTGAAGTTCTTTACGGATAACAGCGATCTTCTCTGTTCCGTTAGCTTTACGCATGTGCTCAATCAGTTTCACTGTCACATCAACAGCATCCTGAGGAACTGGAACAAAGTCAGCAGTTTTCGCATATTCAACAGAGTAAATACCGGCACGTTTACCGAACACGTTGATATCCAACAGAGAGTTGGTTCCTAGACGGTTAGCTCCGTGAACGGAAACACATGCACATTCACCAGCAGCATAGAGACCTGGAACTACAGTGTCGTTGTCTCTTAGAACTTCAGCCTTGATGTTGGTTGGAATGCCACCCATTGCATAGTGAGCTGTTGGGAAAACAGGTACTGGTTCGGTATAAGGCTCAACACCAAGATAGGTTCTAGCGAACTCTGTAATGTCCGGAAGCTTTGCATCGATCACTGCAGGCTCAAGGTGTGTTAGATCCAAAAGAACATAGTCCTTGTGTGGACCTGCACCGCGACCTTCACGAACCTCGTTAGCCATAGCTCTTGCAACCATGTCTCGAGGAGCGAGGTCCTTGATAGTTGGCGCATAACGTTCCATGAATCTTTCACCTGAGGCGTTACGAAGGATTCCACCTTCACCGCGGGCTGCTTCTGACAGCAAAATACCTAGACCAGCTAAGCCAGTTGGGTGGAATTGGTAGAACTCCATGTCTTCGAGCGGAAGCCCCTTACGGTAGATGATTCCAACACCATCACCGGTAAGGGTGTGAGCGTTAGAAGTAGTCTTGAAGATCTTTCCGAAACCACCGGTAGCAAAAACAATCGACTTGCCTTGGAAAACATGTAGGTCACCGGTAGCCAACTCATAAGCAACAACAGCGGCAGGACGTTC
>CANGBK010000020.1 GCA_947452235.1 Micrococcales bacterium
AAAACAGACACACCATCGTGGTCTTCTGCCACACGGTAAATCATTTCCTGGATCAAAACAGTCTTACCAACACCAGCACCACCGAAAAGACCAATCTTTCCACCACGAACGTATGGGGTTAGAAGGTCAATAACCTTGATACCGGTCTCGAACATCTCAGTCTTAGACTCAAGCTGGTCGAATGAAGGTGGGTTACGGTGAATTGGCCAGCGCTCTTTGATCTCAATCTTGTCGCCTGGCTTACCGTTCAAAATGTCACCAACAACGTTGAAAACCTTACCCTTGGTGACATCACCAACAGGAACAGAAATAGGAGCACCTGTGTCCACTACATCTTGACCTCTTACCAAACCATCGGTTGGCTTCAGTGCGATAGCACGAACTAGGTCATCACCTAGGTGCTGTGCAACTTCAAGGGTTAGGACGCTTGTCTCACCGTTTAGAGTGATCTCGGTGGTCAGAGCGTTGTAGATGCCTGGGATACCGTCATGAGGGAACTCAATGTCCACCACAGGACCTGTAACTCGGGCGATACGTCCGGTTGCACCAGTTTTGTTCTCGGCCATTTCTTCTTTTCTTTCTATTCTTTGTCGCTAGTGTCGACAAGAGCATCGGCACCACCAACGATTTCGGAAATCTGCTGGGTAATTTCTGATTGACGAGCTGAGTTCGACAATCTTGTGTAGTTCTTGATCAACTTGTCAGCGTTCTCAGTTGCTGACTTCATTGCCTTCTGTCTAGCTGCGTGCTCTGCTGCAGCAGACTGCAGCATTGCATTGAAGATACGGCTCTCGATGTATACCGGTAGCAACGCATCCAAAACCTTGTTCACATCTGGTTCGAATTCGTATAGCGGGAAAACTTCATCAGTTGATGGTGTTGCAACACCTTCAACGATCTCTAGCGGAAGCAAGCGAACAACCTGAGGTTCTTGGCTGATCATCGAAACGAACTTGTTGTAAACCAAGTGAATTTCATCAACTCCACCGTTTTCATAACCTGCATTGAAGCTTTCCACCACTTGAGCTGAAATATCTTCTGCTGTTGTGAATACAGGTAGATCGGTTCCACCGGTCCAGCTTCTAATCGCTGAGCGCTTACGGAACGAGAAGAAACCAACAGCCTTGCGGCCAACCAGATAGTAAACAACTTCTTTACCCTGGTCTTTGAGAAGCTGGGTTAGCTGCTCAGTTTCTTTCAAAACGTTTGAAGAGAAAGCTCCTGCAAGACCACGGTCGCTTGTAAAGATAACAACAGCGGCACGACGAATCTGGGCACGCTCAGTAGTTAGCGGGTGGTCAATGTTAGAGAAAGTTGCAACAGCAGAAACAGCACGGGTAATCGCACGTGAATAAGGGTTAGCAGCAGCAAGACGCTGTTGAGCCTTATAGATGCGTGAAGCTGAGATCAGCTCCATTGCACGAGTGATCTTCTTGGTCGTCTGGGCAGACTTAATTTTCTGCCTATAGACCCGAAGTTGCGCTCCCATGATTTATTCCTTACTTACTTCTCTTTAGCGCTTCTGCTTAACGATTTGTTCCTGGTCAACTTCTTCTTCAGAAATTGCTGAAACGCTTTCGTTACCAACTGAAGCTAGCGCTTTACCAACACCGGTTAGGAAGCCCTTCTTGAACTTCAAAACTTCAGCTTCCAAAGAAGCTAGAGTATCTGGCTCTAACTTGCTGGTGTCGCGAATTGTGGTCAAGATGCTGGTGTTACGACGAAGGTGATCTAGTAGTTCGCTTTCGAAACGTAGAACATCTTCAACCGGAACTTCATCAAGCTTGCCAGTTGTACCAGCCCAGATAGAAACTGTTTGTTCTTCAACTGGGTATGGAGAATACTGAGGCTGCTTTAGAAGCTGCATCAAACGTGCACCACGAGCCAACTGCTGGCGTGAAGCTGCGTCTAGGTCGCTTGCGAACATAGCGAAAGCCTCCAATGAGCGGTACTGAGCTAGTTCAAGCTTTAGAGTTCCTGAAACACCCTTAATACCCTTAACCTGAGCAGCACCACCAACACGTGAAACCGAGATACCTACGTCAATAGCAGGTCTCTGGTTTGCGTTGAATAGGTCTGACTGCAAGAAGATCTGACCGTCGGTGATTGAAATCACGTTGGTTGGAATGTATGCAGAAACGTCGTTCGCTTTAGTTTCGATGATTGGAAGTCCAGTCATAGAACCACCACCAAGTTCATCGTTCAACTTTGCACAACGCTCCAATAGGCGTGAGTGTAAGTAGAAAACGTCACCTGGATATGCTTCACGGCCTGGCGGACGACGAAGTAGAAGTGAGATCGAACGGTAAGCCTCAGCCTGCTTTGATAGGTCATCAAAAATGATAAGGACGTGCTTGCCGTCATACATCCAGTGCTGACCAATAGCAGAACCGGTGTATGGAGCTAGATACTTGAAACCGGCTGGGTCTGATGCAGGAGATGCAACGATAGTTGTGTATTCCATTGCACCGGCAGCCTCAAGAGCACCCTTCACCGCAGCAATGGTTGAACCCTTTTGACCAATAGCAACATAAATACAACGAACCTGCTTGTTGGTGTCCCCTGACTCCCAGTTAGCCTTCTGGTTGATGATGGTGTCGATAGCAATCGCAGTCTTACCAGTCTGACGGTCACCGATGATTAGCTGACGCTGCCCACGACCGATAGGAATCATCGCGTCGATAGCCTTGATACCTGTTTGTAGTGGTTCGTGAACAGACTTACGAGCCATAACACCCGGAGCCTGAAGCTCTAGAGCACGTCGACCTGAAGCCTTGATCTCACCCTTACCATCGATAGGAGCACCAACTGGGTTCACTACACGACCAAGGAATTCGTCACCAACAGGAACAGAAAGAATCTCGCCTGTGCGCTCAACCTTCATACCTTCAACGATCTGACCGAACTCACCAAGGATGATGACACCGATCTCACGCTCGTCAAGGTTTTGAGCTAGACCTAGCGTTCCATCCTCGAACTTTAGAAGTTCGTTAGCCATAACGCTAGGAAGACCTTCAACGTGAGCGATACCGTCACCGGCGTCGATAACGTGACCTACCTCGTTACGGCTAGCTGCTGCTGGCTCGTAGGACTTAGCAAAGTCTTTCAGCGCGTCGCGAATCTCATTCGGACTGATGCTTAGATCTGCCATCTTTATTCCTTCTGTTCTGAAGCGTTAGCTTCGGTTGACACTTGCAGCGGCACGAACCAACTGCTGTTTTAGGTTTTGAAGACGAGAGCTGATGCTTCCGTCAATGATTTCTCCAGCAACCTGAACTTTGATTCCACCGATGATGCGGGGATCAATTTCAACGTTGATGCGGATCTGCTTACCGTAAGTCTTAGTTAAAGACTCTTGAAGTTTCTTAGCTTGAGCATCATCAAGTGCACTAGCAACGGTTACCTTAGCAATGACTGTGTCATCGAAAGCTGCAACCTGTGATCCAAACTCATCTAGAACAACTGCTAGACGAGATGAACGAGCTGCAACAACTGCCTGACGAATCAGAGTTGCCGAAGTGGCGTTCAGCTTGCCATCAATTAGCTTGTTGACTAGTTCAAGTTTTGCTTCATTGCTTACTGCCTTGTTGCTCAAAGCAAACTGAAGGTCACGGTTAGTTGAAACAGCTTGTTCAAAGTTGAACAAATCTGCTTGCACCTGAGCCAACTCATTATTCGCTTTAGCAACTGATGCAGCTGCATAAACTCCGAGCTGTTCAAGAACAGCAACTAGGTCGCGTCCTTTAGAGAAACGCTTTGCAACAACTAACTTCAAAAACTCGATAGAACCACTAGCCAATTTAGATCCAAATAGGCGTTCAACCAGGTCGCTCTTTGCTTTGGCTTCGGCGGAAGGATCCGAAAGAATGCCACGCAATTGTGAGCTAGCAGAAATAGTGTCTGCTGCTCTAAAGAGGTCGGTTGAAAAGCCTAGGTCTGAACCAAGGTATGCAGAAATCTCTGCCTTGGCTTTGGCTAGTGCTTGACGAGTTGATGATGCCATTAGTTCTTGCTGTCTTTTTCTAGATCTGCCAGAAAACCGTCAACGATAGTTGCGGCACTCTTGTCATCTTTTAGGTTCTGCTTAACAACTGCTGAAGCAAGGTCGATAGCAAGAGCACCAACTTCAGAACGCAAAGTAATAATTGCGGCCTGGGTGTCTGCTTCAATCTGCTTCTTAGCTGTTTCAAGTAAGCGTTCGGCGTTTAGTCGAGCCTGCTCCTGAATCTCGGCTGCAACAACTGATGCTTCAGCACGTGCAGCGTCAAGAATCTCGGCACGTTCCTTGCGAGCAGCAGCCTGGTCAGCTTCGATGTTTGCAGTCTTCGCAGCAGCTTCGGCTTGAGCCTTCTCCGCTTCTGCTAAACGACCTTCAATAGCTTCAGTTCTGGCATCCAAGTTTTTCTTGAACGCTGGAAGAACCCAGCGCCAAAAGATGAGGAGCAGAATCGCGAAAACAACCGAAGACCAAATAAGGTCTGCGGTAGCAGGCAGCAATGGGTTATTAGCCTCTGCTGCCATCTTTTCGATGATTCTTCCGGTCATTGGGGTAAACCTTACTTACCGAAGATGAATGGGGTTGCTAGAGCGATAAGTGCAAGTGCTTCGGTGAAAGCGATACCGATCCACATTGTCACCTGCAAACGTGATGCAAGTTCAGGCTGACGAGCGATTGACTCGATGGTCTTTGAAACTACTAGACCGATACCGATACCTGCACCGATAGCTGCCAAACCGTAACCTACGTTACCTAGGCTTCCTGTCATACCTACTGCTGCAGCTGCAACTGTTTCTAAATGCATTTCTATTTCCTTCCGGGGTTTTTAGTGATCATCTGCCAGAGCCAACTGAATGTAGACAGTGGTCAGAAGTGTAAATACGTAAGCCTGTAGGAAAGCCACAAGGATTTCAAACAGTGTGAAAACGAAACCAAAAGTGAATGTTCCAACACCCATCACCTTGAAGATGCCTGAGCTCTCAAAGAAGAAGTACTGAGTCGCTGCGAAACATAGAACCAAAAGCAAGTGACCGGCAACCATGTTCATGGTTAGACGCAAAGCTAGAGTAACTGGACGCAGAATGAAAGTTGAAAGCAATTCGATCAGGAAAACCAGAGGTAAGAACACGGTTGGAACACCGCTAGGCAATAGAGCGGTCTTTAGGAAACCAAAGCCATGCTTTTTGAAACCTGCATAAATAAATGTGACGTAAGCACCAAGAGCCAATACCAACGGCAAACCAATAAGTGAGCTACCAGCAATGTTCAAAGTTGGGATGATACCGGTGATGTTCATACCCAAAACGATGAAGAAGATTGTGGTTAGAAGAGGTAGGAAACGATCGCCATCCTTCTCCCCTAGCTGATCATGTGCGATGCTCTTGCGAACAAAGCCAACTGCAATTTCACCCATCATCTGGAAACGACTTGGAACGTAGTTCTTGGTCGCATAAGCCTTCGCAAATGTTCTAGCCCAAGCTAGAACCAAAACAGATAGAAGGACAAGCACCAAAATACGAATCATCATGATTCGGTTCAAAGCGAAAGGTGTTCCACCAAACAAGATTGCTTCAGGGTAGAACTCGTCAATGCTTGGAGAGACAAAACCGCTGTCGCCAGTGACAACTGGCGTGACTACTGCATTTAGCAGAGACAACGCGTTAGCTAACAACTAGTTCTCCTGTTTCGGGGCAGGCCATGCCTAACCTTGCGGCGATTTACAGTGCTTTTTTGAATACAACCTAAGTGCATTCTCTCTAAATGTTATCAGCACCAAAGAGCCCGAAAACCAATAAATCAGGCAAATTTGTTGAAAGTTAAGGCTTTCCTGTAACTACTGGGAAACGAGCCTTACTAACAATCCGGGTATCCAAGATCAGCCCGCCAATAACCGAAGCCACGATGGTGAAGAAAACAATAGGTCTAGCTTCAAGGGTTAGCCAGGACGCTTTATCTAAAAGGGTGAACATAATCAAAAAAAGCACCATTTTGATAAGCCAACCACCCAAAACAGCCCCAACGAAGCCTGCCAAAGGCAGTTTTGAGCCAATCAGTATGCTCAAAGCTGTCATTCCAGTGAAAATCAACACTGCTGAACCACCGGCTAAAGCCCCAAAAACCCCTGACATCCCTGCCATCAAATAGCCAACAAGTGAACCAATAATCGAGATGCCCAGAATCAACCACAACCCAAACTTGAGCACCTTGGTCATTACCGAACCAACATCATCAAACATGTGCTCTCCTAGCCTGGTACTTCTTAACTGCTGGCCAAGCAGTGTAAATCAGCGAAGCAGAGATACTCAGCACCGCAAATAGCACTACCCAGACGATGTTGGTTAGGAACAAAAGCAAACAGCTAACCGAAACCGAGGCGCTCCAGAAATAGAACACCAAAACAGACCCTAGATGCGAATGACCAAAATCTTGCAATCTGTGATGAAGGTGAAGACGATCTGCGCTAAACGGTGACTTCCCTGCTGCCAATCTTCTAACCACCGCTAAAACGAAATCCAATAGTGGTAAAACCAAAATGGATATTGGAAGTATCAATGGAAGAACTGCTGGAACCAAATCATTTCTATTCAATGACGCTGGATCTATCTGACCTGTCACGGTTAAGGCTGATGTAGTCATAAGAAGACCAAGAAGTAGAGCGCCACCGTCTCCCATGAAAATCTTTGCAGTGTGCCAGTTGTGCGGGAGGAAACCAACACACATACCTATCACTATTGCGGAGATAACTGTTGCCAGGTTGAAGTAGTTAGTTGGTGAGATTTGCTGAGCTAACAAATACGAATAGATAAAGAACACTGTTGTCCCGATTAGGACAACTCCGGCAACCAAACCATCTAGGCCATCAATGAAGTTCACAGCATTCATGATCAGAACCGTTAGAAACACTGTTACAACAAATGAAACACCAAAGCTTCCAACAGTGATTCCAAAGATTGGCAAAGAAACAATCTGAACGCCATTCCAGGCAAGAACACCCGCTGCCAAGAACTGACCAGCAAGTTTTAGTGTCCAGTCAAGGTCATATAAATCGTCAAGAAAACCGATGACCATGATGATAAGTGCCGCTATGGCTATAGCGATGATTGGAGTCGGATCTGAGAAAACAATATCAAACCAGCCGATGCCAGCGGCAATAACAAGTGACACAACGAAACCAAGGAACATAGCCAAGCCACCAATACGTGGGGTTGGCTTTTCATGCATGTCACGTTCACGAATAGCTTTTGGATAGATGTTGTATTTCACAGCCATCTTGCGAACAAGGAAAGTTGCTAGGTATGTGACCACACCAGAAACAGCCATCAAAAGCAAATACGCGCGCACTAGCTTTGACTACTCTCTAAAAGTTCTCCAATAACCGATCTAATCTTTGCTTCGGTTAGCGCACCTCGACGAATAACTCGAACTTTACCGGTGGTGCTTAGCTTTCCTTCTGAGTCATAGCTATCAACCAATGAAGTCATGTCAAGAATTGTTGAAGCTTCACCTTTAGGTGAATTACCGGCATCCAAATAAACCTGAACAGAATCTTTTAGGTAATCAAAAGCCTGCTGACAAGTTGTTGCTGCTGGCTGACCCGTCAAGTTAGCACTAGAAACAGCTAGTGGTCCAGTTTCTTCTAAAAGAGCAAGAGCAATCTTGTGATCTGGAACGCGAAGAGCCACTGTTTGCTTTGTTTCACCAAGATCCCAATTCAAAGATGGCTGTGATCTGAAGATCATGGTTAAAGCTCCAGGCCAAAAAGTTTCAGCAAGTTTCATTGCTGCTTCAGGAAAAGTTTCCACCAAAGCTTTTGCTTGTGAAATACCTGAAACTAAAACTGGTGGTGGAGATTGTCTTCCACGTCCTTTAGCTAAAAGCAATGAGGCAACTGCCTCAGCGGAAAATGCATTAGCTGCAATTCCGTAAACCGTATCAGTTGGGATAACAGCAAGTTCAGTCCTGCCAAGGGACGCCTTGGCTAGGCGCATACCGGTTAGAAGGTCGGTATCAACTGAGCAATCAAATATCTTCTGATTCATTTGATTTCAACCCTATAACTTCCGAGCGCTAACTGCTCTGTCCCTGCCCGCTAAATCTTTATGAGTTCTAACTTGAGCCCACCCTGATGCTTCCAGGATGGCTCTAATAGAAGGTCCCTGCATATCAGCATGCTCAATAATCAAAGTTCCACCAGAAACCAATAACCTTTGAGCACTTAAATCGACTTTACGAACCAGATCCAAACCATCCGCTCCACCGTATAGAGCAAGAGATGGGTCATGCAGGTGAACCTCTGGGTAAATAGGAATCATTTCATCAGGAATATACGGTGGGTTAGAAATCAGAACATCAACTTTCCCATCAAGATCAGAGAATGCATCCGCCAAATCTCCCTGACGAAGATCAGCATCAGGGGCATACTTAGCAAAGTTTTCCTTGGTGTAACTAAGGGCATCTTCACTTAGCTCAACAGCATGAACCTCGGCATTAGGAACCTCGTAGGCAATACTCAAAGCAATAGCTCCGGAACCTGTTGCTAAATCGACTACCACAGGAGTTTCTTTAGCAACACTTCTAACCGCATCAATTGCTAATTGAGTAACGCCCTCGGTTTCGAATCTAGGAACAAAAACACCGGGGCCCACTCTTAGCTCCAGTGAACGAAAGTGAGCTACACCAGTTAGATGCTGCAGAGGAAATCGTTCTGCTCGTTTATCAGCCAAGGCGCTAAAGGTTTCAAGATCAGAATCAGAAACTTCTTCACCGGTAATGGCTTTAGCTAAAACTTCTCCCCTATTTAGCTTTAGAACAAAACCTAAAAGAATTTCAGCATCGGCTTGAGAAGATTCAATACCAGCCGCAGCAAACTTCGAAGTCGTTTCTTCTAACAGCTGAGAAATCTTCATTAGGAGTTTTCGCCTAACGCTGCCAATCTGGCTTCTTCATCAGTTTGAATAGCTGACTGAACCACTGGCTCTAAAGCACCATCCATAACCTGGTCGAGGTTATATGCCTTATAGCCAGTTCGGTGATCGGCAATACGGTTCTCAGGGAAGTTATATGTTCTGATTCGCTCTGAACGGTCAACACTTTTAACCTGCGATTTTCTAGCAGCTGACTGCGAAGCTTCAAGAGCTTCCTGCTGCGCTGCAAGCAAACGTGCGCGAAGAACACGCATAGCCGCTTCACGGTTTTGCAACTGCGACTTCTCATTCTGCATAGAAACAACAATTCCAGTTGGCAAGTGTGTAATACGAACAGCAGAGTCTGTTGTGTTCACAGACTGACCACCAGGACCAGATGAACGGAACACATCGATACGAATTTCGTTCGCTGCAATTTCAACTTCTTCAGGAGCATCAACTTCAGGAAACACCAAAACACCAGCAGCTGAAGTGTGAATACGACCTTGAGTTTCAGTTACCGGAACTCGCTGAACTCGGTGAACTCCACCTTCATACTTCAAGTGAGCAAAAACACCTTCTGCAGGATCTGCTGAACTACCTTTGATAGCGAGTTGAACATCCTTGTATCCACCAAGATCAGATTCATTCTTATCAAGAATCTCAGTCTTCCAACCCTTGCTGTTTGCATATTGGATATACATTCTCAAAAGATCTGCTGCAAATAGCGCTGATTCAGCGCCACCTTCACCAGCCTTGATTTCCATGATGACATCACGGCCATCATCAGGATCTCTAGGGATAAGTAATCTTCTCAACTTTTCAGTTGATTCGTGAAGCTTCTCTTCTAATGCTGGAATCTCTTTAGCGAACTCTTCGTCCTCTTTAGCCATCTCTTTAGCTGCATCAATATCTGACTGCAGAGAGTTCACCATGTTGTATGCAGTGACGATAGCGTTTAGCTCCGAGTAACGGCGATTCAACTTCTTATTCAATGCTGGATTGGTAAGAACCGAAGGATCAGAGAGTTTAGTCTGAAGTTCTTGGTGCTCAGCCAGCAAAGCCTGGACTGAACTTAACATTATTCTCCGTCTGAACCTGATGGAACTGGCATGGACTTCTGAACCATCATTAGGAACTCAACGTTGCTCTTAGTTTCCTTCAAACGGTTCAAGACAAGCTCAAGAGCCTGCTGCTGTTCTAGACCTGCTAGAGCACGGCGAAGCTTCCAAACAATCTTGGTCTCATCAGGGCTCATCAACATTTCTTCGCGGCGAGTACCTGAACCGTTCACATCAACTGCAGGGAAGATACGCTTATCAGCCAACTGGCGTGATAAACGCAATTCCATGTTTCCAGTTCCCTTGAACTCTTCGAAGATAACTTCGTCCATCTTTGAACCAGTCTCAACTAGAGCGGTAGCAAGGATGGTTAGTGATCCGCCGTCTTCGATGTTTCTAGCAGCACCAAAGAAACGCTTAGGTGGATACAAAGCTGATGAATCAACACCACCGGAAAGAATACGGCCAGATGCTGGAGCTGAAAGGTTGTATGCACGACCTAGACGAGTAATAGAGTCAAGCAACACGACAACGTCATGACCCATCTCAACTAGACGCTTAGCTCTTTCGATAGCAAGCTCAGCAACAGTTGTGTGATCTTCCGCAGGTCGGTCGAAAGTTGAAGCAATAACTTCACCCTTAACTGTTCTCTGCATGTCTGTAACTTCTTCAGGACGCTCATCAACTAGAACTACCATCAAGTGAACCTCAGGGTTGTTTTGTGAAATTGAATTTGCAATCGCCTGAAGCACCAAAGTCTTACCAGCCTTCGGAGGTGAAACGATCAGACCACGCTGACCCTTACCGATAGGTGCAACTAGATCAATGATTCTGGTACTTAGCTTGTTTGGCTCAGTTTCCAAACGCAATCTTGTTTGTGGGTATAGCGGAGTTAGTTTCTGGAACTCAACTCGACCAGCTGCCTGCTCAGGTGTTTGACCGTTAACTGAGTCAATGCGAACAATCGCATTGAACTTCTGACGACCCTGGTCACCTTCACGTGGCTGGCGGATAGCACCAACAACAGCGTCACCTTTACGAAGTGAATACTTTTTAACCTGACCCAAAGAAACATAAACATCGTTTGGTCCAGCTAGGTAACCAGTGGTTCTAACGAATGCGTAGTTATCTAGAATGTCCAAAATACCTGCAACTGGAATTAGAACATCATCCGGAGAAATCTCTGGCTCTGCTTCTTCACGGTCATTGCGGTTAGGACGGTTGTTACGGTCGCGGAAACGATCGTTTCGGTTACGGTTGCGGTTACGGTTGCGATTGTTGTTGTTGTTGTTATTGTTTGGACGCTCGCTACGTTCGCCATCAAATTCGCGTGCTGGACGCTCAGACTTAACCTCATCGGTTGATGCTGCTGGCTTCTCAGACTTAGTTTCCTTGACAGGTGCCTCTGACGGTGCTTCTGCTACCTTCTTGGCACGAGTTGGCTTCTTAGCTTCGACTGGCGCTGCATCGGTTGCTGGAACCGCGCTCACTCTTCTCGAACGCTTAGGTGAGGTTTCTTTTTGGACTTCATCCATTTGTTTATGACTCTTTCTTGTATGGCAATCAGTTTCTTGTTTGAGGTGGATTGCCTAGGTTCACGACACTTGTCATGACCATTCCGTAAATACTTACGGGATTTGGTACCCGATCACCAATTGTTGGTGTCTATCTTGGTACAGAAGTAACTGTAGCACCTTTGAAATCAACAGCCAACAATAAAGGTCGCCACTGTGGGAAGTTTTTAGCAGCCAAACGGGCTGCATCCAGCCTGGCAGCTGGGTCGCTGGCCAGCACCAAAACTGATGGCCCAGCCCCAGAAACCACTGCCGCATAGCCGGATTTACGAAGCAAAGTGATAACTTCATCGGTTTCAGGCATGGCCGCAGCCCTGTAATTCTGGTGCAAACGGTCCTCAGTTGCATCCAAAAGAAGCTCAGGTGACTGGGTTAGAGCAGCTACCAAAAGAGCAGCCCTAGACAGGTTGAACACAGCATCATCGTGCGGAACTGAATCTGGCTGCAAAGATCTGGCTAGCTCAGTTGACATCTTGTTTTTAGGAACAAGAAGTAAAGGTGAAACACCTCTGTGAACATAAAGCTTTTTAGTCTTCGGGCCATTTTCATCGGTCCAAGCAATGTTTAGACCACCAAATAATGCTGGGGCAACATTATCCGGATGACCTTCTAGCTCTGTTGCTAACTCCAAAAGCTTTGTAGTTGAAATCTCTTTGATGCCTTCGAGCAAACCTTTGGCTGCCATAATTCCTGCAACAACCGCAGCACCTGAAGAGCCCATCCCTCTACCGTGAGGAATTGAGTTGTGTGCTGTCAGACGAAGACCTGGCATAGGGATTCTCAGTTGTTCAAAAGTGTATGCAATAGATTTCACAACCAAGTTGGTTTCATCGGTAGGCACTTCCCCTTCGCCTTCACCAACAACAACAACCTTGACATCGCTTGAATCAACTGCTTCAACTTCTAATTCGTCATAAAACGCTAAAGCCAAGCCCATTGAATCAAACCCAGGACCTAAGTTCGCTGATGTTGCTGGAACTTTCACAACAACTCGGCGACCTATGATCGAGTTCATGTCTTCTAAGCGCATTAGTTTTTTTCCAAACCTAGAAGCTCAGCAACTTCTGCAGCGTTTTTCGAGCAAGATGTCGGTTTAACTTCTTCACCATTCTCATCTTTCAAAGCCCAGCCAACATCTTTCAAACCGTGGCCTGTAACAGTGACCACAATCTTGGCATCAGATGGAACTTTGCCTGCTTTGGCGAATTTCAATAGTCCAGCAGCACCTGTTGCTGACGAAGGTTCAACGAAAACACCAACCTCATTAGATAGATAACGGTGCATCCATAGAATCTCTTCATCGGTAACCGAATCAAACTCACCTTTGCTCTCCTCGCGAGCATTGATAGCTAGATCCCAAGAAGCTGGATTACCGATACGAATCGCAGTGGCAATGGTCTCAGGATTAGCTATTGGGTGACCTGCAACAAAAGGTGCTGAACCAGCAGCTTGGAAACCAAGCTGTTTAGGCAAAGTTGAAATGAAGCCATCGCGTTGAAGCTCTTTATAGCCCTTGAAGTATGCAGAGTAGTTACCTGCGTTACCTACAGGCATCACGTGATAATCAGGAGCAAAACCTAGATAGTCAAACACTTCAAAAGAAGCCGTCTTTTGGCCTTCAAGACGATCAGGGTTAACTGAATTCACAAGGTGAACCGCATAGTTTTCACTCAAGTCTCTTGCTAAAACCAAGCAATCATCGAAGTTTCCTCTAACCTGCAAGATAACTGCTTTGTGAGCAATAGCCTGAGCCAACTTACCTAGAGTGATTTTTCCTTCAGGAATCAAAACAACAGATTTGATGCCGGCTTTAGCAGCATATGCTGCAGCGCTAGCTGAAGTATTTCCAGTTGAAGCACAAATAACCGCTTTAGCTCCGTGAGCAACAGCTTTAGTCACCGCCATAGTCATACCGCGGTCTTTGAATGAACCGGTTGGGTTCATTCCTTCAACCTTCAACCAAACATCCTGAGCACCAACGAGTTTAGCTAGAACAGGAGCATGGACAAGTGGAGTTCCACCTTCACCCAAAGTAATGATTGGTGTGTTCTTGTCAATGTCAAGTCGATCGATGTATTCAGAGATAACACCCTGCCACTGTTTAGCCATTAGACACCTTCAACTCTGATTACAGAAGTAATCTGCTCAACAGCGCTGCTGTTTCTAAGTTCTTCAACAACTTGAGCTAATGCCTTATCAGTTGCTTCGTGAGTTCCAATTTCCAACCACGCTGTGCTTTCAGCTTCAATCATCTTGGCTGACTGTTCAACAGTTTCAATCGAAACATCGAACTTAGCAAAAGCATTTGCAACAGTTGCCAGAACACCAGGTTGGTCTGTAACTTCCAAAGTGATCTGATAGCGAGTCTTAATTCTGCTGATTGGTAAAACTTCTAAATCTGCGTGAACAGAGTCGGCAAGACCTGGGCCTCCGGCTACGTGACGCTTAGCAGCTGAAACCAAGTCACCCATCACAGCTGATGCTGTTTGCAATCCACCTGCACCTGAACCATAGAACATCAAAGAACCGGCAGCTTCAGCTTCGACGAAGACAGCATTGAAAGCACCTCGAACGGAAGCCAGTGGATGTTCAAGTGGCACCATCGCTGGGTACACACGAACAGAAATACCTTCTTCTTCGGATTCTGTTGCATCAATCTTTTCGCAAATAGCCAAAAGTTTAATCACGTAGCCATCGCGTTTAGCGGCGGCCATCTGTTCGCTAGTAACTTTTGTTATACCTTCGCGATAAACCTTGTCCAGTGGAACTTCAGTGTGAAAAGCAAGAGAAGCCAAAATAGCTGCTTTTTGGGCAGCGTCATAGCCTTCAAGATCTAGGGTTGGGTCTGCTTCTAGATAACCAAGCTTTGTTGCTTCATCGATAGCTGCATCTAACGAACAACCCGTTGAATCCATCCGATCAAGAATGTAGTTGGTGGAACCGTTAACGATTCCCATGATTCTTTTGACTTTATCTCCAGCAAGAGATTCTCTTAGTGGACGAATAATAGGAATAGCACCAGCAACTGCAGCTTCAAAGTAAAGTTGTGCACCAACCTGCTCAGCAGTATCAAATAGTTCAACACCGTTGGTAGCAAGCAAAGCTTTGTTGGCCGTAATGACATCACTACCTGAATTAAGGGCCTGAAGAATATACGTTCTAGCTGGCTCAATGCCACCCATAACTTCAATCACAATGTCTGCACCAAGAATAAGCGCATCAGCTTGAGTGGTTATAAGTTCTTGAGGAATATCTGTCTCACGAGCAGCATTCTTATCTCTAACTAGAACTCCAATGAGTTCAAGTTCTGCCCCTACGCGGGCAGCTAACTCTTCTTTGTTCTCCAGTAGCAATTTAGCTACCTGAGACCCAACAACACCAGCTCCCAATAGAGCTATTTTCAGCGGACGATACTCAATCATTTAGACACCTTCGCATCTCTTGAAAGTAAATCTACTTCGGTCTCAGCCCTAACCAAAAGATCTGCTTTACCGTTTAAGACAGATACCACAGCGGGTCTAGCTAGATAGTTGTAGTTGCTAGCCAAAGAGAAACAGTATGCACCGGTAGTTGCAACAGCCAGGAGATCATTTGGTGAAACATCTTCTGGTAGGAATGCATCTCTAACCACGATGTCACCTGATTCACAGTGCTTACCAACAACTCGAGAAAGACAAGGGCTAGCTTGCGATTCTCTAGAAACCAAACTCACTGAATAGTCAGCAGAATACAGAGCCGGTCTAGCATTATCGCTCATACCACCATCGATGCTGACGTATTTTCTAACATCACCGTCATCCCCCACCAAAACATCTTTAGTGGTTCCAACGTTATAGATAGTGATTCCAGCTGGACCAACGATTGCTCGTCCAGGTTCAAAACATAAAACCGGAACACTGATCCCGTGCTTAGAGCACTCCTCAGCAACAGCAGAAACAATCTGCTCGGCAATAAGTTCAATTGGCATAGGCTTGTCGGCTTCAGTGTATGCAACACCGAAACCACCGCCAAGATTAAGTTCAGGAATATCTCCACCGGCAAGAAGTTGGGCATGCAATGAAACTAAACGCTTGGCAGCTTCAACAAAACCTTCAACGGCAAAGATTTGTGATCCGATGTGTGAATGCAAACCTAGGAAATGTAAATGTTTATGTGAACGAATCTTTTCAACAATCGAAGGAACATCGTTGATAGCAATGCCGAACTTCTGATCCTCACGTGCGGTTGCCAAGTATTCGTGAGTGTGGGCATGAACACCTGAGTTCACTCTTAGTCGAACCGGTTGAATACGATCTTGCGCTCCTGCAGCTGAAGCAATACGTTCAACTTCAATCTCAGAGTCAATGACGATAACTCCAAGTCCTGAGGTAACAGCTCTACCGATTTCTGAGTGTGATTTGTTATTCCCGTGTAATCCAACTCGACTAGGTGAAATACCACCGGCTAATGCAACTGCTAGTTCACCACCAGAAGAAGCATCCAAATACATGCCAAGTTCATCAACCCAACGAGCTATCTCTGAAGAGAGCATCGCTTTACCGGCATAGTAAATCTTCGAAGTAGTACCGTGGTTTTTCGCTGCCACTTCAAAAGCAGAAATAATCTGCTTGGCTCTATCGAAAAACTCTTGCTTATCCAAAACATACAGGGGTGTGCCAAATTCAGCAGCAAGATCGCCTACCGCTACCCCACCAATAAAGGCATGACCTTCAGCATCCCTCTTAAAGGACTTTGGCCAAATCCTTGAATCAAAAGCATTAACATCAACTGGTTTAGTTAGCCACTCTGGTTTTAGTGAATTCCCCATGATTACATCCGCTCCGGAGCACTAACGCCGAGGACTCGAAGCCCATTAGCTAAAACAACACTCGCAGCACTGTTCAACCAAAGTCTGGTTCTGTGAACAGATTCAACAGGATTACCAGATAGTGGTGTTACACGACAATTGTCATACCAACGGTGGTAAGCACCAGCGACCTCTTCAAGGTAACGTGCAACCAAGTGTGGCGCACGTTCTAACGCTGCATGGTTCATAACTGCTGGGAATCTTGCCAACACAGCAAGCAAATCAGATTCACTTGTGTGAACTAGAAGTGAAGGGTCAAACTCTGAATCGTCAACTCCTAGTGATGAAGCATTATTAGCAACCTGCTTAGTCCTAGCGTGAGCATATTGAACATAGAACACAGGGTTGTCATTTGTCTTTTTAGATAGCTGATCAAGATCAACATCCAGCATTGAGTTAATAGATGAACGGGTTAGTGCATATCTAGCCGCATCAACGCCAACCGCTTCAACCAAATCTTCCATGGTCACAACAGTTCCAGCACGCTTAGACATTCTCACTGGTTCACCATCTTTAACCAGGTTCACTAGCTGGCCAATAAGAATCTCAAGGTTAACCCCAGGTTCATCACCGAAAGCAGCACACATAGCCATCATTCGCTGAACGTAACCGTGGTGATCGGCTCCGAGCATATAGATTGCTCTATCAAAGCCACGGTCACGCTTGTCTAGGTAGTAAGCAAGATCTCCGGCAATGTATGCAGCTTCACCATCACTTTTAATAACTACCCGGTCTCTGTCATCACCAAAGGTGGTTGAACGTAACCAGATAGCGCCATCTTGTTCATAGATGTGACCTAGACCACGAAGTCTTTCAATAGCTTTTTGAACGGCACCTGATTCGTATAAAGAGTTCTCGTGGAAGTAAACATCAAAGTGAACACCAAACTCTTCTAGCGAAATTTTGATTTCACCAAACATCAGCTCAACACCGTTAGCTCTAAAAGCTTCAATAGCTTCTGCTTCAGATAAATCCAAAGCATTAGGAACCTGCTTTAGAACTTCCCTTGCTATCTGATTGATGTATTCACCTGCATAACCGTCTTCTGGTGCTGGTTCACCTTTAGCTGCAGTGTATAAAGATCTAGCGAAACGATCAATCTGAGCACCGTGGTCGTTAAAGTAATACTCGCGGGTAACGCTAGCTCCCTGCGCTTCAAAGATACGAGCCAAAGAATCCCCAACAGCAGCCCAACGAGTTCCACCAATGTGTATGGGTCCAGTTGGGTTTGCCGAAACGAACTCAAGGTTCATCTTCAAGCCTTTATAAATCTCACCCTGACCGTAACTAGCACCGGAAGTAACAATCTGCTTAGCTAACTCTCCTGCTGCTGCAGCACTAAGTGTGATGTTAATAAAGCCAGGCCCTGCAACATCAACTTTAGAAATCCCAGAAACCTTGGCTAGTTCTTCTGCCAAAGTTTGGGCGAACGCTCTAGGGACTAGACCAAACTTAGGGGCAAACTGCATAGCAACGTTAGTTGCCCAGTCCCCGTGCTCACGGTTCTTCGGTCTTTCAACTGTTATCTCTGCTGGAAGCTCCAGAGTAGGCAAAACTCCACGAGATTGCATCTCATGCAAAATCTCGAGAATTTTCTTGGACAGATCCGCAGGGGTCACTTTGAGGGGAACCTTTAACTTAGTTAGCTGATTTAGCAAGCCACAATGCCTGCCCGAATGGTTATAAGTCTATCGAACCTCCTAAATAAAGCCCTAAGGCCTTTATTTTCAAGCGCTGGTAGTCTGAAACCAACCTCAGAGCCCCCATAGCTCAGGGGATAGAGCATCGCCCTCCGGAGGCGGGAGCGCAGGTTCAAGTCCTGCTGGGGGCACGTGAATATAAATGACATCCTGCACCCTGAAGCCCTCCTATCCAGTCTGGGCTCGTTAGCCCTGGTCTTTGCCTGCCTCATAGTCATAGCCGAGACCGGACTACTCCTCGGGTTCTTCCTGCCCGGCGACTCTCTCCTATTTACCGTGGGATTGATGATTGGTTCTAACGTGATCCAAACACCGATTTGGGTTGCCTGCCTATCAATCGCTTTATCAGCAATAGTTGGCGACCAGATCGGTTATTTCATCGGGTCAACAACAGGGCCTCGTGTCTTCAAGCGACCAGATTCGAAGTTATTTAGTAGTAAGAATGCTGAACGAGCAGAAGAGTTCTTCAAGAAATATGGATCTAAGGCAGTTATCTTTGCTCACTATGTTCCTATTATGAGAACCTTCATTCCGGTAGCCGCTGGAGTCGGAAAAATGAAATACAGCTATTACTTTAGAAACGATTTGATTGGCGCTTTCAGCTGGGGTATAGCTATCCCACTGATTGGGTTCTATTTGGGCAACATCGCCTTCATAAAGGACAACGTGATTATTGTTACCTTGAGTTTGGTAGCTCTGTCTTTC
>CANGBK010000021.1 GCA_947452235.1 Micrococcales bacterium
AACCAGTCTGAACTAGAGACCTGTAATCCTCTATCAAAGCCAATCAGTGTAAAGGCAAGGATGATTGCAACAGGTGAGGCCCAAAGCGGTGCTAACCAATAAAGCAGCAACCACACTGCAATCACTGGAAGAACGAGGAGTGGGTATGAAGCGCTGGCTGCGAAAGGTGCAACACAGAAACTAAAGATGACTCCTGCTAACATCGCGCTTGCAATCGACTTAGGTATTGATGTGACTACTTTTCCAAGCCAAGGCCAAAGACCGGTTAGCGCAAGCAATAATCCAGCAATTAGAACTCCACCCATGGCGTTATTGAAACCAATTCCTGGAAGTGAAGAACCCGCGATTAGAGCAGCACCTGGTGTTGACCAGACCACAGAAAGTGGTTGTTTGAATTTCCAACTGAGAACTATAGATAGCGCCCCGTAGAAGACCAACATGATTGCAACCATGGAAATTGTTTGGGCTTTAGTAGCACCAAGGTTTTGAAAAGCGGTTAGAAAGATAGCTGTTGTCGCAGCGGTTCCTGTAATGCTGGCAACTGACCCTGCGATGATTGGTGCTCTAAGCCCCAACTTTTCTTTAGAGCTCAATTACTAGGCCGACTTATCTTGACGAGCCTTGAATGGAACAATGGCTGGAGATTCTAATCCCCTAACCACATTCGCTGTGATCTTAACAACACCGGTTGCAGGTGAACCTGGGATTTCAAACATTACTGGACCAAGAATTTCTTCAAGGATAGATCGAAGACCACGAGCACCAGTTTCACGCTTAATGGCCTCTTCAGCAATTAGATCTAGTGCTTCGTTATCAAACTCGAGTTCAAAGCCATCTAGTTCGAACATTCTTTGATATTGCTTAACCAAAGCGTTCTTCGGTTCAACCAAAATCTCAATAAGAGCTGGCTTATCCAAAGGTGTTACTGAAGCTAGGACTGGAAGGCGACCAATAAACTCTGGAATCAAACCAAACTTACGGAGGTCTTCTGGCTGCACCTTAGTGAAGATATCTAATTCTTCAGACTTGTCTTTGATATCTGCACCAAAACCAATGCCCTTCTTGCCAACACGGTTCTGAACAATATTTTCTAAACCAGCGAACGCTCCAGCAACGATAAACAAGATGTTGGTGGTGTCCATAGAAATGAACTCCTGCTGAGGGTGCTTACGTCCACCCTGAGGAGGAATAGAAGCAACTGTTCCTTCAAGAATCTTCAAGAGAGCTTGCTGAACACCTTCACCAGAAACATCTCTGGTGATTGAAGGGTTTTCAGCTTTACGAGAGATCTTGTCGATTTCATCGATGTAGATGATGCCGTGTTCTGCCTTCTTGACATCACCATCAGCAGCCTGAATAAGTTTTAGCAAGATGTTTTCAACATCCTCACCAACATAACCAGCTTCAGTCAAAGTAGTTGCATCAGCAACAGCAAAAGGAACATTTAGTCGCTTAGCTAGCGTCTGAGCTAGGTAAGTCTTACCGCAACCGGTTGGGCCGATTAGCAGAATGTTTGACTTAGCGATCTCGATTGCATCGTGCTCTTTACCAGCGGTAGTTAGCGTTCCCTTGGAACGAATGCGCTTGTAGTGGTTGTATACCGCTACTGATAGAGCCTTCTTAGCCTGAGTCTGCCCAATCACATACTCATCTAGGAAAGCGTAAATTTCTTTAGGACGAGGAAGTTCAAAATCTTCGGTAGTTGGCTTAGAAGCTACTTTACCTAGTTCCTCATCAATGATCTCAAGACATAGGTGAACACATTCATTACAGATGTAAACACCAGGGCCAGCAATTAGCTTCAGCACTTGCTTCTGTGTTTTAGAACAGAAGTTGCACTTGAGCATATCTCCTGATTCGCTAAGTCGAGTCATGTGAAAAGCCTACCCAGCCAAGGTAAGAACTCTCGGTTAATCCGAGCGAGTGGCTTAAAACTTAGGCTTTACGAGTTGTTAGTACTTGGTCGATAAGACCATACTCAAGAGCCTGAGCTGCTGTAAGAATCTTGTCACGCTCGATGTCCTTGTTAACCTGCTCCGCGGTCTGCTTAGAGTGTTTAGCTAGAGTCTCTTCCAACCAAACACGCATACGCATGATCTCAGCAGCCTGAATTTCAATGTCAGAAGCCTGACCACGACCGCCACCACCGGCTGAAGGCTGGTGAATCAAGATAGTTGAGTTAGGTAGAGCTAGACGCTTACCTGGAGCACCACCGGCTAGCAGAACTGCAGCAGCAGAAGCAGCTTGCCCCAAACAAACAGTTTGAATCTGAGGCTTGATGTATTGCATGGTGTCATAGATGGCAGTCAAAGCTGTGAAAGATCCACCAGGTGAGTTGATATACATAGTGATGTCACGGTCAGGGTCTTGGCTTTCTAGAACCAAAAGCTGGGCCATGATGTCATCAGCTGAAACATCGTCAACCTGAGCACCTAAGAAAATAATGCGGTCCTCAAAAAGCTTTGTGTATGGATCTAGGTGACGGTAACCGTAAGGAGTTCTCTCCTCAAATGAAGGAAGTATGTAGCGAGCTTCAGGCATGTTCTTGTTAGTCATTTTCTTCTTCCCTACTTCTTACCTACGCCAGTTGAAACTGCAGCAAATTCTTGAATGTGGTCCACAAAACCGTATTCCAAAGCTTCTTGAGCATTGAACCAACGGTCACGATCACCATCAGCCATAACCTGCTCAACAGTCTTACCGGTCTGTCTTGCGGTGATTGCAGCAAGCTGCTTCTTCATGTCATTGATTAAGAAAGCTTGAGTCTGGATGTCTGCAGCTGTTCCACCGAAACCACCTAGCGGCTGGTGCAACAAAACGCGAGTGTTAGGAGTTAGAAAGCGCTTGCCCTTAGTTCCGGCGGTTAGAAGGAACTGCCCCATCGATGCACACATACCAATACCGACTGTCACAACATCGTTCGGAACGTATTGCATGGTGTCATAAATGGCCATACCTGCAGTGATAGATCCACCAGGTGAGTTGATGTAGAGGAAGATGTCTTTGGTTGAATCTTCAGCTGCTAGAAGCAGCATCTTTGCACAAATCTCGTTTGCGTTATCGTCACGAACATCATCGCCTAGCCAGATAATTCTGTCTTTTAGCAGTCTGTCAAAGACGTTGTTCATGCCTGTTACTTCAGCCATTCTTAGCTCCTCTTATTCTGCAATTGCTTGCCTAATCAAGATAACTGACAGAACTAGGAAAACACTCCTATGTTCGCCTTTGGCTTAGTAAAGCAGATTAGTCGTGGTCGTGACCTTCATGGCTTTCACCAAGGAATTCTTCCTCAGCCTGGTTGAATTCAGCTAGATCAACCTTGGCACCTTCAGAGTCAACTACTTCTGCAGCCTGAAGAACTAGGGTTATAGCCTTACGACGGGCAACTTCAGCTACGAAAGCTGGAACCTGACCCTGCTCATCAACAATCTTGACGAATTCGTTAGGCTGCATTCCATATGACTGACTAGCCTGAACCAAATACTGCAAAAGCTCGTTCTCGTTGACTCGAACTTCTTCTTTTTCAGCGATAGCGTCAAGAATCATTTGAACCTTGAAAGACTTAGTTGATTCTTCTCTAACCTCTTCACCGTGAGGGTCATCCAGAGGCTTACCTTCAGATTCCAAGTGGCGAGCAACATCAGCGTTAATAACTTCTTCAGAAACCGGAACCTCAACCAAAGCTAGAAGTTTGTCGGTAAGTAGTTCTCTAGCTGCAAGACCCTGAGAGAAGCTCTTGCTCTTCTTAATCTCTTCAGCCATGTTCTTCTTCAAATCTGCAACAGTGTCAAACTCTGAAGCCAATGAAGCCCAAGCATCATCAAGTGCTGGAAGTTCACGTTCTTTAACTGCAACTAGAGTCACAGAAATCTCTGCCTCTTCGCCAGCCTTCTCGCCACCAACAAGTTTGCTCTTGAAAGTTGTGCTCTCCCCTGCGGTTAGAGTCTCAAGCGCTTCATCGATTCCATCTAGCAAAGAATCTGAACCAATCTCGTAAGAGATTCCCTGAGCCTTGTCGATCTCTTTGCCATCCAAAGTTGCAATCAAATCAATGGTGGTGAAATCACCTTTAGCCGCTGGACGTTCAACAGTCTTTAGAGTTCCAAATCTTGAACGAAGACGATCGATTTCTTCATCAACTTCTTTGTCATCAACCTTGGCAGCGTCAACAGTAACCTTTAGGTTCTTGTATTCAGGAAGTTTAATTTCTGGTCTAACCTCAACCTGAATTTCAACTACCAAGTTGCCAGCAAAAGTCTTCTCATCAGGTGTGCTCTTAACATCCGCTGCAGGTGAACCAAGAGGACGTAGCTTCTCTGATTCGATAGCTGAACGATAAATGCCGTCAAGACCATCGTTGATAGCGTGAGCAAGAATTGCACCACGTCCAACTCTCTGATCCAAAATAGCTGCAGGAATCTTGCCCTTACGGAAGCCAGGAATGTTAACTGTCTCAGCGATGTGCTCGTATGCGTGATCAAGCGAAGGCTTGAATTCTTCAGGAGTAACTTCGATAGTTAGCTTGACTCTGGTTGGGGCTAGACGTTCAACAGTGGTTTTCAACGATATCTCCTGAATTAGGCTCCCCAATGGAGCCGACTTATCTTAGAAAAGATGGTCGGGGTGACAGGACTCGAACCTGCGATATCCTGCTCCCAAAGCAGGCGCGCTAGCCACTACGCTACACCCCGGTGTTATTGGCTCTGATTACTCAGAACTTAACAACCTTGCCTATCTTAGCCGATAGAATGTCTTAGTCGAAACTCTTTCGACAAATGCGGATGTAGCTCAATGGTAGAGCCTCAGTCTTCCAAACTGATGGTGCGGGTTCGATTCCCGTCATCCGCTCCAAATAAGGCTAGTTTTGACAGCCAGGACACCAATAGAGCTTCCTTGAAGCCATTACCTCAATCACCACAGTCCCCTTACATCTAAAGCATTCCAGCCCTTCACGCTTATAGACATAGTTACGTTCAGGACTTATCCCCTTCTTTTTTAGTTGCTCTTCACGGGTCACCATCGCACCTTTTTGAACACCGATTTTCATCAATTTCACTGAATCCAACCAAAGTTCACTTATTTGAGAAACCAGCAGATTGCTTCCCGGCGTGTGTGGATCTATTCCAGCCCTAAAGAGAATTTCTGCACGATAAACATTTCCAATACCTGAAACAACACTCTGATTCATCAATAGCAAACCGATAGCTGACTTAGATTTACTCACTCGTTCAATAAATCTTTTTTGATTAAGTTTTCTAGGGTCAGGGTTAGTTGGATCTGGCCCCAACTTGTTCTCTAAATGAACCATCTCTTCAGTTGGAATAACTTGACAGTATGTTGGTCCACGAAGATCAGCTAAAGCAGCTTTGGTAAAAAACCTTGCTCTAACTTCACCAACGATTTCATTGTGGAAAGGTTCGCTGTATCGCCATTTGCCGTAGATACCTAAATGAATCCTGCAAGTTAGATCATTATCAAAATCTAGAAAAAGTTGCTTACCGATAGCTCTTGCATTTATGAGAACACGGTTGTTGATTCTTTTAGCATCAGAATTGAATCTTCCTTGCGGCGAATCAACTTTAACTTTCTTGCCTTTTAGATGTTCGTTAAACCAGTTAGCGGTTCTTTGAACGGTATGCCCTTCAGGCATCTCTTACAGAATCTCCCCAGTTTGTTCATATCTAGCAATCTTGCCGATACGTCTAACATGACGCTCATCTTGAGAAAAAGGTGTGTCAATGAAAATCTTGATTAGTTTAAGAACTTCATCCTGAGAATGTTGCCTCGCACCAACTGCAACAACATTGGCATCATTGTGTTCACGAGCCAGTTTCGCAGTGTCCTCATTCCAGACCAGAGCAGCTCTAATCCCAGAAACCTTGTTGGCAGCCATCTGCTCACCATTACCTGAACCACCAAGAACAATCCCTAGAGCCGAAGATCCAGCCTCTTCGTCAGATCTAACGGCTAAAGCGGCATTAATACAGAAAGCTGGGTAGTCATCGAGCGGGTCATAGGTTTTAGGCCCATGGTCAAAGACCTCATGACCAGCTTTAGTTAGCTCCTCAATCAGGAAATGACTGAGTTCAAGGCCTGCATGGTCAGTTGCGATGTGAATTCGCATAAGAAACCTCTATTTCTCCCGAAGTTCAAGACAATACTAGGCTAGTTCCTGTTATTAACCCATCAGACCCAGGAGCATAAATGCCAGGAGAAAACCTAACTAGAGTCGAAGCCATCGAGCGCGCAGAACTTCTAGAGGTTCAGTCATACACCGTTGAACTTGACCTACTAAAAGGTGAAGAGATTTTCGGTGCCACCACTTCTGTGAAGTTCACTAGTAACAAGATTGGGGCAAGCACCTTTATTGATGCAATCACCAAGACTGTTCACCGCGTGACGCTAAACGGAGTTGATCTTGACGTTGCTAAGGTCTCTGATGGTTCAAGAATTCAACTGGATAACCTTGAGTCATCTAACGAGCTTGTTGTGGTTTCAGATAACCCTTACATGCACACCGGTGAAGGTCTTCACAGATTTGTTGACCCAGTGGATAACGAGGTTTACCTTTATACCCAGTTTGAAGTTCCAGACTCAAGAAGAATGTTTGCTGTTTTCGAGCAGCCAGACCTAAAGGCAACATTCCAGTTCACTGTTTCAGCCCCAAGCAACTGGAAGCTGGTTTCTAACTCTCCTACCCCAGATCCTGTTGACCGCGGCGATGGAACAGCTATTTGGGTATTTGCTCCAACCCAGAGAATCTCTTCATACATCACAGCTCTAATTGCCGGTCCATACACCGAGTGGCGCGATGAACTAACTTCATCAGATGGCAGAAAGATTCCACTAGGTGTTTTCTCTAGAGCATCTCTGGCTAAGTATGTGGACGCTGATTATCTTTTCGATAAGACCAAAGAAGGCTTCACTTTCTTCGAAGCACAATTCGATTTTCCATACCCGTTTGAGAAATACGATCAGCTTTTCGTTCCTGATTTCAACGCAGGTGCGATGGAGAACGCTGGAGCTGTCACAATCACTGAGACTTATGTCTTCCGTGGTGCAGTGAACGGCTTCATCAAAGAACGTCGTGTAATCACCATTCTTCACGAGCTAGCTCACATGTGGTTCGGAGATCTAGTAACAATGCGCTGGTGGAATGACCTGTGGCTAAACGAGTCCTTTGCTGAATACACCTCATACCTTGCAACTGCAGAGGCAACTGAATATAAGGAAGCTTGGACTACATTCGCTTCCCACGAAAAGAGCTGGGGTTATCGCGAGGACCAGATGCCGTCAACTCACCCGGTTGTTGCTAACATCCGTGACCTTGAAGATGTTCAGGTTAACTTCGATGCCATCAGCTATGCCAAGGGTGGCTCAGTTCTAAGACAGCTTGTTGCTTGGGTAGGTCAAGAGAACTTCATGAAAGGTCTTGCATCATATTTCAAGAAGCACCAGTTTGCTAACGCAGAACTAGTTGACCTGCTAACCGAACTTGAATTAACTTCAGGTCGTGAACTGCGTGAATGGTCAAAGCTTTGGCTTGAGACTTCAGGTGTTAACACCCTAAGACCAGAACTAACCGAAGCTGACGGCAAAATCACTAGCTTCAGTGTGAATCAGACATACCACCCTGAGTATCCAACCCTTAGACCCCATCGTTTAGGTATTGGTTATTACAACCTAGAAAACGGCAAGCTAGTTAGAACCCACCGTATCGATGTTGACATCGATGGTGCTTCAACTGAGATTCCTGAACTAGTTGGAACATCTCGCCCTGATCTGATTTTGCTAAACGACGGGGACTACGCATATGCGAAGTTACGTCTTGATGAGAGATCATGGCAGAGCACACTAGATCACCTGGCTGATGTTCAAGACTCACTAACCAGAGCCCTGCTTTGGGGTGCTGCTTGGGATTCGACTCGCGATGCTGAAGCTGACCCTAAGGACTTCATCAACCTGGTTCTAAAGAACATTGCAACTGAATCAAACGCAACCGCGATGATGACACTGCTAAACCAGTTGGTAACAGCTCAGAGCATGTATCTAAAGCCAGAGAACAGAAGCGAATACAAGATCAAAATTGCTGATGCTCTAATACAGATGGCTAGAAATGCTGCTTCAGGTTCAGAAGCTCAGCTTCAGTTCTTGAAGTACTTCCCTCGCTTTGCTTCAACCGAGGTTCACGCGAGCATCCTTTCTGCTTTGCTTTCCGGTGAAGAGAAGCTTGCTGGTCGTGAAATCGATACTGACCTGAAATGGGATCTACTAACCGGACTTGTTCTAGTTGGTGCTGCCGCAGAAGCTGAGATCGAAGCGATGCTGGCAACCGATAACACCGCTAACGGCCAGAAGGCTGCTGCTTTGGCTAAGGGTGCTATCCCAACTGCACAAGCTAAAGCACTGGTTTGGAACACAGCTGTTGAAACTAACGAGTGGTCAAACACCATCCTGCAGTATTCAACTCTAGGTTTCGGTCGTGGAAGTTCTGAACTACTAAGCCCATACGTTGAGAAGTATTTCGAAGACGTTTTGAAGATGTGGAATAACAAGACCTTCAAGATGGCCGAGTATGCAGTTGCTAACTTGTATCCAATGAGCTTGGCAACAAGTGAGCTGGCCGAAAAGACTCGTGCTTTCCTAGATAACCCAGAAGTTGTTGCTATTCCAGCACTTAGAAGATTGCTAGTGGAAAACCTAGACCCAATTGACCGCGCTCTAAAGGTTCAGGCTAAAGACAACTAATTATGAACACAGTGATCTTCCCGGAGTGGTTAACTCAGTTCTATGCAGACTGGGGACCTGCAATCAGAGTCGTGTTAACCATTTTGGTAGCACTCATTGCTCGTGCCTTCATGCAATTTTTGATTAGACGAATTGTTAAAGGTGTTGCTAAGAGTGTTCGCAAGATTGAGGATGGCGGTTCGCCTTTAGCTCAGGCCAGACTGTTGCAGAGAACGAAAACCATAGCTTCAGTTCTAGGAAATCTAGCAACCTGGGGTCTAACGTTGACAGTTTTGTCTGTGGTGCTATCTGAAATTGGCGTCTCCCCTGGTGCCATTATTGCTGGTGCCGGAATCATCGGTGCCGGTCTAGGTTTTGGTGCTCAATCGCTAGTTAGAGATCTAATCTCTGGTTTATTCATCGTCTTTGAAGATCAATACGGTGTTGGTGACTCAGTCGATCTAGGTCAAGCATCAGGTGTTGTTGAAAGCGTTGGCCTTCGCGTCACTCAGGTTAGAGATGTTGAAGGAACTCTTTGGTTTGTTCGTAACGGTGAGATTATTCGCGTCGGTAACCAAAACCAGGGTTGGTCAAGAATCGTTATCGACATTGCTCTTTCATACACCGCAGACATCGCTAAAGCTCAAGACGCTCTTAGAAAAGCGGCTAAAGAAGCAGCCAAGGCTATGCCGGGAACTGCTATCTCTGATGCTGAAGTTTGGGGTGTTAACGCTCTATCCGGTGATCAGGTAGTTGTTCGCCTAGTTCAAAAAACTAAGCCAGAACACAAAGATGAACTAGCCAGAGAGCTAAGACTAGCTATAAAGGCAAACTTGGATAAAGCCAAAGTTAAGCTTGCGGCTGGTTCAGGCAACGTTTACGTCAACGTTTCAAGCAAATGAACGATAACCAGTTCGAAGATAAAGACAGAGTTGAAACTCTAAGGATCGTCACCAACAAAGGTCAAGACGTTGAAGGTGCGCTCTATGAACTTGTTGGCGGTAAAGAATTCTTCGAAAAACTTTGCATCAAATTCTATGAAGGTGTTGCTGAAGATCCAATCCTCAGACCTATGTATCCAGAGGAAGATTTAGGCCCAGCGGCTGAAAGATTGCAACTATTCCTTGAACAATACTGGGGTGGCCCTAAGACCTATCAAGAACAAAGAGGTCATCCTCAACTTCGTCTACGTCATGCCCCTTACAAAATTAATCCAGCAGCCAGGGCAGCTTGGGTGAAACACATGAGGGTTGCTCTTGAAGCGCAGCAACTACCTGAGCTATATGAAAATCAAATGTGGGCTTATTTAGATCGAGCCGCAACAGCCATGCTCAACACTTTTGAAGATTAACCGTTTATTGAAACGTAGTCTCTAGCAAAGTGGGTGAGCACGTGACCGTGCTCAGCAGAGAGTCTTACCCAGTGACCTGAAGTAAACCACTGAACAGTTTCACCTTCGGTAAGAAAACCTAAACCAGCTGCCACAAAAGCAGCACCCATTGGAATTGGGTATTTGTAATCAAAAGCCCCTCCCCAGATTTCTGCTCTAACCTTGGCAGCTATCGGACCACCAACTGATGCTGGAAGCGACTCGGTTATCTTGGCAACACCGTTACGAGCTATCTCGGTGAGCTGTTGTTCCTGGAATGAACCACCTAATTCCCAACCGGTTCTAGTTGGAGTTTCTCTTGACCATCCAACATCAACGATCTCATCCCCCAAACAAAACTTGTTAGGTGCTTCAGATTTAGAGAACCTGCCTAGTTTCTTTGAAAGACTGAAATCTTCTACAGTTTCACCTTTGAGTTTCTGAATGGTTTTAGCTATCGAAACACAAACATCGAATTCGGCATTTTCAGCAAGCCTCATGGTTCTAAGGCCAAGTATTAGCGGTGAATCTTGCAACAGTGTTCCGGAATAAACCGGTGCAACAAACACAGTCAAGACATCGCCATAAGCTCTAAACCGAACCGCTCCAGTTGGATCGAGCTTAACCGCTCGCTCAAGATAACGAAGTAGGTCCGAAACGTCTGATTCTTCAGGTAAAACAAAACAATTATTCATCTCCTAACTAAACTAACCTGTGAAGAGCCAAATCAACGAGGATGTGGACCTGTTTTGAACGAATCAATGCCGATACCGGCTGACCCGCTTAGCGAACTACTAGAAACACTGAACATTCAGAAGGTCGCTAGGACTAAAGAAGATATCTTCATCGGTCCTTCAAACTTCATGCCAACCGGAAGAGTCTTTGGTGGTCAACAGGTAGGCCAGTCTCTAGTAGCTGCCAGCAATACGGTTGACCCTGAACGCAGAATCCATTCCATGCACGGCTACTTCCTTCGTAGCGGAGACATGGATCTTCCAATCACCTATTCAGTTGACCGCCTACGTGACGGTAAATCTTTTAGCACCAGAAGAGTTCAGGCATATCAGAATGGCGAGCCACTATTCTCTTCAATCTATTCTTTTCAGGTTGATGAACCTGGCTTAGAACACCAAGACTCACTTCCGGATGGAATTCCTGAACCTGAATCACTGCCACCGCTAATTGACCTTATGGCCGTAATGGAAGATGACCCAGCAGCACAGTATTGGGCTAAGGGACGTCCATTTGATATGAGGCACATCGAAAAATCGATTTACTTTTATATCGAAGGTGAGCACGTTGCTCATCAAGCTATCTGGTTTAAGACCATAGGGCCACTACCCGATGACCCTATTCTTCATAATGCGGCATTGGCTTACGCAAGTGATTACTCATTGCTAGAACCGATCTATCGTCGTCACGGATTAGTTTGGTCCCACCCAGGACTTATGGTGGCCAGCCTTGATCACGCGATGTGGTTTCACAGACCAACCAGAGTCGACGAATGGTTGCTATACGTTCAGGATTCACCTAATGCCAGAGGGGCTAGAGGTCTTAGCCTTGGCAAAATCTTTAATCGGCAAGGTGAACTCGTTGCAACTGTTGCTCAAGAAGGTTTAGTTCGAATTCCTAGAGATGAACTAAAGAATCATTAGTCGCGAGTTAAACGACGGTATTTAGATCTGTGAGGCTTAGCCGCATCAGGACCTAAACGAGCAATCTTGTTCTCTTCGTAAGCTTCAAAGTTACCTTCGAACCAATACCACTGGTCAGGGTTCTCATCAGTGCCCTCATAGGCAAGGATGTGTGATGCAACTCTGTCTAGGAACCATCTATCGTGGGTGATCACAACAGCACAGCCAGGGAAATCAAGCAGAGCGTTTTCTAGCGACGAAAGAGTTTCAACATCTAGATCGTTTGTTGGCTCATCCAGAAGCAAAAGGTTTCCACCCTGCTTCAAAGTTAAAGCTAGGTTCAAACGGTTACGCTCACCACCTGAAAGAACACCGGCAGGTTTCTGTTGGTCTGGACCTTTGAAACCAAAGGCAGCAACATATGCTCTTGACGGCATAGTTACGTTACCAACCTGCAAGAAATCTAAACCATCTGAAACAACTTCAAAAAGTGTCTTAGCTGGATCAATACCTGAACGTGATTGATCAACATAAGAAATCTTTACGGTTTCACCGATCTTCAGATCTCCACCATCAAGCGATTCCATGCCAACGATGGTCTTGAACAGCGTTGACTTACCAACACCGTTAGGCCCAATCACACCGACGATACCGTTACGTGGAAGTGAGAAAGAAAGTCCATTGATAAGCGATCTGCCTTCGAAACCTTTTTGCAGGTTCTCAGCTTCCAAAACAATGTTTCCAAGACGAGGGCCTGGTGGAATCTGAATTTCTTCAAAGTCAAGCTTTCTAGTTCTATCAGCTTCAGCAGCCATCTCCTCATAGCGAGCAAGACGAGCTTTAGATTTGGTTTGTCTTGCCTTAGGAGAAGATCTAACCCACTCAAGTTCATCAGTTAGACGCTTGGCTAACTTCGCATCCTTCTTACCTTGAACTTCTAAACGTTCTGCTTTCTTCTCTAGATAAGTTGAGTAGTTACCTTCGTAAGGATAGGCACGACCTCTATCTAGTTCCAAAATCCATTCAGCAACGTTGTCTAGGAAGTATCTATCGTGAGTAACAGCTAGAACTGCACCAGGGTACTTAGCCAAGTGCTGCTCCAACCAGAGAACAGATTCAGCATCCAAGTGGTTTGTTGGTTCATCAAGAAGCAAAAGGTCTGGCTTTTCCAAAAGCAATTTACACAAAGCAACGCGGCGCTTCTCACCACCAGAAAGATGTGTAACCAACGTATCTCCCGGAGGACATCTAAGCGCATCCATAGCCTGCTCTAGTTGGTTCTCAAGATCCCAGGCATCAAGGTGGTCAATCTCCTCTTGCAGAGTCCCCATCTCAGCAAGCAGAGTGTCGTAATCAGCATCTGGGTTAGCCAGTTCAGCACTAATGGCATTGAAGCGGTCAACTTTAGCTTTGATATGTGAAACAGCTTCCTCGACGTTACCCAGAACTGTCTTGGTTTCATCCAAAGGTGGTTCCTGAAGCAAAATACCCACAGAGTATCCAGGAGACAATCTGGCTTCACCATTAGAGGCAGTCTCAAGACCAGCCATAATCTTTAGAACAGTTGACTTACCAGCACCGTTAGGGCCAACAACACCGATCTTGGCTCCCGGGTAGAAAGCTATGGTCACATCGTCAAGGATGACCTTATCGCCATGCGCTTTACGCGCCTTAATCATCTGATAAATAAACTCAGCCATTGGATTTCCTCAAAATAAATGCGACACCCACTAAAGGTTCGCTACGGATAAGTTTACCCGAGAGTGTTTAGGCGCAGGCTGCCTATAAATGCTTACCTAAAGTGAGTGTCGCTAACCGCAAGGCAGATGAATTGGACGAGGATTTCTGCCTAACGGAATCTATGCCTTAGCTTTGACCTTTTCCGGTTCTGGCTCAGGTTCAGGAAGCTGTTCGTCATCTGTTTCACGAACATGAACCGTTCTAACAAAGCTCGAAGATCCCCAAACCAAGTCGTGACCTATGCTCTCAGCTTCAATCTCAACTGAAGTGCCAGCACGTTCACCGTTATCCCAATCACGAACACGTAATTTTCCGATGACTAGGATGCGATCACCTTTAGAGATTGAGGTTGCAGTGTTAACTGCCAGCTGACGGAACGAAGTGACCGTAAACCAGTTGGTTTCGGCATCAACCCACTTGTTTTTGACTCTGTCGTATTTACGAAATGATGAAGCTAAACGGAATGATGTGATTGGTAAACCATCCTGGGTAACCAAATGTCTAGGAGTTGTCGCAACAAGACCCATGACGCTGTATGTGTCAGACATGTAAGACCTTTCTGAAATCTATGAACTGATGTTCAGATAGGTTCGCAAGAAAAAGATTTTCTTGCTCTAGTTATCCACAACTACTTCAAATAGTTTGTGAAAGCAGATCTTGTCTTTGCCATCTTTGCTGAAACCACAGCTTGGCAATAAGCATTACTTGGGTTCTTAGCGAAGTAATCCTGGTGATACTCCTCGGCTTCCCAGAAAATATCTAACGGCTGCAAAGTGGTGACAATCGGGCCATCCCAAATTTCAGCTGCACGTTGTAAAGCCTTTTCAAAAAGTTCTTTTTGTTCTTCACCTTGATAGAACATTGCTGAGCGGTAACTTGTTCCAATGTCATTTCCTTGACGGTTTAGTTGCCTAGGGTCATGAACAGTGAAGTAAAGGTCAAGGATGATTTCAGCTGGAATGATGCTCTCATCAAAGATGATTTTGGCAACCTCGGCATGACCTGTTCCCTCACCACAAACCTCTTCGTAGGTTGGGTTGGCTTTGTGACCACCTGAATAACCACAAACAACATCTAGAACACCCTTGAATTGGGAGTATGAGGAGTCTAAACACCAGAAACAGCCACCGGCTAAAACAAATTCAGTCATGTATCTAGCCTAGGCTGAACTGGTGAACAGAGTGAACAAGAGACGCCCCGCAGTTGGTATTACTGCTGTTTCTTTTGCAGCACTAATGTTTGGCCTCAATGCCTCAACAGTGAAAACCATTCTGGGAACCGGTATTAGCCCAGAGCAGCTAGTGCTCTTTAGAACAACTTTCACTGCTCTTATCTCTGGAATTGTTCTATTACTAACCAACCGCAAAGCTTTCAAAATAACAGCAAAAGAAATCCCAATGATGGTGCTCTATGGAATCTGTGGCATTGCTTTGATGCAGTGGTCATATTCCAATGCCGTTAGCTTGTTACCGATCAGCGTTGCACTTCTAATCGAATACACCGCTATTGCAATCGTTCCGGTTATTTCTTTCTTCTTGTTCAAAGAGAAGATCAAAGCCAGACTCTGGTTAGGCATTGCCCTAGTGCTAGTTGGCTTGGCAGTAGTTAGTAACATTTGGGATTCTAATCTGAACCCTGTTGGTATCGCCTGGGCTTTCCTGGCTGCTGGTTGTGTGAGCCTGTATTTCATCATTGGTGAGCACACGCAACGTAAACGTGATGCTATGTCTACACTTTTCTACACATTCTTTGTGGCGGCAATCTTCTGGCTAATCATCAACTTGGCTAACCCTAAAGACTTTATTGACGTGAATCAGATGATGTCACTCTCGGGTAATCTCGCCAGCATTGATTGGCCTATCTGGCTAGCCCTGCTTTGGCTAGGAGTCATGGGTTCATTCTTGCCTATGCTCCTTGACTACATCGCCCTAGGTAATCTCTCAGCGACAGCCGTAGGTGTTATTGCTACTGCTGAAACCGTATTTGCTTCCCTATTTGCCTGGATTTGGCTCAAAGAAGACATGTCAATGTTGGAGGTTTTTGGAGGTTTAATAGTTATTACCGGAATAGTTCTGGCAGAGACCTCAAGAGGACAAACACACAATGGCTAAACGTGAAATCAAGAACAACAGCTTGGCAATGATCGCAACCGTTGCTCTCGTTGGAATGCTAGCTTCAGCTATCGGTTTCTTCAGTCCCGACTATTGCACTGTTCCCCAATCAAATGACTGGACTTCATGCGAATCTATTGCTCAGTCAAGAACCATTGGTGCAATAGTGCTGTTTGTTGTTTGTTTAGCGGGTTTTGCTCTTTCACTTTCTAAGCGACTAAAGAAGAAATAATGACCAAGCCATCAGCCAAAATGCACAGTTCAACTGCTGCAACAGTTGCCCTTCGTGAAGAAATTCTTGAGTTCTCTAGAGAACGCATGGCTATGGACCCAGTTCCATTGGATGGCCCTCAAACACTTGAGTTTCTCCAAAAGCATGCTGGTAATTCCATCAATGAAAAAGGCCTTGGTGGCCACAAAGCTCTAAAACTATTTGAAGAAGTTTTAGCACCGGCATGTATATCTATTGATCACCCTGGTTACCTCTCTTTCATTCCAGCAGCACCAACTGAAGCTGCAACTTTATTTGATCTGGTGGTTTCATCAACATCTATCTATGGTGGCTCTTGGCTGGAAGGTTCTGGTGCTGTTTTTGCTGAGAACGAAGTTCTGGCTTGGTTAGCCTCTGAAGTTGGACTACCTAAAACATCAGGAGGTGTATTTGTTCAAGGTGGTTCACTAGGAAACCTCTCAGCACTAGTTACTGCTCGACACAGTGCGATTGAGGAACGTAAAAAGAACAAGCAGAAACTACCTAAACGTTGGTCCATTATTGCTTCATCTGAATCTCACTCTTCACTAAAAGCGGCAGCACGAGTGATGGACATTGATGTTCATCTAGCTAAAGCAACACCTGAAGGCAGACTGACTGGTAAAGCAGTTCTTGAGACAGCAAGCAAAATCAAAGATGGTTTATTCGCTGTTGTTGGCACAGGCGGAACTACAAACTTTGGAATAGTAGACAAGCTGGATGAAATCGGTTTAGCCGCTAAGAAACTGGGCATCTGGTTCCACATCGATGGTGCATATGGTTTAGCCGCTGTATTAGATCCAAAACGTAAGCACTTGTTCAAAGGTGCTAACCGAGCTGATTCTTTTATTGTTGACCCTCATAAGTGGTTGTTTGCACCCTTTGATAGCTGTGCTTTGGTTTATAGAAAACCTATCTTGGCTGCACGAGCCCACACTCAGCATGGTGAATATCTAGATACCCTCACACACGGTGGTGAATGGAACCCTTCAGATTACGCATACAACCTAACTAGAAGACCTAGAGGATTACCACTCTGGTTCTCGCTAGCAACACACGGCGTTGGGGCATATAGAACTGCTATTGCAGAGAACATAGATTTAGCTCACA
>CANGBK010000022.1 GCA_947452235.1 Micrococcales bacterium
AGAAACGATTTGATTGGCGCTTTCAGCTGGGGTATAGCTATCCCACTGATTGGGTTCTATTTGGGCAACATCGCCTTCATAAAGGACAACGTGATTATTGTTACCTTGAGTTTGGTAGCTCTGTCTTTCGTTCCAGTATTGCTGGAAGTAATAAAAGCTAAGAAGCGCTAGCTCTTAGATAATCCATCAAAGAAGAAACTGCGATGCTTCTGTGACTCAGAGCATTCTTGACGTCTGGATCTAATTCTGCGGCTGTTTGTTCAAAGCCCTCAGGAATAAAGATTGGGTCATAACCATGACCATTTGTGCCACGTTCCTCGGTTGCAATTGACCCTGGCCAAACACCGGTAAAACTTATTTCTTCAACGTCAGTCACAAACGCTATGGTGCAAACAAATGATGCTGCTCGGTGTTCCTGATGAATATCTTTCAATTGAGCTAGAAGCAATCTACGGTTAGCAACGTTGTTTTTAGTTCCAGACCAGATTGCAGTAAAGATACCCGGTGCACCACCAAGAATTTCAACTTGAATACCTGAGTCATCAGCGATAGCAGGAAGACCGGTGTGTTTATGAGCAGCCCTTGCTTTGATGAACGCATTTTCTAAGAATGAAGTTCCATCCTCAACAGGTTCAGGACCGTCATAGCCAACCAAATCTAGACCAATTGGAGCAAGGATAGCTCTGAGCTCTTCGACCTTGCCTTGGTTATGGGTAGCTAAAACTACTTTCACTATTTAGCCAGAGCTTCCTGCTGCTTCAAAGTTAGTTCTTTCGTGCCAATCAGTGCTAGATCAAGTAATTGGTTTAGTTCTTCACGTTTGAAGGCAACTCCTTCAGCAGTTCCCTGAACTTCAACGAAATCACCGGTACCGGTAACAACAACGTTCATGTCTGTCTCTGCACGAACATCTTCTGTGTATGCAAGATCAAGCATTGGAGTTCCATCGATAATTCCAACTGAAATAGCAGCTATAGAATCAACGATTACTTTGTTTTTCTCTGGAATATATCCTTTAGCAACTCCCCAGTTCACTGCATCAACCAGTGCAACATATGCTCCAGTGATAGCAGCAGTTCTGGTTCCGCCATCAGCCTGCAAAACATCACAGTCGATAACTATGGTGTTCTCCCCTAAAGCTTTGAAATCAACCGCAGCACGAAGTGCTCTACCAATCAAACGAGAAATCTCGTGGGTACGTCCGCCCACTTTACCCTTTAGAGATTCTCTATCGTTACGATCATGGGTTGCTCTAGGCAACATTGCGTACTCAGCAGTTACCCAACCCTCTCCCTTGCCAACTTTCCACCTTGGAACACCTGGAGTAAAAGAAGCGGTGCAAAGAACTTTGGTTGAACCAAAACTGATTAGTGCTGAACCTTCAGCATGTTCACTCCAGTTGCGCTCAATAGTGACTTGACGTAACTGATCTACTTGACGACCATCTGCTCTAGACATGTCTAACCAATCTGTTCAACATTTTGAACTTCGGGACCTAAGAATCGCTTAGCTAATAAAGCGAAAGCTGCTGCATCACCGGTTGCCTGGAAACGCAAAGTTGGTTTAGAGCTATCAGTTCTCAAAAGATTGTGTTCTGAAAGAACGTGATAAACGTCTTTGGCTGTTTCTTCAGCGCTTGAAACCAACGTCACGCCATCGCCCATCACATATGAGAGAGCGCCGGTTAGAAGCGGATAGTGTGTGCAGCCAAGCACCAAGGTGTCAACAATTTGGGCTTTGACTGGCTCTAAATAGGTTTGAGCTAAAGCAATAAGTTCAGGGCCAGAGGTGATTCCCTTTTCTACGTAGGAAACAAACTCTGGGCAGGCAACACTAACCAATTCAACATCTAGCGCTGCAGCGAAGGCGTCATCATAGGCTTTTGAATTAATGGTTGCCATGGTGCCGATAACGCCGATCTTGCCGTTACGAGTTGCAGCAACTGCACGCCTAACTGCAGGCTGGATAACTTCAACAACAGGAATTCCACGACCTTCTGTGTATCTTTCACGGGCATCGCGCAAGACAGCAGCTGAAGCTGTATTACAGGCAATCACTAGAAGCTTCACGCCTTCATCAACCAATCGATCCATGACCGATAGGGCGAGGGTTCTAACTTCGCTTAATGACTTAGGTCCATAAGGGGTATTTGCGGTGTCCCCTAAATAAATAATCGACTCGTTAGGCAACTGGTCAATGATTGCTCTAGCTACGGTTAGACCGCCAACACCAGAGTCAAAAATACCTATCGGAGCGTTATTCACGAGTTCAAGTCTAGTTGCCTAGCTTTCAGAACCATCCCCAGACTCATTTGCCTTCATAGCCTCATAAATCTCTTTGCACTCAGGACAAACAGGAAACTTCTCAGGATCGCGGTTAGGTATCCAAACCTTGCCACACAAAGCAACAACCGGTGTTCCCATAACAGCAGACTCCACCACTTTGTCTTTACGAACATAGTGTGAATATCTTTCGTGATCACCTGGCTCTAGAGGAACTGTTTCGGTAACACTAAAAGGTTTTTGAACTGTTTCTTGATCCATAAACTACCCCTTGGCTAAACGAACTGCATCTGCAACTCGTTGGGCAACATCAGGGTGGAACACTGAAGGAACAATATAAGAAGCATTCAATTCATCAGGTTCAACGCAGGTAGCCAAAGCCTTAGCAGCAGCTAACAGCATGTTCTCGGTTATAACTGTTGCTCCAGCATCAAGCAAACCTCTAAAGACACCAGGGAAAGCAAGCACGTTGTTGATCTGATTAGGGAAATCACTTCTACCGGTAGCAACAACCGCAGCATGCAGTGCTGCTTGTGCTGGGTCAATCTCTGGGTTTGGATTAGCTAAAGCAAAAACTATTGCGCCTGAGTTCATCTTTGCGATATCTTCAGCAACCAAAAGATTTCCTGCTGAAACACCGATGAACACATCAGCACCAACGATGGCTTCTTTCAACGTTCCTTTATTGCCCGCTTTATTGGTAACACTTGCAACCCAAGCAAGGTTTGACCCTTCTTCAATATCTTCACGGCCAGCGTAAATGACGCCTTGTTGATCAGCTACAGTTGCATTCTTCAAACCAGCAGCAAACAAAAGTTTTAGAACTGCTGTTCCAGCAGCACCAGCACCACTGAGCACTAGGTGAACATCTTCAATCCTTTTTCCAACAACTTTTAGAGCGTTGCTAAGTGCCGCTAAACAAACAATTGCGGTTCCATGTTGGTCATCGTGAAAAACAGGAATGTCTAGCTCTGCACGCAATCTAGCTTCAATCTCGAAACAGCGTGGTGCTGAAATATCTTCGAGGTTGATTCCAGCAAATACCGGTGCAATTGCTTTAACCGTTCTGACGATTTCGTCGGTGTCTTGAGTGTCTAAGCAAATAGGAAAAGCATCGATGTTGGCAAATCTCTTGAACAAAGCAGCTTTACCTTCCATAACAGGAAGAGCAGCTAGGGGGCCGATGTTACCTAAACCTAAAACTGCAGAACCATCGGTGACAACAGCAATGGTGTTTCGCTTGATGGTAAGCCTTCTGGCATCGCTAGGGTCTTTGGCGATCGCTTCACAAATTCTCGCAACACCAGGAGTGTAGATAAGAGAAAGATCATCACGGTTACGGATAGGCAACTTAGATTCGATGGTTAGCTTTCCACCTAGGTGAGCTAAGAAGGTTCGGTCAGAGACCTTGCCAACAACTACCCCTTCAACTTTCTTAAGTGCTTCAACAATCTCAGTTGCGTGATCAGAGTTCGTGCAGGCGCAGGTTAGGTCAACGCGAACGCGTTCAGAGTCTGAATGGTTCACGTCAACTGCGGTGACAGAGCCTCCCATCTTTTCGATGATGGAAGTTAGTTCACTAACTGCGGTGTTCTTAGCAGGAGCCTCAAGGCGAATGGTGATCGAATACTGAACTGAAGGTGCAATAGCCATAACTTCAGTCTATGTCTTCTAGTTAGCGGCGTCAGCGTCCCCGAGGGTAGCTTCGAAAGTCAACTTCTTACCATTACGAGTGATTTCAAGGGATACCTTGCTATAAGCAGCCTTAGCTCTAATGGCTGCGGTTAGCTTGGCGGCGCTGTCTACGGCTTGAGAATCACATTTAGTAATAATGTCGCCCACCTTTAGTCCCGCTTTTTCAGCTGGACCACCAGGAGTTAACTTCACAATTTGAGCACCGATACTAAATGAAGCTGCAGCATCTGAGTTGGTTGCGTCATTAACAAATGCACCGAGCAAACCGTGACTGACTTTACCGGTCTTGATAATCTGGTCGGCAACACGCTTTGCTGTGTTTGAAGGAATGGCAAAACCAACACCGATGCTTCCAGACTGGGTTGAAGATGTCGATGTTGCAGTTGCAATAGCAACGTTGATACCAATCACCTGACCCTTGTCATTGACCAGTGCACCGCCTGAGTTTCCTGGGTTGATGGCAGCATCTGTTTGAATCACATCAAGGTTTACCGGAGCTTGAGAACTTCCGTTGTTCCAAAGTTGCAATGAAGAACCGCTGTCTGGAACAGCAGAAGATGCAACCTGAATAGTTCTGTGCAGTGCTGAGACAACACCTGCAGTAACTGTTGCGTCAAAACCAAGTGGAGCACCGATAGCTACAGCTGATGCTCCAACATTGACCTTTGAACTATCAGTGAATTCTGCTGGAGTAAAACCAGAACCGACTGCCTTAACAACTGCTAGGTCATTAGTTGGATCAACACCAACAACAGTTGCTTTATAAATCTTGTCGTTGCTGCTCTTGACTTCGATGATCACCTTAGAGGCTGCTCCCTCTAAAGTAACCACGTGAGCATTAGTCAAGATGTATCCATCAGAAGTTAGAACTACACCAGAGCCAGTTCCAGCTCCGGTTGAAGATGAAACTGAGAGTGTGACAACTGAAGGCAACGCTTTACTTGCAACTGCAGTTACCCAGTTCACATCTGAAGAGTTATTAATAATTACCTGAGATGAACTACTGATAAATGGCAAACTTCCGCTCACCGCATACGCGCCAATGAAAATTCCAAGTACTGGCCCCAAGATCATTGCCAGAAGCATCGCTACTGGTCTAGCCTGCTTTGGCTGAGATAGAGGTGATTGAACAGGTGCTTGATTTAGCTTTATCTTCTCGCCCAAAAACTGAGTGTTGTAGTGACTCTTGTTATCTGACATGTCTTCTAACTCCCTGCCTAAGTGAAACTACCTAAGACGTTATGTAACTAACTTCATAAGTTTATGAAATCTGGCTGAGAATTAACTGAAAGTCAGCAACCCCAACTTCCAGGCCGACATGGCTTAAAAACAAGCCTTGGCACCGTCCCTGTTAGAACTTTAGGCGAGCCGATAGTTAGCGTTCTAGGAACGGCATTCACCAAGATGTTTGGGCTTACCTTTGTCCAGCTGGTCAAACCCGTGAACTGATACTCAACTGCAAAACTAACTTTTAAGTAGAGCTTCACTAACCCATCTTGTTTTGGGACATAAGACACTGAACTTAAAGAGGAAGCATGCTGGTTTATCGTCCAACTGTAAGTTTTTGGGGTGAAGCGCACTTTGACGGGAAGATTCAGTAATGAAGCCTTGATGTTTTCAGAATGAGCCGAGGAGGAAATGGCAATTGATTTACCAACAGTCAGGTTTTTGGAAGGGTTCGCATAAATAACTGGTACCTGAGGTTGAAAAGATTTCAAGGCGGTATTGATCTTTGAACTGTTAGGTGTTCCAACATTGACTATGGCAACCGGTTGGCTTGGTGGATAGAGACTCCAACAGCCAACGTGACCCGATTGCAAAAGGTTGAGGGTTAGATCTGGCGATAAGCCATTGGGATAAATCAAACATCTTGGAGCCGCAGAACTACTTCCAATCACTAAGGTAAGTTTTCCATTTGTTCCATGGACCAAAACAGAATTTGCAACACAGAGCGAGAGGGTTTGCGAATTCGATAACGCAGAAATGGTTGTACCTGTGGAAGTAAGGCTTTTTGGGCACACACCTTGATGCAGAGCCAAGGTCATTAGAGCAGCGAGCAGCATCTGGTTAGTGTAAGCAGATGTTTAGATTGTTCAAAAGTTATCAACATGAAAAAAGACCCTGACGAATCAGGGTCTTATTTCTTGGTTGCGGGGGCAGGATTTGAACCTACGACCTCCGGGTTATGAGCCCGGCGAGCTACCGAACTGCTCCACCCCGCGGCGAAACTTCAGTCTAACAGAAAACCTGTTAGTTTTTGCTGGCTGCTAAAGCAGCTTCTATAGCTGCCTTCAACCTTGCATCGGCCTTACCGTAAGCGGTCCAGTCCCCTGCTTTCAGGGCAGCATCTTTATCGATCATCGCCTGGCGGGCAGCTGAAAGAGCATTAGCTAGCTTCTGGGCTTTGGTTTCACCTGGTGTTACTGGCGTAACAGTTCCTGAGTCACCACTAAATAGTGAGTTCAAAGCAGCATCGAGGTTATCTTCGAAGGCGATCTTGTCACCAAAGGCAACAAGGACCTTTTTTAGAAGTGGGAATGAGGTTTCACCAGTTGACTGGATATATACCGGTTGAACATAAAGTAGTCCACCACCGATGGGTAAGGTCAGCAGGTTTCCGTTTAGCACGGTGGTTGAACCCTGTCTCAAAATGTTTAGCAACTTTGAAACTTCGCTATCGGAGTTGAAGTTGTTTTGAACTTGACCTGGTCCTGGAACGATCGTTGTTCGAGGCAGAGTGAGTAGACGCAACTTTCCGTAGTTAGTTGAAATCTTTCCATCAACACTTCCAGCATCCGAGTCCGCTACCAGGTATCCAGTTAGGACGTTTCTTGATGACTCACCAGTGGAACGTGGAATAAAAGTTGAGTAAATCGAGAACGATGGCTTTGACTGGGTTGGAGCTTGCAGGGTTAGGTAATAAGGAGGCTGCAGAGTTCCAGTTCCATTACCGTCAGCTACAGGATCATTTGGAACCATCCACGCATCCTGTTGAGAGTAGAAAGCACCCGCATCACTTACGTGATACTGACCCAAAATGCCTCTTTGCATTTTGAATAGGTCAGCTGGATAACGGATATGTGAAAGCAATGCTCCAGACATTTCAGAAACAGGTTTAACTGTTCCAGGGAAGATCTTCATCCAAGTTTTTAGGATTGGATCCTTCTCATCCCAGGCATAAAGCTTGACTGAACCGTCATAGGCATCAACTGTTGCTTTAACTGAGTTGCGAATGTAGTTGATTTGACCTTTAACAGTGCTTGAGTTTGTTGAACTGTCCTCAATAGTTGAAGCCATGTTCTCGGCTCTTGAGTAAGGGTAGTTAGCTGAAGTTGTGTAACCATCAACAATCCAAACCACACGACCTTTAACAATTGCCGGATAAATATCACTGTCAAGAGTTAGGTATGGAGCAACCGCCGCAACTCTTTCACGAGGGCTACGGTTATAGAAAATCTGTGAACTGTCAGTGACGGCATCAGATAGCAGAATCTGTTCGCTCTGGAACTTCAAAGCATAAGACAGACGTTTCACGATACTGTCTAGCTTTGGTCCACCATTACCCGAGAAGGTAGTCATGGTCTGCTGATCAGATGAACTGCTAGTTGATGAAGCTGGGTAATCTAGCTCACGCTTAGAAGCTCCCTTGGGTGCACCAACGATTGAATACTCTGGGGATTTCTCACCAAAGTAAACGCGTGGCTCATATTTACCTAGCGAACCAGAAGAAGGTATACCTGCTTGAAGGAACACTGGCTGACCGTCTGCAGAACGCTGATTACCGTAAGCAGCAACTAAGCCGTAACCGTGGGTGTAAACAATCACGTTGTTATACCAAGACTGCGATGAGCCAAGACCAGACTGGTTTAGCTCTCTAACTGCTAGAACAGTGTCCTGTGTCTTTCCGTTGATTGTGTATCGATCAACATCTAGGTGGTTCACAAAGTTGTAGTACTGACGGTATTGCTCAAGCTGTCTAAACGATGCGCTCACCAGGTTAGGGTCGATGATTCGAATCTGTGCTGCTGTTTGAGCATCAGCCTTTAGAGCGCCAGCGGTTGCTGTGGTTTTAGCGTCGTACTGGATCTGTTGAACGTCATCAAGACCGTAAGCGGCTTTAGTTGCCTCTAGGTTTCTGTTAATGAATTCAGCTTCAAGAGTTCGCTCATTAGGAACTACTTGGAATGTTTGAACTAAACCTGGCCATGCTCCACCTAGAAGAACAGCACAAACCAACATCAAAGCAGTTCCTAGAACGGCTAAACGCCATTTCGCAATAACAGCAACAGATAAGTAAAGCAGTGCAACAACAAAAGCAATTGCCGTCAGAATCTGTGCCGCTGGAATGGATGCATTCACATCAGAGTAAGTGGCTCCGGTGTATAGACCGCTTGCGCTAGTCATAGTTTCATACTGACCAATCCAGATGCTTAGACCTAGAACCACCATGAACACAGCAGCCAAGACTGCAAGCTGGATTCTCGCCGCCTTAGAGAAAGTTGACGCTCTACCGTTGAACTTAATACCTCCATAAAGAAGGTGAACAATCAAAGTTGGAACAACAGTCAAAATCAAAAGAACTAGAGCGAAAGCGATTAGGTCAACATAGAAAGGTAAATCAAATAAATAGAAACCAATATCAAGCTTGAACTGCTTGTCCAAAACACCGGTATAACTGTGGTTTAGGAACTGCATAACCTTTTCCCAGTCTTGGCTTTGAGCAAAACCGAAGAAAGCACCAACCACTATAGGAACAAAGAGGAACAGTCTGCGACGAACTTTATCAAGTGAGTCTCTGAACTCACCTAAATCTCTTCCAAAGAAATCATTGCTGGTGGCATAGACCGGACGTGATCGCCATGCAAGGTAGATGTTCAACCAAACTAGTACGCCAGTGATAACTGAGGTGACTGCAAAGATAGCGAACTGAGCTTGAATCTGTGTAGTAAAAACAGTTAGGTAACCCAACTGGTCAAACCAAAGCACATCGGTATAAACGCCTGAGATGCTACCGAGGATAATTCCTAGCAGCACAACAATTCCAATTGAAATCACAAGTGGTGAACGCTTACGGACGTTTAAGTTTCTTGTCTGAGTCATCTTTGTCTCTTTCTGGTTATTTGGTGCAAACAGCTAAATCTTTGGTGTTGCCGCTCTTAATTGCTGCAACAGCCTTTAGTGAATCTTTTATAGTGTGAACCTTGAACACGTTTAGTCCATCTGGAATATGACCAACAACTTCATCACAGTTGCTATCTGGCGCTAAGAAATACTTAACTCCGGCCCTCAAAGCCCCATACATCTTTTGCCTAATGCCACCGATAGGTCCGATGTTGCCTGCAGGATCAATTGTTCCTGTTCCTGCAATGTTCTTACCACCGGTAAGTGAGCCTGGCGTTAGCTTGTCATAAATAGCTAAAGCTAGTATTTGCCCACCGCTAGGACCACCAACGTCACCAACTTCAATGTTTATCTTGAAAGGAAACTCAGGAACTTCTTGAACATATATACCTAGACGCCACTCTTTATCTATAAGCGCTGGTGTAATCGAAATATTTTTTTGAACACCATCTCTTGATAGGACCAACTTCAATGCACGCTGGCCTTTGGTCGCTGCAACAAACTCTCTAAGTTGATCAATACCCGTAGCGACTTTCCCGTCAACGGTTAGAAGAGTGTCCCCTGCTTTGAGAACCTTAGAGGCAGGAGTTGATTTACTCACCTGAGTAACTTTGATTGAAGAGGTGAACGGAATCTTCAAAAGATTTAACGCTGCAGCTTTTGCGTTTGACTGTGAATCAAGCATCATCACGTCAGCTTCTTCATTGAGCTTCTGATCATCCCAACCCGGTGGGTAGATGTCTGCTTTATCGATAATGGCCAATGATGGATCTATCTTGGCCAAGCCAACGTTCAACCAGCTAGCTCCCCTAGCTGAATCTCCCAGCAGGGTAACAGTGAGCATGTTTAGTGAGCCTGTTGTTGGATAGCTCTCGTGACCTTCAACTGCAATGATTGGGACACCGCCAACGGTTGAGAACACGTTGTATACCGGTCCTGGTTGCTCAACTAGATAAGGGGTCGGAGCAAGAGTTACGAAAAGTCCGCCGCCAACCAAAACTACGGTTGCACCCCAGGCCAGAATTTTTGAAAGCAAGCCTCTTTTAGGCTTGAGCTCTGAATCAAAATTAGTCATCTCTAACAGCCTAGGTTAGGAACACCCTCTAGTTCACCTGCTAAACGCTATTGGCGAACAGCGGTTTTGAAGGTTCAAAAACTCTCCTGAACACCTTAGTTTTAACTCATGAACGACTTCGAGCCTTTTGGTGGTCAGCAGCCTGATCCTGATGAGCTAAGGCGCATCTGGGAAGAGATGATGAAACAAGGCTTTGATCCTGAAGCCTTAGCTAAAGCCGGAGGTTTCGATGGTTCACCAGAATCTCTAAAGAAACTTTTCGAAAACATCCAAGGAGCTTTCCTAATCCCAACTCCACCGGTTGAAGGTTCCGGAGTTAATTGGCAAGCAGCGGCGACCAGAGCTAAAGACTTAGCAAAGGTTGGAGCTTTACTTCCTGATGAAAAATCTAAACAACAACTAAATGATGCTTTCTCTATTGCTCAGCTTTGGTTAGCTGAGGCAACACAAATTTCTGATCCGGTTTCAGAACCAAAAATCCTCTCGAGAGTGCTTTGGGTTGATGATGCTCTCCCGCTGTTCAAGCTGCTTGCTGAACCAGTAGCGGATCGAATGAACAGAAGCTTGGCTGAAGCCATTCAAACTCAACTACCTGAAGAAATATCTGAAGCCCTTAAAGGTGCAGGAGATATCATGCGTAGCGCATCAGCCATGATGTTTGCCATGCAGTTGGGGCAAGCTTTGGGACTGCTATCCAAAGAAGCCATGACCGGAACCGAAATCGGTTTACCTATCTATGTTGAGCAAAGACCTGCATTCGTTTTGCAAAACCTTGCGGAGTTTGTGAAGAGCCTGGAATTGGGTTCTGAGCAAGATCAGGCATACATCTATCTCGTGCTTAGAGAACTCGCTCACATCAAACTTTTCAAGCACTCCAAGTGGCTACGTGAAAAAGTAGTTGCACAAATCCGTGAATATGCTGCAGGTATTACTTTTGACACTTCAGCGATGGAAGAGATGAGTGAAGACTTTGATCCGCAAAATCCCGCTCAGTTACAACAAGCTTTGGAATCTGGTGCTTTCTTAGCGGAGCGATCACCAAGCCAGTTAGCAGCTCTTGAAATCATTGAAACCAACCTTGCACTTATAGAAGGTTGGGTTGATGCAGTAACCAGCGAAGCGGCTAAACGTCTTCCTAAGAGTGAAGCAATTAGAGAAGCAGTAAGAAGAAGACGTGCAACCGGCGGACCTGCTGAAAGAACCTTCCAATCACTGGTTGGTTTAGAGCTAAGGCCTAAGCGTCTTCGTGAAGCATCAACACTTTGGAAGATTATTGGCGATGCAGTTGGAAGTGAAAGACGAGATGCTCTGTGGGATCACCCCGACTTTTTGCCAACTGCTCAAGACATAGATAACCCTGAAAAATTCGTTGCAAAAGTTAAATCAGATTTAGGTATCGGAGATGCCATGGACCAAGCACTCAGAGATCTACTTGGAGATGTGTAGAAGTTAAACACGTGCACGAATTATTCGTGAGAATACTTCCGTGTTACATCGAATCAACAAAGCTCAACCACTAACCTGGGTTACCCCTACTTCTGTTCAAGTGGGTTTAGGCGAAAGAAGCATTCGGGTTGAAGATCTTGATACTGCTCAACAACAAATAATCGCAGCACTTTATTCAGGAATAGTTGAAGGACAACAGGATGCTATCGATGATGCTGTGAGCGCATCTAAAGGTCAAACCGCTTCGCTGATTGAATTACTGAAACCACTGATTTACGATCACCAAGCCCCTAAAACCCAAACCTGGGACTCCATTGCGTTTGCTGAAATAGCTAGAACTTCACTGGATTACGAAGTTAACGGAGAAATGGTTTTAGCTGAACGTAGCCAACGCAATGTTCACATAGACCAACTTGATAAGACAGGTCTTTTGCTAGCCAAAGCCCTAATCGGTTCCGGTGTTGGCAAAGTAATAAGCCACGATGATGGCGTTGTTCTAAACACAGACATTGGTGAGTTAGGTTATCCACCTAAATACCTTGGAACTTCAAGACATAAGGCAACCAGCCAGATTATTCGTGAATTATCCAATTGGGACAAAGAACGTATCTTCATTGCTATTGAAGGAAGAAAAATAGATTACAAAATATCTTTTGCGGTCACAGTTGGGCACTTGGCTTTATCGCCGAGAACTTATTCACGTTGGCTCAACAGGGATGTGCACCACATCGCTATTAGCTTTGGCCTTCAAAATACCCATATCTCACCGGTAATAGTTCCTGGCCTTACGCCTTGTTTGAATTGCTATCAAGAATCATTGGTAGATGAAGACGAGTCTTGGCCAATCGTCGCCTCTCAGTTACTAGACCTTCCACGTATGAGAAATGACTCCGCAGCATTACTAACCGCTACTGGGCTTTCGGTTAGAAGCATCCTAAGAAACCTTGATGAGAAAGCTGGTTTTCTTTCAGTCAAAGATACCTCTCACGAATACTCGCAAGGATATTTAGTTGACTATGCATCTGGAAACATAACTAGGTCCAGATATGATTTTCACAAACTCTGTTCTTGTGTTGAAGCTAGTTGAACCACTGCAGGTATCGGCTAGGAGTGTTTTCACGATTGAAATCTAAATCGTTCTTAGCCCAAGTGATGACTAGTCTGTCTTTAGCTCTTGTAACGGCAACATAGAAAAGCCTTTGCTCTTCGATTAGAGCAGTATCAGTCTTAGCAAAACTAATCGGAAGATAACCTTCGGTAGCCCCAACAATAAAGACCACTTGATATTCCAAACCTTTAGCAGCGTGAATAGTGCTTAGGGTAATGCTTTCTCTGGTTGGTTCGTGTTGAGATCTCTGTCTTTCTTCAATCTCATTGGCAAAGGTTTGAATGGTTGCGCTATCGCCTAGTTCCTCAGCAATCTGAACAAAGTGATTTAGCGCTTCCCACTGTTCATACTTGACGCCATTTTGTGTAGGCGCGGCACTCATCCAACCTAAAGACCTAACAAGAGCTGTGATCGTTTCGTAGAGCGGTTTAGTTGATGTTCCTGCTGCTTCTGCTCTAACTAAACGAATAGCGGCCAAGATTTCTGGTCGAGAGAAATATCTCATTCCACCACGAACCTGATATTCCATACCGTTATCACTGAGCGCTTGTTCTATCACTTCTGATTGCGAGTTGATTCGATACAACACAGCTATCTGACTTGCTTTAACCCCGGTGGCTAAAGATCGCTTTATTTCTTTAGCAACCCAGTCTGCTTCAGCTTTCTTATCTTCGAAGGAAATTACTTGCGGGGCAACACCTGATGTTTTTGTCGATTCCAAAGACTCCATGCTTTGGTTTGCTCTAACCCGGTTAGCAACACGAATAATCTCAGGAGTTGAACGGTAGTTAGTTGAAAGAGTGATTGTTGATGCATCTGGGTAACGTAACGAGAAATTCTCTAGATATCTAGATGTTGCACCGGTGAAAGAGTAAATGGTTTGGTTCGGGTCACCAACCACGCAGATGTCGCTTCTATCCCCCATCCAGGTATCCAAAAGCTCTTGCTGTAACGGGGAAATGTCTTGATACTCGTCAACAGTTATAAATCGGTATTGCTGATGAACTTGAGACAAGGCTCTTGGCTCTGCTCTAAGCATTCCGGTGGTGAGCAGAATCACATCTTCCCAGTCCACTTGCTTGGCTTTAGTTTTTAAATCCTCATAGAGACTCTGAATCTCTAGGTTTCGGTTCGGTGATAAACCTGCAATAACTGGGCGATTTTCGATGTTAGCGGCATAGTCCTCAAGTGACAGCATCGAATATTTACGCCATTCAATTTCTTGAGCAAGTTCTCTAGTTGAAATTGGATCTAACTTAATCTTTAGAGTTTCAGCAGCGGTCAGAATGTTCTTAGTTTTAGATTCAATGACTCTAGGTGGCTCAACACCATAAAGTTCTCTAAAGAAGTATTCAAGTTGTGATAGCGCTGCGGAGTGAAAGGTTTTAGCGTTAGCGTTACCTACACCTAGAGCTCTAAGTCTTGCTCTTAGTTCACCAGCTGCTCTATTGGTATACGTCAGCGCTAACACTCTGTTCTCTGAGAAGTCTCCCCTAACAATTCCATAAGCAATTCGATGCGTGATGGTTCTAGTTTTACCCGTTCCAGCACCAGCAAGAATTACTGTTGGCCCTAGAAGATTTTGAGCGGCTTCACGTTGCTGCTCATCGAGAGCATCAAGTATTTGTTCTGGTTCTAACTGCATGAGCTATTTACTCTGTACTTCAGTTGCAGTAATAATCTCTTCACCTAACCAGTTTTCGATTAGTGCTCGTGCAATAGAGATTCTTGATGGCAGATATAGCGATAACGCTTCAGCCTTTAGTTCTTCTTTACTAAACCAACGAAGTTTAGCTATCTCAACACCATCGGCTTTGATTTGATCTGCCTTATTAGACGCATCAACTTTTGCAGTGAAACCGAGCATTAATGAATATGGGTAAGGCCAAGCTTGTGAACCAAGGTATTGAGGTTCGGTAACTAGAATTCCTGCTTCTTCAAGCATCTCTCTTTGAACTGCAGATTCAAGTGATTCTGCTGCTTCAACAAAGCCCGCTAAAACTGACCAGCGATTCTGCTCCCAAGATCCTTGAGAGCCCAAAAGAATACGATCTTGGTCATCAATGATTGAAACAATTACAGCTGCATCAGTTCGTGGGAAAAGTTCTCTATCCTCTTTGATACACATTCTTGACCAACCACCTTGAGCCATGATGGTGATCTCACCGCAAGCTGGGCAATACTGATGTGTTTCGTGCCAGTTATGAATAGCCAGGGCTTGAGTGAATAAAGTTGCGTGGGAAGGAGAAAGACCTGCGCCAGTTCTTCTAAGTTCATGCCATTTAGATTCATCTGGTTCAAGTTCTCTAGCTGAATTATCAGAGAGCACCGAAAGCACTATTGCTGTTCCAGTTTTGAGATCATCAAATCTTTGATTGGTGCGGCCAAGGTAAACCCGATACTTCCCCGCTGTTGCTTCATCGATTGTAAAAAGGCGAAGGGATTTCTCAGTGATAAGAGTTTTACCTTTGTGTAAAACAATGATGCGGGTGTCAGGTTCAAGCCAAAGCAAATCGAATAGTTCAGCGCCTTCCCGTGACTGCGAGTCACGGTCAATGACCGATTGGGCCAATGGGAGGGAAAGTTTCTTATTCAATTGCGTCTTCTCTTTAGGTCTTTAGTATGCGTGGCGAAAACAGGTGTTGGCATAGTTTTTGTCTAACCTGAAATACATGGGCAAACCTTCCTTGATTTTAGCGGCGTTAGCAGCCGATGCACTCCCCGGAGTTCGCTTCGTCCAGATTCAGGCCGTCGAAGATACCAATGCTGAGATAGCTACCAACCTATTGGTCACAGATGACTCCCGTCAGGTCCTGGTCAAGGCACCTCAATCCTCTCTAGCCGCAACATCCTTGGGTACCGAGGTTAGAGCTCTACGTCTTCTAAGAAATGTAAGCCTGCCTTTCAGAGTGAACACCTATCTTGGTGAAACTAGCCCGTCGGCTATTCACAAGGCGCTGGTCTTTGAATACATCCCGGGTAATGCTCTTGAACTTAGAGGTTCAAGAATTGAAGATCCGATTATCGGAAACCTAGGTCAAGCTATTGCCCGTATTCACACAATTCCTTTGAACTTGGTTTCCGATGCTGGTCTACCGGACTATGACCCACAGGATATTGCTCGAACCAAATTACAAGAATTCGACCGTATTGCCGATACCGGCAAGGTTTCCCCTCGACTGCTCGAGCGTTGGCAAAATGCATTACTTGATGTGAACCTATTCAGATTCCAACCAACGGTAGTTCACGGCAATCTGAGTTTTGACAAGATTCTCACCGATGGTTCGATGGTAATAGGAATCAATGACTGGAGCTACCTAGCCATCGATGATCCGGCTAGAGATCTAAGTTTCCTTTTCTCAGAGAACATCGATCTAGCCAATGCTGTTCTGCTTGCTTACGAGGGCACCATCAGAAGTGACCGTAACATCAAGCAGCGTGCCAACCTCTATTCAGAGATGTCTCTGGGTCTATTCATGCTCAATTCAATTGCCCTAGGTGACGATGTAGCCATCGCTGAAGCCCAAGGTTACTTGGACAACTTGGCTGAAGAACTAAACCAAGGATTGCTGCCATCTCTTGCCCCAAGTGATTTCGTAGCCAGCCAACCAGAGGTAGTAACACCTATCTCTCAGGCTGCCAGCTTCACTGCCCCCATAACTGTTGTTACCGAGAGCATTGAAGTTATTGACCTTTCAGATAACGAAGAGCGTTAAAGGTTTCCAAGCCCGTAAGACTTGTCGTAATCTAGTGTTTGAAAGAAAGTAAACACATGGAAATCAGAATCGGCCTTAGAGAC
>CANGBK010000023.1 GCA_947452235.1 Micrococcales bacterium
AAGATATCGCTCGTTGGCGTGAACACGATAAACGTATGGGTGAAGCTCCACTAGGTGATGACATCGTTAGACAGCTTGAATTAGCTATTAAGAGTAAAAGCATTATTCAGGTGACAGTCGTTGCGGATAAAGTCAAACGAGAGTTCAACCTGGCTCCAACCGGTCTTGCTAACGGAAGACTCAGAGCTAAAGATAAGAAAGCAGATTGTGAAAGGGTAATACCGGTAGCACTGATTACTTCAGTGTCTATGGTTTAGAGATATGTCTAACGGCCCACTAATTGTTCAAAGCGATAAAACAGCTCTGCTTGAAGTTGATCACCCGCAAGCATCTGATGCAAGGCACGATCTGGCTGTATTTGCTGAATTAGAGCGAGCACCAGAGCATATTCATACCTACCGAATTACAAAACTTGGTCTTTGGAATGCCAGAGCCGCCGGTCACGACAGTTCTTTTGTTTTAGGTGTTTTAGATAAGTATGCAAAGTTCCCAGTTCCACCGAGCATCCGCATAGATATTGAACAGACTATGGCTCGCTATGGTCGTTTAATTATCAGAAAGAGTGCAGAAGGTTTCCTAGAACTTCATTCAACTGAACCAGCAGTTTTGGTTGAGGTAACCAGGCAGCGTAAAGTCAATGAACTACTCATAGATCGTATTGATGAGACCAGTTGGCAGATAGCCGAGTGGGCTAGAGGTCAAATCAAACAAGAACTGCTGAAACTTGGCTGGCCAGCAGAAGACCTGGCTGGTTTTGCGCCAGGTAAGCCTCACGATATTGATCTAAAGCTTGGTTCTTGGGGACTTAGAAATTACCAGTCCGATGCCGTTGAAAGATTCTGGGATGGCGGTTCAGGTGTTGTTGTGCTTCCCTGCGGTGCTGGTAAAACTATTGTTGGTGCAGCCACAATGGCGGTTGCTAAGACCAATACTTTAATTCTGGTTACCAATACTGTTTCAGCAAGACAGTGGAAAGCCGAATTACTAAAAAGAACTTCTCTAACTGAAGATGAAATAGGTGAGTATTCAGGCTCCATGAAAGAAGTGAAGCCGGTCACCATCGCTACCTATCAGATTTTGACTACTAAGCGCAAAGACATCTATTCACACTTAGCTCTACTAAATGATCACGACTGGGGTTTGATTGTTTATGACGAAGTGCACCTTTTGCCTGCACCTATCTTCAAGATGACTGCAGATTTGCAGGCTAGAAGAAGATTGGGCCTGACCGCAACTTTGGTTCGTGAAGATGGCAAAGAAGGCGATGTTTTCTCTTTGATTGGACCTAAACGCTTTGATGCTCCGTGGAAAGAAATTGAAGAGCAAGGTTATATAGCTCCAGCTAAATGTTTTGAGGTGCGAGTCGACCTCCCTGAAGTCGATCACCTTGAGTATGCAATTTCAAATAACGAGGATAAATATCGTTTAGCAGCAACTTCACCTTCAAAGATTCCTGTTATTCAGCAGATCCTGAAAAAGCATGCTGGTGAACCAACTTTGATTATTGGCCAGTATCTGGATCAGCTTCATGCTGTTTCTGATGCTTTGAATGCTCAGTTGATTACCGGTGACACACCGGTGAACCAGCGTGAGAAACTTTTCGCGGATTTCCGTGAAGGCAGAATCAGTGTCCTAGTGGTTTCTAAGGTGGCGAACTTCTCGGTGGATCTACCAGAGGCTTCTGTAGCTGTTCAGATTTCTGGTTCTTTTGGTTCAAGACAGGAAGAAGCTCAACGCCTGGGTAGATTGCTGAGGCCTAAGGCTGATGGCCGAACAGCTAGCTTCTATACCCTGATCGCAAGGGATACCGTGGACCAGGACTTTGCTCAGAACAGGCAGAGGTTCTTAGCTGAGCAGGGCTATGCCTACGAAATCTTAGATTCAGACGAACTCTGACTCACAGGCTTTTCTCAGGCTATATTCAGGTTTAAACTAGGCATTCCTGAGAGATTTGAGCCATGAAGAACCCACGCGTACTAATCGTTGATGACGAAAAGAACATCAGAGACCTCCTTGAAGCTGGCCTAAAGTTTGCTGGCTTCAGTGTTTACTCAGTTGGCACAGGAACTGAAGCCGTTGCTGTTGCTGAGAAATCCAACCCAGACATCCTGGTGCTCGATGTGATGTTGCCAGACCAGTCTGGATTTAGCGTAACCAAGAAGCTTCGTTCAATGGATATTGACATCCCAGTTTTATTCCTGAGTGCTCGTGATGATGGTGCGGATAAGGTCACTGGTCTAACTGTTGGCGGCGACGACTACATGACTAAGCCATTCTCTATTGATGAAGTCATTGCCCGTATCAACGCAATTCTTCGTCGAACCAAGAAACAGGAAGCGGAAGATAGCATCTTGGAAGTTGGTGAAATCAGAATCAACCAGGATGCTCACGAAGTTTATGTAAACGGAACAGAGATTGAACTCTCCCCTACCGAATACAAGCTGCTTAGATTCCTGATGAGTAATGCCAACCGGGTGATGAGTAAAGATCAGATTCTGGATCACGTTTGGGAATATGACTTTAACGGTGAGCAAGGAATTGTTGAAAGCTATGTTTCATACCTTCGTAAGAAGATTGATCCACTTAGTAAAAACTCACTTATCCAAACCAAACGTGGTGTTGGATACATGTTTAGAACTTTCAAAGAAGACTAAATGAAAGAGCTAACTCTAAAGCCTAGAAAAGGTGTTTGGTCAAAGATTTCTTTGCGCACCAGATTAACTTCCATCTCAGTTGGAATCATTGGTTTACTACTTGGAGTTAGCCTTACCGGAACTGTTGCACTACTCAAGACCTACCTGCAGCAGAACACAGACAGCATGCTGATTCAAACAGCAAGCACTTTAGCATTAGAGGACCCCGCCGTTGTTGAAGAGCGTTTAGCAACCCATGAGATTACTCTGCCTGCCCTGCCTAGCGATTACTACATTGCATTCCTTGACCCTCAAGGGTCACTGTTTCTAGGCCTAGTTTCTTCAGCCAGACAATCTGCCGAGATTCCTAACCTGTCTCAATTCAGTTTGATTTCGGTGACCGCAACCCATGGCATCCCATTCACTGCATCAATCAACCAGGGTTCAGGGAAGGCTTTGCATCAGTGGCGTTTAGTTGCATTGCCTGCCGAGAACCTGGCTGGATCAGTGGTGGTTGGTATTCCAATGGAACAAAACGAAGCCATCATAAACCAGTACCAGGTGATTGGTTTTGGCTTTAGCGGCCTATTGCTGGTTATTAGCGGTTTAGCCCTCTGGTTGACCATCTCATCGGCTCTAAGACCCTTGCGAGAGGTCTCTGTGGCAGCTGATGCTGTTAGAAGTGGAGCTTTTGATAGACGCTTACCTCAGGTTGAAGGTAATACCGAAATAGCTCAACTGAATAACTCTTTGAATGAGATGTTGGGCTCTATTGAAGGATCCTTTAAATCTCGTAATCAGACACTAGAGCGTATGAAGCAGTTCGTTGCTGATGCGAGCCATGAACTTAGAACGCCACTAGTTACGCTACGAGGCTACGCTGAGTTATACCGCAAAGGTGCTTTCAAATCTAAAGCGCAGGTTGATGATGCGATGCAACGAATTGAGAGTGAAGCTATCAGGATGTCTTCACTGGTTGAATCTCTCTTGGCTCTAGCCAGATTAGATAACGATGCCAAGTTAGTTATGAATAAGACTGACCTAGTTCCAGTAATTGAGCAGGTAATCACAAACATCAAGGCTGGTCACCCAAGCATAGATTTGAGCTTCACTGATCTTGAAAACAACAAGAACCCTAAAGAGTTAGTTACTGAGTTCGATGATGCAGCAATGCGTCAGATACTCACAAACCTACTTAATAATGCCTTCAACTTCGCAGGTGAAAAACCCATTCAGGTTGCAGTTGGTGTTGATAACGGCAACACTGTTTTATTGGTTATCGACCACGGTGAAGGTATTCCTAATCAACTTCGTAAAAAGATCTTTGAACGCTTTTACAGAAGCGATAACTCCCGCAACCGAGACACTGGTGGTTCCGGTCTTGGTTTGGCTATCGTCAAAGGTTTGGTTGAAGGCCACGGCGGAAGAATTGTTGCTGAAGAAACAAAAGGCGGCGGAGCAACTTTCCGGATCACACTTCCTAACAGTTAGAAACTGTTACTAGTTACTAACAGTTTCAAGTGAACTAAACATAATTGCTTTGATTTGTTGTGAACTTGGTTACCGAAGGAGGTAACAAATGTCACAGATTCAAGTTGATAGCGAACAGGTTCTCGCTGCTAATTCCCAGATCCAAGCAACCATCAGCAAGGTTCAAACCGAAGTTGATGGCTTGCATGCTCAACTCTTGAGATTGGAAGAAGTTTGGCGCGGTTCAGCTGCAAGTAGTTTCCAAGAACTAGTTTCAAGATGGAAACTAACTGCAACTACAGTTGACACCCAGTTGGGTGAACTTGGTAACGCTTTACGTCTAGCTGCATCTCAATACAGCGAGATCGAAGCTTCGAACCAAAGACTTTTTATGAACTAAAAAGTCTTTCCTTGTTAAAGGTTAAAGGGGTGGAACCTAATTGGTTCCACCCCTTTTTAGCCGGAGCGATAACTTGGCTAAGTTTAGAAATCCATTCCTCCGCCACCAGGCATAGCTGGAGCCTGAGGCTCTGGCTTGTCTGCAACAACAGCCTCAGTGGTTAGGAATAGACCTGCGATAGATGCTGCGTTCTGTAGTGCTGAACGAGTCACCTTCACTGGGTCGTTGATGCCTGCAGCAAGCATGTCAACATACTCACCGTTAGCAGCGTTTAGACCGTGGCCTGAAGGAAGGTTTGCAACCTTCTCAGCAACAACACCTGGCTCTAGACCTGCGTTTAGCGCGATCTGCTTTAGCGGAGCTGAGATAGCAACGCGAACAATGTTTGCGCCTGTTGCCTCATCGCCAGTTAGCACTAGAGTCTCGAATGCAGCCTTACCAGCCTGAATTAGAGCAACACCACCACCGGCGACGATACCCTCTTCAACAGCTGCCTTAGCGTTACGAACAGCATCTTCGATACGGTGCTTACGCTCCTTCAATTCGACTTCGGTAGCGGCACCGGCACGGATAACTGCAACACCACCGGCTAGCTTGGCTAGACGCTCCTGAAGCTTCTCGCGGTCGTAGTCGCTGTCTGTGTTAGCGATTTCACGACGGATCTGCTCAACGCGACCAGCAATCTGCTCTTTGTCTCCAGAACCATCAACGATTGTGGTCTCATCCTTGGTGATGACAACCTTGCGAGCGCTACCTAGCATCTCAAGAGTTGCATTCTCAACCTTTAGACCTAGTTCTTCAGTGATCACTGTTGCACCGGTCAAGATTGCGATGTCCTGAAGCATAGCCTTACGACGGTCGCCGAAACCAGGAGCCTTAACAGCTACTGACTTGAAGTTTCCACGCATCTTGTTCAAAACCAAAGTTGCAAGAGCCTGGCCCTCAACGTCTTCAGCAATGATCAAAAGTGGCTTACCTGACTGCATAACCTTTTCAACGATAGGAACAATCTCAGGAACCTGAGAGATCTTTGCGTTAGCAATAAGAACTAGTGCATCTTCAAGAATTGCTTCCTGACGCTCAGGGTCAGTTACGAATAGACCTGAGATGTATCCCTTGTCAAAACGCATACCGTCGGTTAGCTCTAGATTGATTCCGAAAGCGTTACCTTCTTCAACGGTAACCACACCTTCGTTACCAACCTTGTCGATAGCGTCAGCGATGATCTCACCGATAATACTGTCACCTGCAGAGATAGATGCAGTTGCTGCAATCTGTTCTTTAGATGAAACAGGTTTAGCCTGCTTGAATAGTTCAGCGATAACAGCTTCAACAGCCTTCTCGATACCGCGCTTTAGGCTGATCGGATCAGCACCAGCAGCTACGTTACGCAGGCCTTCGCGAACAAGTGCCTGAGCTAGAACTGTCGCAGTTGTTGTTCCATCTCCTGCAACATCATCAGTCTTCTTAGCAACTTCTTTAACCAGTTCAGCACCGATGCGCTCGAACGGATCTTCCAATTCAATTTCTTTAGCGATGGAAACACCATCGTTAGTGATGGTCGGAGCACCATACTTCTTTTCTAGAACTACGTTGCGACCACGTGGGCCAAGGGTGACCTTTACAGTGTCAGCAAGTATGTTCAAGCCGCGCTCAAGACCACGACGAGCCTCTTCGTTAAAGCTAATAATTTTTGCCATGTTTGGTTACGCCCTCCTGGAGCATCAAAGTGATTAGTTAGCACTCTCAATAGTTGAGTGCTAATCCATTTTGGCACTCTCAAGGGCAGAGTGCAAGTTAGGGCTTAAAAGACAAAGACCACCCCGAAGGGGTGGTCGAAGCCTTATTAAATTTGCTTAGATAACGAAGACGTTGTCAGCCTGTGGGCCTTTGTCGCCGTTCTTAACTTCAAACTCAACGCGCTGGTTCTCTTTAAGTTCCTTGTAACCCTCAGACTGAATAGCTGAGAAGTGAACGAAAACGTCTGCTCCACCATCCTGAGTGATAAAGCCGAAACCCTTTTCAGAGTTGAACCACTTTACGGTTCCTTGTGCCATTTGATGCTCCTATTACTTTTATTTCAGATCCGGTACTTCCTTCACTGCAGCCCCTTCCCTGATTTCTCAAGAAAGCGATTTCGAGTGTTGTAGCAAACGAATCTTTGAACTTCGTTCAGTCTAGGGTGAAAAGGGGCAGTCTGTTCCTTAAATATCTATTCCTATAACAGGACTGTTATAGACCCTTTTTACTCCCCAGGAGCGGTAAACCCTTTACCTAAGCGGACTTCTATCGGGTATTTTGCTTTAGGCTTCAAAACGATCTTCATATTGCCCAGCAATTTCACGATCTTTTTAGCCAAAGGACGGTAAGACTCGTCCTGAATGTGAATACTTGAGGCGGTTAGGGTGATATCCAAATATCTTGTGTAAGGAACCACCAGTCCTGCATCTAGTAAAAGCTGACCCATACTTGAACCATATTTACGAGTTCCAGTGGCATCAATAACGGTGATTGGAGTGGAAATATCTATTCCGTTGACGATCTTGTGAGTTGGTTGTGGGCTCGATAACTGGGCAACACCGTATTGCAAACCGTAGTAGCCACCAGCACTTAGTAACACTGATGCAAAGGTGAGCCAAGCTAATTCAACCCAACGGTCCTTGGCAGTTTTACGGGCACGGTGACGACCGACGTGCTCATAGTCCGCATCGAGCAGATCTAATGAATCTGTCGGCTTATCTTTGGCCATCAACATCTCCTTGGCTAACTGTTCTATATTAGGTACCTAACCTGTGAAAACTCTGGAGATGGCATAAATGACCGAACGTAAAGTCGAAAAAACCGATGAACAGTGGAAAGAAGAACTTACCGAGTTCGAATACCACGTGCTACGTGAGGCTGGAACCGAGCGTGCCTATACCGGTGAACTACTTAACGAAGACCGTGTAGGAACCTTCTTCTGCAGAGGATGTGGAGCAGAGCTATTCACCAGCACCACCAAATTTGATTCTCACTGTGGTTGGCCTAGCTTCTATGAACCTAAAGAAGACCATGCAGTTGAGCTAAGAGAAGATAACTCTCACGGTATGAAGAGAACCGAAGTTGTTTGTCGCGCATGCGGCTCGCACCTAGGTCACGTTTTTGAAGATGCACCGCAAACCCCTACCGGTGATCGTTACTGCATTAACTCTGTGAGCATCACCTTCAAAGCTGCCGAGTAATGACCAGAAGAGCGCTCATAGTCATTGATGTTCAAAAAGGATTCAGTGAACATGACATCAAAGGCGAACGTAATAACCCTGAGTGTGAAGCTAACGTAGCGAAACTAATTCAAGCATTTAGAGATGCGAACCAACCTGTAGTTTTTGTAAGGCACGACTCTAAAAGTCCAACATCCGTTCTAAGACCAAACCAACCTGGCAATGATTTCAAATCGGAACTTACTGGGGAACCAGATATTTTAATTGTGAAATCTGTGAACTCTGCATTCTATGGTGAACCCGATCTAGATAAGTGGCTCAAATCAGAGAACATCAAATCGGTTGTTATCTGTGGTATTCAAACCAACATGTGTTGTGAAACAACGGCCAGAATGGCCGGAAACTTGGGTTATGAAACTTGGTTTGTTATAGATGCAACGCATACCTTTGCGAAAAGCTTCAACGGTAGAAAGGTTTCAGCTGAAGAACTCTCCGAGATTACTGCTACCAACCTTTCGGGTGAGTTTGCTGAAATACTAACTACCGAAGCCACAATTGCAAGAATCGAAAAAAGGAAAAACAATGTCTGATTTCAACAGCGAAAAGTTCAAGAAGAAGCTAAAGAAAAAGATCAAAAAGAACATCACCAACAACAAAAACATAACCATCAACAGCAAGAAGACTTCCTTCTACTTTGTTGGTGCCGTTGGTGCTGCTATCTACTATGTTTCAACAGCAACAGACTTCTGGATGGGTGCCCTAGGACTACTAAAGTCCATAGTTTGGCCAGCATTCCTGGTTTATGCATCACTCAAAGGCCTAAACGCCTAGTTCTCTTAAAACTAAAGACCTCCCCTAGGGGAGGTCTTTTCTGTTTGGAGCCGACCAGGGGACTCGAACCCCTAACCCTCGCATTACAAGTGCGATGCGCTACCAATTGCGCCAGGTCGGCTTGGACTTACGTCCGAGAAAAAGTTTAGCGGTTTTGCAGGGGCATAGTTGCACTTAAAGCTAAAAAGGCCAGCCCGAAGACCGACCTTTTTAGTCAGAACTAACTACTTCTTAGCTGTGTAGTGAATAGTGATCGGTGCAGAGGTGAAAGGACCGTAGTTCTTTCCACTGATAGTTGCACGGTACTGGAAGTCACCAGCAACACTCTGAATTAGAGCGAAACCAATGCTGGTTGAACCTTTGTGAGCGACAAACTTTCTGAACTGGGTCCAGTCAGTTGAAGATGTCTTCTCTTCGATAACAACATCGAAAGTCTTGACGGTTGCATCGCTAAGGTCTAGATCTCCAACCACGTTGGCACGGTGACCAATCACGTAAGTGTCTGTCTCACCTGTAGCTGGGTGCAAAACAATTTGCTTAGCTCCGGTTGTTGATGAACAAGCTGCTAGGGCAAAAGCCAAAACAGTTGCGATAGCTGCTGATACTAGTGTCTTTTTCACGATGATCCTTTTCTACTTTTATTTACTTTTTCTTGTTTGCTTCGAAGAACTGAGCGAAGCGACCTGGGTTCACTAGCTTGGTAGCATCGCCATCCCAGGTATAAACAACACCATTGACCAGGATGTCTGGAGTTCCGGTAGGGATGTCTGTTCCAGTGACAGCTGGAGTGGTGAAGGCTTCAGAAGTTTTGTTTTCAATGAACTTTGCATATCTCTTCTGGTCAATACATTCATTCATTTCGGAGTTAACATCAACTCCTACCGCACGCAATGTGTCTTTTAACTGTGAATCGTTTGGACCTGAAGTGTTCTCTTGAGGTTGGTTTGCGTAAAGGGCTGTATTCACATCGAAGAACTTAGCTGGCTGAGAGTTAGCAACACATAGAGCTGCGTTAGCCGCTCTCGAAGAATAGTTATTTAGTGAGTGGCCATCCAAGAAAGAGATTGGGTGATACTCAACAACTGCGAGACCAGACTTGATCCAAGTTCCAATCTGAGTCGCGTTAGGGTTCTCAAACATCTGACAGATAGGGCACTGGTAATCCTGGTAGATAACAATGTGGTCCATCTTTTTTGCATCTGCTTCAGAAACAACAGTGAAATCTTTACCGAGCAAAATACCACCCTTGGTAGTTACGTTTGCTGGAGTCTTGTGAGCGTTGGCGTTTGAAGTGCTAGAGGTTGAACTCAACTGGAAAACAGCGTAGCCAACACCACCAACAACACCAACAATAAGAACAGTGACCAGAGTGATGATCAGGGAACGCTTACGCTTGTCAGCAGAAGCTTTCTGCTCTCTAAGAGCTTTAGCTTTGGCTCTGGCCAGGTCGCGTTGTTCTGATCTGGTCGGACGAGGGTTCATTGACATTGTTTTGACACCTTTCATAGGCTGTCTTCCCCCAAGCAAACAGCATAGGTTTCTAAGTCTAGGGCAAGGGCAAGAAATGCGATAATAGAAAACCTAGGCCGTTGGCCTAGGCACTAATTCACTACGGATCGTGCGGCTCGTTCCTGCCGCTGAAGGAGTATCAAAAATGGCATCAGTTAAATTCGATAAGGCTACAAGGCTTTATCCGGGCGGAACCCGCCCAGCGGTTGACAAGATTGAGTTGACCGTAAACGACGGAGAATTCTTGGTTCTCGTCGGCCCATCTGGTTGTGGTAAGACCACAACTCTTAGAATGCTTGCTGGCCTTGAAGAGGTTAACGAAGGAAGCATTTTTATTGGTGACCGCGACGTCACACAGGTTCCACCTAAGGACCGTGACATCGCTATGGTTTTCCAAAACTACGCGCTATACCCACACATGACAGTTGAAGACAACATGGGCTTTGCTCTAAAGATCGCTGGCGTGAAGAAGGAAGAGCGTAAGGCAAGAGTTTTGGAAGCTGCAAAGCTTTTGGACCTTGAGCCATATCTAGACCGTAAACCTAAGGCTCTTTCTGGTGGTCAGCGCCAGCGTGTTGCTATGGGTCGTGCGATTGTTCGTAAGCCAGAAGTTTTCCTTATGGACGAGCCTCTATCTAACTTGGATGCGAAGCTTCGTGTTCAGACTAGAACTCAGATTGCTTCACTTCAGCGTCGCTTGGGTGTAACCACTGTTTACGTTACCCACGACCAGGTTGAAGCTATGACCATGGGTGACCGTGTAGCTGTTCTAAAGGATGGTCTACTACAACAGGTTGACACTCCTCGTGCACTTTACGAGCGTCCAGCTAACGTGTTCGTTGCTGGTTTCATCGGATCTCCTGCAATGAACCTTCTTGAACTAAAGAAGGTTGCTGGCGGAGTTCAGTTCGGTAACCACGTGATCAAGGTTGATGCAACTATTTTGAGCAAGACCAAGGCTGCTAACGTCACCGTTGGTGTTCGTCCAGAGGACCTAGTTATTTCTAAGTCTGAAGGTATTCCGGTTTCTGTTCACATCATCGAAGAGCTCGGTGCTGATGCTTACCTATACGGCCAGACCACAAATAATGGTAAGAGCATTGACGTTATCGCCCGTGTTGGAACCAACAGCTCACTAAAGCACGGTGACAAGGTATTCCTCAAGCCTCAGGGCGGAATCATCCACTTGTTCGATGTTGCTTCAGGTGCTCGTCTAAACAACGACGCTCCTAAGACTGTTGCTGCTAAGCCAGCTGCTGCTAAGCCAGCTGCTGCTAAGCCAGCTGCTGCTAAGACAACCACAGCAAAGAAGGCTCCTGCTAAGAAGGCAGCCGTTGCTAAGAAGCCTGCTGCTAAAACTGCTGCAAAGCCAGCAACTAAGCCAGCTGCTAAAAAGCCTGCTGTTAAGAAAGCAGCTCCAAAGAAGTAAAGGTTAAAAGAAGATGGCCCGAGGATTTCCTCGGGCCATTTCTCTTTAAGTTCGTTACTTCATTCTTGCTTTAGAAACTTCATAGAGAACAACTGAAGCTGCGATACCGGCATTGAGTGATTCAGTGTCTGCTGAAATTGGAATAGAAACAATCGCATCACAGTTCTCTTGAACTAGACGTGAAAGACCTTTACCTTCAGAGCCAATAACTAGTAGTAGTGGTTCACTTCCTAGCTTGAATTTGGTTAGGTTCATATCTCCCCCACCATCAAGACCAACAACAAATAGTCCACGCTTCTGGAACTCTTTGATAGTTGCATTAAGGTTTGCAGCTAGCGCAACAGGAATTCTTGATGCGGCACCGGCAGAAGTTTTCCAAGCAGAAGCTGTAACACCAACAGATCTTCTTTGTGGAACGATAACTCCTTGGCCACCGAAAGCTGCAACAGAGCGAATAATTGCACCTAGGTTTCTAGGGTCGGTAATTCCATCAAGAGCAACCAATAATGGCTTCTGTCCTCTCGAGATGATCTTGTCTAGAAGTTCGCTTGGATGCTGATAGTTATATGGTGGAACCTGCAAAGCGATTCCTTGGTGAACAGCATCAAATCCTGTCATGCGGTCCATCTCACCACGAGTGATTTCACCTACGGCAATACCTCGGTTGCTAGCTAAAGCGATAGCTTCCTTGACTCGGTCATCCATCTCAATACGGGATGCGATAAACAAACTAGTTGCAGGAACTTTGGCTCTAAGAGCTTCAAGCACAGAGTTACGACCTGAAAGCACCTCAGATGAATCTGCTGCCTTTTGAACTCTGCGGCCAGATCTTTGAGCACCACCAGCATTACCTGCGGTTCTGTTAGTCGGCGCTAGGAATTCGCCTTTACGGGTTGTGGTCGTTCCTGGCTTAGCTCTCTGAACTTTGGTTCCGGTAGCTGACTTCTTCTCCCGAAGAGCCTTAGCTTTAGCAGCTGGGTGATACTTTCTATCTTCAGCTTTAGGTGTTGGGCCACGGCCTTCAAGTCCTTGACGGCGGTTACCGCCACTACCAACCTTAGGTTTACCTTTTTTAGCGGCTCCTGGTCGTCCTGGTTTGTTAGCCATTGATGCTCCATATCGTTTCATTTGGTAAGTCTTTGATAATCACGCCAAGACCTTCAAGCTCAGCTCTAATCTTGTCAGCAGTATTGAAATCTTTGGCCGTTTTAGCCTGTTGGCGTTTGGCTATAAGTTCCTCTATTTGAGCCTTGAACTCTTTAGAGACCTCAGGTTCCTGATAAGCCTTGCTAAGCCCTAGAACATGAATCATGGCTTTGACCGCTTCAACCTGTGCTTCAACTTCTTTGCTATCGCCATTATCGAAGGCAGTATTACCCGCTCTAACGCTCTCATGCAAAACGGCAAGCGCTAAAGGAGTGTTTAGATCAGCATTCATCGCTTGGATGAAATCTTCAGGGAGCTTAGTGAGGTCAACATCTTTACCAGTTGCACCAACTCTTTTGATGAAGCCCACGATACGTTCTAAAGCTGCTTGAGCATCTTTGATGGAGGCTTTTGTGTAATCGAGGTTAGATCTGTATTGAGCCGAAACCAACCAATATCTAATTGCAGCCCATGAACCTTGTTCAAGTAATTCTTCAACAGAGACTCCATTGCCAGAACTCTTGCTCATCTTGGAACCGTTGATGGTCACCAGAGCATTGTGAAGCCAGAAATTGGCGAAGTGATCACCGGCTGCTCTAGATTGAGCAAGTTCGTTTTCGTGATGTGGGAAACGAAGATCTAAACCGCCGCCGTGAATGTCAAATGCTTCACCTAAGAAATGTTTCGCCATAGCTGAACATTCAATATGCCAACCAGGACGAGCAAGACCCCAAGGAGTTTGCCAAGCAGCACTCTCAGGTTCTTCAGGTTTATGTGCTTTGAATAAAGCAAAATCTTGAGGAGAACGACGACCGAAAGAACTTTCTGGTTCGCCCTCCATGTTTTCAAGTTTCTGGTTAGTGAGCTCACCATATGAAGGCCAAGAAGCACTATGGAAAAATACGTTAGCACTACCATCCTCAGCTTGATAAGCGTGGCCTCTATCAATCAGTTTCTTGGTTAGAGCGATCATGTCATCGATATGTTCGGTTGCATGGGGTGCGTGAGTTGGTTCTAAAATCCAAAGGTTGTTATAAGCGTCAATAAATGTTTGTTCAACTTCACGTGCGAATTCCAACCAGTCACGAGAACCCGCATTGACTAAAACCTTGTCATCAATGTCAGTTACGTTTCTAACCAAAATTACTTCAAGACCAGTTGCCTTAAGCCATCTTCTAAGTAGGTCATAAACGAGAGCGCTTCTTAGATGTCCTAGGTGAGGTGCTGATTGAACTGTTGGTCCACAGACATACATCTCAACCACACCCGCTTTTAGAGGAACAAAGTCCCTGAGCTGCTGCTCCTTAGAGTCAAAAAGCTGTAAACCCATTTTTAGAGCCTACTTTCAATCAAAGCGGTAGCAACGGCTGCCACTCCCTCAGAATTACCTAAGAACCCAAGCCCATCAGTGGTAGTTGCCCCTAGGCTTACCGGAGCTCCAATCAAAGACGTCAAAACCTGCTCAACTCGTTCACGATGAGGCCCAACCTTAGGTTTATTACCAATCAACTGAACGCTCACATTGACCACAGAATAGCCATGCTCTTCAAGCATCTTCAATGTTGAACTAATAAACACTTCACCATTGGCACCTAAATACTCTGGTTTATCAACCCCAAAGTTTGAGCCGATATCCCCAAGTCCTGCCGCAGCTAATAGCGCGTCAACGATGGCATGAGAAATAGCATCTCCATCAGAATGCCCTTCAAGGCCAACTTCGTTTTCCCACAACACCGTTCCAAGATATAAAGGCTTGGTTTTATCTTCAGCGAACTTGTGAACATCGGTTCCAATACCAGTTCGACTCTGCGTCCCAATCATCTTCCTTGCATATTCAAGATCTGACGGAACAGTGATCTTGAATGCAAGAGCAGACCCTGGTACTGAGTGAATAAGTAACCCAGCATCTTGCATCAACGATGCATCATCAGTGTGTTCTGAAGTTGTTTTTGAATAACCTTCCATCAGCGCTTTATATTCAAATCCCTGAGGAGTTTGAGCAAAACGTAACTGGTCGCGATCTATAGTTCCAAAAACTTGATTACCTTCAACCTGCTTGATGGTATCTGCAACCGGTAGCACAGGCAGAACACCGCAGTTTGTTTCTAACACTGCTTTAGCAACACTTTCATAAAGTTCTGTTGGCGCGAAGCAACGTGCAGCATCATGAACTAGAACAACATCAACGCTTGCATCAACTTTCTGTAATGCATTGAAAATAGATCCTTGACGAGATATTCCACCGGGAGTGTATTCAACCGGAATAACACCGTTAATAACTTTGTTGCCGATAGCTTCAAAGTCTGGAACTTGGTTCTCATGAGAAGCAATAACTATTTGCTTTAGGTCATTAATTTTGAGTATGCGATCTAAGGCATGCTCAACGAGAGTTTTATTTCCTATTTTGACTAGGGCTTTAGGTATTCCCTGCCCCAAACGACTACCGTCACCTGCGGCCACCAGAATTACAGCGATTCCGCTCATCCGTGCCTTCCAAGTTTGGGTTTATTTAGCGCCTTTGGCCAAAACCTTCAAGATGTGAGCCTCAGCACCAGCGTCATCAACCTTTAGGGCTAGAGCTAGCTCTGAAACAAGAATCTGCATAGCCTTAGCCAACATTCTCTTTTCACCGGCAGAAAGACCACGGTCCTGTTGTCTTCTCCAAAGGTCACGAACGATCTCGGCAACCTTCATAACATCACCTGAAGCAAGCTTTTCCTGGTTCGCCTTGAATCTTCTGGACCAGTTGGTTGGCTCTTCAATGAATTCTTCTTTAAGTTTGCGCTCAACGGCACGAACACCCTTGGCGTCGATGACGTCTCTAACGCCAACCTCAGATTCAGCAGTCTCAGCTGGAACCCAAATAGTTAGGTTTCCTGCCTCTACCTTGAGCTGAAGATACAGCTTCTTCTCACCACGGACAATCTTGTTCTTGATATCAAGGATTTCGGCAGCGCCATGGTGCGGGTAGACAACAGTCAGTCCCTTTTTGAATTCCATCAAATGCTTCCCTTCGCAAAACCCAATTTTACCACAGTGTGCCCAGATAGAATAGGTATGCATCGCACCAGGAGGAAAATTCAGTGATTCGTCGTGCAATTCTTGTTACCACCATTGGTTTATTGACTGTTTTGGGTACTTCTGCCTGCAACATGATCTCACCGGTTGCCTCTTTCAAGGTTTATTCACCTTCAGATGGCACTAACGGTGACCTAGGTGCCGTCAAAGCACGTAACATCATCTATTTCACGGACGGTAAAGGTCACGGTGCTCTTTACGGTGCTTTTGCTAACTCTTCTTCAACACCTCGTGATTTTGCTCTAAGACTGAGCGATGGCATTCACGGTCCGGTTTACCGTCAGTATGTTCTCAAAGGTTACGAAGTCTTGAACTTTGGCTACCAGCACAAACCAGCTCTAAAGGTTGC